>NZ_JBFLKW010000008.1:0-98841 GCF_040743205.1 Corynebacterium sp. 045007
CAATGGGTTTGATGGCACTGTATTTCGTTCGGCGGGTTTGCTTCACTACTTCTCCTGGTCGAAAGTGGTGATGCATTCACCGCCTGAACCTACCGACCTGAAAGTGTCATAAACTCACACAGTTTCACATGAGCAGCCCGTCGGGGGATCCCGGTTAATTGACCGGGCGACGAACCGTACCGTCCGGATAGCGGGCAAAGCGCCCCTCTTCAAAGGGTGCAACCGGATCGTTGGAATCAAACCGCCATGCGCCGAACTCGCCACGCTGGTAGGCATCGAATGCTTCAACGAGCTCTTCGCGGCTATTCGCGACAAACGGGCCATGCTGATACACGGGAGCGCCAATTGGTCGGCCTTGGAGGATGAGCGCGAAGGACCCCTCGTCACCTGCAGAAATGTCCAGTGCCTCGGTTGAGCGTAGCACTGCGCCCTCTTGCACCAGCGTTTCGCCCTCGATAGTGAGGCTGCCGCGTAGAGAGTAGAGAGTCCGAATTGTCTCGGCATGTTTGGTTGGTGGCAACGTTAGCTGTGCGCCCGGCTGCAGGCGCAGCACCCACACGGCTACATCGGAATCCGGGTTGGAGGCCCAGGATTCTGGCGGTGGAGCAAGCGGCTGAGTATCGCCGAATGCGCCCGCGATGACCTTTATGTCGTAGCCGTGGCCATTGTCATCAGTGCCGGTGACATGCGGAGTGTCTTCTGCCCAGAACATCTGGAAGTGTGGCTTTGCCCGCTTGCCCTCTGGCGGCAGGTTCAGCCAAATCTGAAACATGTGGTGGGGATTCGGGCCGTCGTCATGCAAAAGCGGAAACATCTCTGCGTGTGCTGTACCCGCGCCGGTGGTCAGCCACTGAGTGTCGCCTTCGCCGTAGCGGGCTTGTGCACCTTCGGCATCGGTGTGGTCGACGAAGCCCTCCTCCACGATGGAGATGGTTTCAAATCCACGGTGTGGGTGGGAGGGGAAGCCGGGGACGGTTGTGCCGTGGTACATGGACCAGCCGTCCTTGCCGGAAAAGTCCATGCCGATATTGTGGCCGAGCAGCGAGGCATCTGGTGTCATGGTTGTGCCCTTGGCCTGCGGGTATAGGTCGTAATGGTGGACCGCGAACAGGAAGGGATCCATGCCGGGAAGCTGTGGGTTGTCGGCTACTGAGAACTTTTGAATGATTGCGCTCATGGAAGGCTCCTTTAGCTAGGTTGTTTCATTTTCCATAACGCATTGTTGTCATGTCAATATTCCGAGGTTTGGTTGAAACCGCTGTGGAGCTTCGATTTGAGGTTTAGCCTGGAATCTATGACGGAAACCGAAGTTGCGCTGAAAAGACCCAAAAGCCCTAGTGCAGTATGGGGACAAGCAGTTATCTATGCTGCCATTTTCGGGTTCTTAATCGGAGTCATTGCATGGGCGGGATTGACAACTAAGTGGATTTTTCCCGGTGTGTTGCTACTAATCGCGGTTCAGTTCGTTTTTGATTACCGCAATAGGGAAGGGGTCTTTGACCCGGACTGGGAGGACAATGCCTTCAAATGGGATAAAAGGGCGCGACAAGGTTGGGCTGCAGTCCTTGCGCTGGTTATTGTGCTGGTAGTTGCATCAAATGTGCCGCGGCACCATGTTGGCGCTACCGCTGCGGTGACAATCGTGGCGGTAGCGGTGATGCTATTCGTGTCAGTCAAAAGGTACTGGCCAGGGCGATAACAGGGAGTATTCGCCCCTACCCAGCAATAATCACAATCAAGGTGCGCGGGCCGTGGACACCTTCGACGCGGGAAAGCTCGATATCCGAGGTCGCAGAAGGCCCGGAAATCATAGTGATTGGAGCCGTGGGGTCAACCTCTCGCAGGCGGGAAATGGCCTCCGGAATGCCAGAGACAATCGTTTCTGCTGGGACGACACAAATATGCTTATCCGGCACCAAGGTCAGGGCTCGGCGCCCGGAGGTAGCGGAGCCGTCCAGGAAAATGGTGCCGGTCTCCGCGCAGGTAACCGCAGAGCTGGTGACAATGGCATCGAGTTCGTCCAGTTCGCGGGCGTTGAAACCGGTATCGACGCGGATTTCGGTCGCCCCTTCAGCAGTCTCGCCAGAGCCAAGCCCCGCAACCCAGTCGCGGTCCAAGCCCTCGGGGATACCAATCAGCGAGGCCCCAACATCCGCAATAGCCTTCTTCACTGCGTCATTGATTTCAGTTGCCGAGCTGCCACAACGGCGCACATCGGCTTTGTAATCGGCGATGCGTTCGTCGGCAAGCGAAACGATGTCCTTGTGGGGCAGCTCCGAGCTTCGTTCATAGTCGCGTGGAACGGAGAAGTGCGCGCCGGGCTCGCCGGTGATAATGCCCACGTCAGAGGCTAAATCGCGGCCCTCAAAGGCAATCTTCTGCGCGTTGCGGATGCGGCCGAGAATGTCGTTTTTGGCGCCAGAGTTGGTCATCGCTAGGACTCCTTTTCGCTTTGGCCATTGATCTTGGTCGGTACCTGATGCGCCGATTCACGCGCCAACTGAGCGGAGAGATCCTCCGAACCCCACACGGAGCGGAAGGGCTTCTGCGGCGGCACCGGCGTGTCACGCACATCGGACCACCCGCTAAGGAAGAGCGGCAGGGCGTGAATCTCGCCGTCCTTCAAACCGAGTACGCGGGCGAGGGAGGCCATCTTTGCGCTCATATTCCAGAGCTTCTGATTGCCCATGATGAACCCGAGCGTGGCAAACAGCTTGCCCTCCACCGGCGGGCGGTGCTCCGTGACCTTACGGTGGCGCAGCTCCAGCAGTGCCGCAGGGATGTCAATTCGCACCGGGCAGACCTCAAAGCAAGCCCCGCACAGCGAAGACGCATAGGGCAGCGAAGCATTCGGATCATCGTAGGAATCCATGCCAGTGAGCTGCGGGGACAAAATCGCACCAATCGGACCCGGGTAGACCGAACCGTAAGCGTGACCGCCCACGTGCTCATAAACAGGGCAGATATTCAGGCATGCCGAGCAGCGAATGCACTTCAGCGCTTCACGCCCAATCGGATCTGCAAGAGTGGCCGAGCGCCCATTGTCCAGCAACACAATGTGGAAATTCTTCGGGCCGTCGCCGTCGGTCGTTCCCGTCCACAGAGAGGTGTAGGGATTCATACGCTCGCCTGTCGACGACCGTGGCAGTAGCTGCAAGAAGACTTCCAGATCCTGGAAGGTGGGAAGCAGCTTCTCAATACCCATCACCGAAATCAGTGTTTCCGGCAGTGTGAGGCACATACGGCCGTTGCCCTCAGATTCGACGACGGCTACCGTGCCGGTTTCGGCTACACCGAAGTTCGCGCCGGAAATCGCAACCTTGGCCTCCATAAACTGCTCGCGCAGGAACTTGCGGGATGCCTCGGCGAGATCGGCCGGATTGGCTTTCAGGTCCGGGTCGACTCCGGGGATTCCATTGAGGAAGATCTCGCGGATATCTTCGCGATTGCGGTGGATAGCAGGAACCAGGATGTGGCTCGGCATGTCGTCGGCAAGCTGAACGATGAGTTCCGCCAGGTCGGTTTCGCGGGCGGTGATGCCGGCGTCGGCAAGCGCTTCGTTCAAGCCGATTTCCTGTGTGGCCATCGACTTAATCTTGACGACCTTTTCTTCGCCGGTCTCTTTCACCAAGTCCGTGATGATGCGGTTTGCCTCGGCGGCATCGCGCGCCCAGTGGACGTGACCGCCGGCGTTCGTAACTGACTCTTCAAACTGCTCCAGCAGTTCCGGCAGACGCGCCATAACATCGCGCTTGATGTGGCTGCCCGCGAGCCGCAGCTGCTCCCAGTCATTCTTCTCGGCTACGACATGCGCGCGCTTCTGACGAATCGAACGCGTGGCATGACCGACATTTTCGCGCATGCGAGTGTTCTTGAGCTCCTCGTGCGCTGCGGCCGTGAACCCGCGCGTACCGCGCAGATGCCCGACGTTGTGCGGCGCGCGGGGAGGAAGGGCTGGCATGCCGACGTTAATTGCGACCATTACTGTTCACCTCGCAGGGAAGCCTCTTGGCGGTTGTGCACATCAAACGGGGTCTCCTTGGTGGAGGCCAGAATCTCGGCCATATGGATGGCGTGCACGCCAGAGTCCTGGCGACGCAACGCGCCACCGATATTGAGCAAGCAGGAAGCATCGCCAGCGGTGACGAACTCCGCTTCCGTAGCGCGGATATTGGCTGTCTTGTCGGCAACCATTGCAGCGGAGGTCTCCGCATTCTTCACCGAGAAGGTGCCGCCAAAACCGCAGCACTCCGCCGCGCCAGGCAGCTCGCGCAGATCGATTCCATCGACTGCGCTGAGCAGCCGCCACGGACGGTCACCCACCTTGAGTACCCGCAAGCTGTGGCAGGTGGAGTGGTAGGTCACTGAGTGGGGGAAGTAAGCACCGACGTCAGTCACACCAGCGACATCGGTGATGAACTCGGAGAGATCCAGCGTCTTGTTCGCGCAGGCCTGTGCCGCGTGGACTTGGGCACGGGTACCGTAACGGCCCGCAATCATCGGATGCTGGTGGCGAACGGCGCCGGCGCAGGAACCGGACGGGGCGACAACGTAATCAATCGAGGAATCTGCAAAAGCATCAGCGTAGGTGTCCAGCTGAGGAAGGACTTCCTTCTGGTACCCGGTGTTGACGTGCATTTGGCCGCAGCAGGTTTGTTGTGGTGGAAAGACCACATCGCATCCTAGGCGCGTGAGAACTCTGGCGGTCGCACTCACTGCATCTGGAAACATCATGTCCCCGATGCAGGTCGCGAAAAGTGCTACTTTCACGGTCGCTCCAAAAAGGGTTGAGGGGTAAGGCAATAATTTCCTACCTGAATGCTACGCCTAGCCCCGGATTAAATCTGTTCTCAACCTGAATTCGGCTGGACCGTGAAAGCGGTGTAGGACAGCCGGACGCGGTGGCCTGCAGATACCCCTCAAATCAATCTTTTGGTGGCTGATGTTTCCACGACTGCGATTGACCTAATAGGATAGGCAATCGTGAATCCTGCTGATCTTGCTGTACTAGTCCGAAAAGTCACCGTCGAGGTTTTGACTGCCCACGATGCCGATGTCTCTATCGTGCCGGAAAACCCGACCGTCGAGCGTCCGCGTAACCCTGAGCACGGCGACTATGCAACCAATATCGCCATGCAGCTGGGCAAGCGCGTCGGCATGGTGCCGCGTGACTTGGCAACTGAAATTGCCACAGCGCTCGGCGCTTCTGAGGGCATCGATGAAGCAACCATCGCAGGCCCGGGCTTTATTAACATCCGCCTGGCCTCCGATGCCCAGGGCAAGATCGTCGAGGACGTCCTGGCAGCGGGGGAGAAGTGGGGTCATGCCGACTTCAACTCCAACCTCGACGTGAACCTGGAGTTTGTCTCCGCAAATCCGACCGGGCCAATCCACCTGGGTGGTACTCGCTGGGCAGCAGTCGGTGACGCTCTCGGTCGTGTCCTGTCCGCCACCGGTGCCAAAGTCACCCGTGAGTACTACTTCAATGACCACGGTCGCCAGATTGACCGCTTCTCCGACTCCCTGGTTGCAGCCGCTCGCAACCAGCCGACTCCGGAAGATGGCTACGGCGGAGAGTACATCCAAGACATCGCCGCTGCCGTGCTGGAGAAGAACCCGCAGGCACTCGAGGGCTCTGAGGAAGAGGTCCAGGAGCACTTCCGCGCCATCGGCGTGGACATGATGTTCGAGCACATCAAGAAGTCTCTGCACGAGTTCGGCACCGACTTCGACGTTTACTTCCACGAAAACTCGCTGTTCGAGTCCGGTCAGGTGGAAGCAGCTGTCAATTCCCTGAAGGAAAACGGCAAGCTCTACGAAGCTGACGGCGCGTGGTGGCTGAAGTCCACCGATTACGGTGACGACAAGGACCGCGTGGTCATCAAGTCCGACGGCGACGCAGCCTACATCGCAGGTGACATCGCATACGTTAAGAACAAGTTCGACCGCGGCCACAACCTGTGCATCTACATGCTGGGTGCCGATCACCACGGCTACATCGCGCGTCTGCGCGCCGCCGCTGCCGCGCTCGGCTACAACGCCGACGGCGTCGAGGTGCTCATCGGTCAGATGGTCAACTTGCTTCGCGACGGCAAGGCTGTCCGGATGTCCAAGCGTGCGGGCACAGTGGTCACCTTGGACGACCTGGTTGAGGCCATTGGTGTCGATGCTGCTCGCTACTCGCTAATCCGTTCCTCCGTCGACTCCAGCCTGGATATCGACCTGGGGCTGTGGGCTTCGCAGTCCAGCGACAACCCGGTCTACTACGTCCAGTACGGCCACGCTCGTCTGTGCTCAATCGGTCGCCGTGCCGAAGAGACCGGTGTGACCAGCGAAGGCGCTGACTTCTCCCTGCTGGTAGAGGACCGCGAAGGTGAGCTCATCCGCACTATCGGTGAGTTCCCGGCCATCATCAAGTCTGCTGCTGACCTGCGGGAACCACACCGCATTGCCCGTTACGCTGAGCAGCTCGCCGGTGTCTTCCACCGCTTCTACGACACCTGCCAGATTCTGCCAAAGGCCGACGAAGAGGTCTCCGAGCTGCACCGTGCTCGTCTCGGCCTGGCTGAGGCTACCCGCCAGACGCTGGCCAATGCTCTGCAGCTGCTCGGTGTTACCGCACCTGAGCGCATGTAGTCGAACGCGCCCGTAAAACTACACCCCCGTTGCTCCGTCCGGGTAACGGAGAAAGAGAGCTGTTTCGTGCCTATCGACGGCAATGGTTTCGAACTGGGTGGTTACACCCGACCCGATTCCACCCAATTTAATGAACTACCAGCGCATGTCTGGCCAACTACCGCCCGTCGTCGGGACGCTGACGAAGAGAATCCCGGCTCGGTGGAGATTGGCGGCGTGAGCCTGGTCGACATTGCCAAGGAATTTGGCACGCCGGTTTTTGTCGTCGATGAGCAGGACTTCCGCTCCCGCTGCCGCTCGATGGCCAAGGCTTTCCGCGGCGCGGAGAATGTCCACTACGCATCCAAGGCTTTCCTGTCGAAGACCATTGCCCGCTGGGTAATGGAGGAGGGGCTGCATCTCGATGTCGCCTCGGGCAACGAGATGGCTATCGCTCTGGCTGCGGGCTTCCCAGCCAAGGACATGACCTTCCACGGCAATAACAAGTCCACCGCTGAGCTGCGTGATGCTATCTCCGCTGGCGTGGGAAAGATTGTGCTTGACTCCCGTTCGGAGCTGCGTCGCCTGTCCCAGGTGGCGGCTGAAGCAGGCGTGGTGCAGGATGTGCTCGTCCGCGTGAAGCCCGGTGTGGAAGCGCACACCCACGAGTTCATCGCTACCGCGCATGAGGATCAGAAGTTTGGCTTTTCCCTCGCGTCCGGTTCGGCGCTGGAAGCTGCCAACCTCGTAGAAGAGGACGACAATCTGCGCCTGATTGGTCTCCACTGCCACATCGGCTCTCAGATTGTCGATTCCGACGGTTTCATTCTCGCCGCCGAGCGCGTGTTCTCACTGGTGGAAAAGCTGGTCGAACGCCACGGCACTGAAATCTCGGAACACTTCAACACTCTTGACCTCGGTGGCGGTTTCGGGATCGCCTACACCGCAGGCGAGCAGCCCCTCGACGTTGCTCCGCTTGCCGACGAGATCCTCACTGCCGTAGACAAGCTTGCGCAGCGTATCGGCATTGCGACTCCGGCAGTGGCTGTTGAACCAGGTCGTGCCATCGTTGGCCCGTCCATGGTCACGGTGTACGAAGTGGGCACTTTGAAGGATGTGACCATCGATGATGGCATGACCCGTCGTTACGTATCGGTCGATGGCGGCATGAGCGACAATATTCGTCCGGCGCTTTACGGCTCGAACTATGATGGTCGCGTCGTTAATCGCGAGGTGTCCGGTTCCAGGATTCCCACCCGCGTCGTCGGAAAGCACTGTGAATCGGGAGACATTCTGATTAACGATGCGAACTACCCGAACGACATTGTCGAGGGTGATCTGTTCGCGCTCGCTGCTACTGGGGCATACTGTTACGCAATGGCCAGCCGCTACAACATGCTGACGCGACCACCAGTAGTGTCGGTATGCGATGGTCAAGTGACCCAAATATTAAGACGAGAAACCGTACAAGACTTACTAAGCCTGGAGTGTGAAACGCCACGATGACTGCCGCAACGAATAATCCTGGAAAGGGCGAGGGCCACAAAGTTGGTGTCGCTATTTTAGGTCTTGGCACAGTCGGTACTGAGGTTTACCGCCTGCTCAACGAGAAGGCTGAGGACTTCGAGCGCCGCATCGGCGGCCCGGTCGAGGTCGTTGGTATTGCTGTGAGCGACAAGACCAAGCCGCGTCCGAATGTGGATCAGGATCTTCTTACCGATGATGCTTTTTCGCTGGTTCAGCGCGATGACGTTGACCTGGTAGTCGAGGTCATCGGCGGCATTGATTACCCACGTCGCGTTGTGCTGGAGGCACTGCGTGCCGGCAAGTCGGTCGTGACCGCCAACAAGGCACTCGTCGCCGCGCACGGCGAGGAGCTCTCTGAGGCTGCTGATTCCTCGGGTGTCGACCTGTTCTTTGAGGCAGCTGTGGCGGCAGCTATCCCGGTCGTCGGTCCGCTCCGTCGTTCGCTGGCCGGTGACACTGTCAATAAGGTCATGGGCATTGTCAACGGCACTACCAACTTCATCCTTGATGCGATGGACTCCACCGGTGCGGACTACGACGAGATGCTGGCAGAGGCCACCCGCCTGGGTTACGCCGAGGCCGACCCGACTGCAGACGTCGAGGGCCACGATGCCGCTTCCAAGGCAGCTATTCTGGCCAGCCTGGCATTCCACACCCGCGTGACTGCTGATGACGTTCACTGCGAGGGCATTACCGAGATCACCGCTGACGACATCGCAGCTGCCAAGAGCGCAGACTGCACCATTAAGCTGCTGGCTACCTGTGAGCGGGTTACGGACGAAAATGGCAAGGAGTCCATTTCCGCCCGCGTGTACCCAGCGCTGATTCCACGTCGTCACCCGCTGGCAACTGTGCGTGAGTCCTTCAACGCTGTCTTCATTGAGGCCGAGGCCGCTGGTCGCCTGATGTTCTACGGCAACGGCGCTGGTGGTAATCCGACCGCCTCCGCAGTGCTCGGTGACCTCGTTGCAGCTGCTCGCAACATTGTCCACGGTGGTCGCGCACCGGGAGATTCCACCTACGCTAACCTGCCGATTCTCGACTTCGGTGACGTTCGCACCCGCTACCACATCGACCTGCACGTCGACGATCGTGTCGGAGTGCTTGCCGATGTCGCTCGTACCTTCTCTGATCACAACATCTCCCTGCGCACCGTCCGCCAGGAAGAGGGCGCCAACGGCGCTCGCCTGGTCATCGTGACCCACAAGGCACTGGAGAAGGATTTGGAAGCAACGGTTGACGAATTGCGCGCCAACGACGCGGTTTTGGCCGTCAACAACGTCATTCGTATCGAAGGAATGGATATCTAAATGGCACAGGAGCTTTTCCCGGGTCAGAAGGTCACCGTCACTGTTGCAGGTTCGTCAGCGAACTTGGGCCCGGGCTTCGACACCCTGGGGTTGGCAGTTGCGCTCTACGACATCGTCGAGGTCGAGGTCATCGAGTCCGGTGTCGTCGTTGAAATTCACGGCGAGGGCGAAGTTGACCTGCCGCGCAACGAATCTAATCTGGTTGTGCGCGCGATTCGCGCGGGCCTTCGCGCTGCAGGAGTCGAGGCACCGGGGCTGAAGGTTATTTGCCACAACACCATTCCGCAGTCGCGCGGTCTGGGCTCTTCCGCAGCCGCCGCTGTTGCTGGTGTCGCTGCCGCTAACGGTCTGGCGGGCTTCCCGCTTACCGACGACCAGGTAATCCAGGAATCCTCGGTCTTCGAGGGCCACCCGGATAATGCCGGCGCATCCGTTCTCGGCGGGGCAGTGGTCAGCTGGACCGACAAGCCTGTCGATGGTCGCACCGCACCTCAGTACCGAGCAGTGAGCATTCCGGTGCATGAGTCCATTCAGGCTACCGCACTCGTACCGGCATTCCACGCCTCCACGAATGCAGTCCGTCAGGTGCTGCCGAGCGATGTTTCGCATGTCGACGCTCGTTTCAATGTCTCCCGTACTGCGGTTATGACCGCAGCGCTGCAGTCCCACCCGGAACTGCTGTGGGAGGGAACGCGAGATCGCCTGCACCAGCCGTACCGCTCCGACGTGCTGCCGGTGACCGCAGAGTGGGTCAACCGCCTGCGCAACCGTGGCTACGCAGCATTTCTCTCGGGTGCTGGCCCGACCTGTATGGTTCTGGGAACTACTGCAGTGGATGAGAAGATCTTGGACGATGCCCGCGAGGCTGGCATCAAGGTCATGGAGCTGGGAATCGGCGAGCCGGTTAAGGTCGTGGTCGACGGCTAAGCCGCCGCTGCGGCCAGGTGCCGAGCCAGTGGCTTAGCCTGCCACCTACTTTTCGCCCGGCCCCTTCAGTTTCACGATGCTGTACTGACCTGCGCTCAAGTGCGAGCGCAGGTCTTTCTTGTCGAACTTGCCCACTGAGGTCTTATCGATTGAGTCCACGAAGGCCCAGTACTCCGGCAACATCCACTTTGGTAGCTTTGGCCGCAGCTCATCGCGGAGCATTTCAGCGGTCTCCTTGCTTGGTTCAACTTCCGGCATCAGCACCGTAATGGCCAGTGGGCGCTCACCCCACTTTTTATCTGGCATGCCGATAATCGCGCACTCGAGTACCTGTGGGCTTTCCATTACGAAGTTCTCCAGCTGAGCAGAGTAGATCCACTCGCCACCGGAACGAATGACATCGCGAGCACGGTCATGAATAGTCAGATAGCCGTCGTGAGTAATCGAGCCGACATCGCCAGTGCGGAGCCACCCGTCCTCGGTGAACTGTTCGCTAGCCTCGTCGACCTCCGCACCGCGGAAGAAGTGCGCGGTGCCTCCATCTTGAGCCTCCGGAGAACTGTAGTAGCCTCCGGTGACCGTGTTGCCGCGCACCTGCAGCTCACCCTGGTTGCGGTCATGCAGGTCGAGCACGCGGTCGTTGTCATCAACAATGCGGAACTGCATGATGTCCGGGAAACGCCCTTGGCTGACACGGTAGCGTTCGCGGGCCTCACCGGAGGCGCCGTACGGAGGACGTGCCACGGTACCGATAGGCGAAGTCTCGGTCATGCCCCAGAAGTGGATGACGTCGACACCGTAGCGCTCTTCCCAGAGCCGAATCAGTGCAGGCGGGACAGGGGAACCGCCCGAGAAAATCTCCTGCAGACTCATGCGCTTCGGAGGATTGCTGAGGTAGTGCGCCATGAGGTTAATCCACAGCGTCGGCACACCCTGAGCTACGCGTGGCATTGAGGATTCGATGATTTCTGCCAGACGTGGCGCGGAGAGGTCCGCGCCGGGGAAAATCAGCGATGCCCCGCACATGAAGGAGGCCAGCGGCACGCCCCAGGACAGGACGTGATAAATGGGCACACAGCACAGCCACGGGTTTCCGTGCGAAATTGAAAAGGAGTCAGTGGTGCGCATATTCAGGCTGTGCAAGTACAGCGAGCGGTGGCTGTAGACGACACCTTTAGGTGCGCCCTCGGTGCCCGTCGAATAGCACATGGCTGCACCGGAGTTTTCGTCGAGCTCAGGCCAGTCGAAGCGGCTAGGGCGTCCGTCGATGAGTGATTCGTAGGAGTACCACGGGATGCCATCTGGCAGGTGCTCGGCCACGTCGGACAGATCTCCGATACCGATAATGATGACAGCGCGGACGCACGGGCAGTGCGGAAGAACTTCGGCGAGCAGTTCAATCTCGGTCTGGTCCGCGATAATGACCTGGTCATCGGCGTGATTGATAATGTGCACAATCTGATCCGGCATGAGCTGCTTGTTCAGCGGCTGGAATACTGCGCCCATAGAGGCAACGCCGAGGAAGACCTCGAAGTGTTCTGCGCAGTTGTACATCAGGGTAGCGATGCGTTGGTCGCCGTCGATACCGAGCTCATCTCGAAGTGCATGTGCCAGCGCACTTGCGCGCGCGGCGATGGCGGCAAAAGTGGTGGTCTCGGGTCCGTCACTGTTCCAGGAGGTCACCGGAGTCCGACCGTGAATGGTGCGACCGTATTCCACAATCTGAGCGATATTGAGAGGAATATGAGGCATCGTACTGCGCATAAGCTCTACAGTACCGACTCGCAGCCGCGCGACCTAGCGAAACGCAGGTGAGAACTAGTGTTGCTACCTGACTATTTGGTGACTATCCTTGGGCAATAGGTCGTTTTCAATACGCGGTTAGATACGTACTACTTCATGTACTCCGCATGCCGTTGACCTTCGCTGTTGCTCACACAACGCGATGGCGCAACGTGACATTGAAAACACATAAATCAGTAGTGCGACTACATAGTCTTGCGGTGCTGTGGACCTAAAATTTCCTAACTATCTTCGACCTGGACGCTCGGGTTTGAGATGCGGAAATAATGTAGGCAAGATGCCTCGGTTTAGTTTCAACGTCGAGGCCTTTTGCCTGGCTTTTTCGATAATTTCCCGCCAGCTGCGGATATTTTTCCGCCCGTGGTAAAGGTTCGACGACGGAGCACACGCGGTGGCGGGCAGTAAGAACGAAAAAGTGTCAATGACATAGCCCCTGTAGAGAGTGACTGCAGGGAAGGTCGATGAAAGGACATCCGTGACCGATACGGACACCACTGCCACGGCAGGCGGCCCAGAGAATCTTGCGGCCCTCCGAATGGCAGAACTGCGTGAAATCGCTTCCAGCAAGGGCATTCGCGGCATCTCCGCCATGCGCAAGCATGAGCTGATTGAGGCCATTAAGAATGGTGCCCCGGCTGCTGGTTCCGCTCCAGCTCGGAAATCTCGCGCGAAGAAGGCTGCGGCTGGGGCTGCGGATACCGGCTCCAAGGCGAAGGATGCCAAGGAATCGCCGTCGGAAAGCGCGGATAAGGGTTCCAGTAAGAGCGCCGACAAGAGCGACAAGGGCAACGACAAGCGAGACGACGCCAACGCGGATGGTCGCGAGGAGATGTCCCGTTCTCAGCAGCGTCGAAATCGTCGTAACCGTGCTCGTCAGCGCGAGCAGGAGAATCAGGACGATCGCAGCAACGATAGCCGCGACGATTCCGATAACGGCAACGACCGCGGTGATCGCAACGACAATCGCAACGATCGTAATGATCGTAATGACCGCGGTGATCGCAACGACCGTAATAACCGCAACGATCGCAACAACCACGATCGAGACAACGACGATGAAGGCCGCGGCAACCGCAACAACCGCCGCGGTCGCAACAACAATCGCAATAACGACCGCAATAACCATGACGATGACGGTCGTGGCAACCGTAACCGCCGCAACCGTCGCAATCGCCGCGACCGTCGCGGACGCGATAACAACGGTGGGGGACACGGCGGTCAGGACGAGATCCGCGAGGATGACGTTCTCCAGCCGGTGGCTGGCATCGTCGATGTGCTAGATAACAAGACCGCATTCGTGCGCACGTCCGGATACCTGCCGGGCTCTAACGATGTGCTGGTGTCCGCGCAAATGGTTCGTAAATACGGTCTGCGCAAGGGCGACGCCGTCACTGGTCAGGTCCGCATGCCGCGTGAGAATGGCTCGGGCCAGGTCACTCATGGCAACGGCCGTAATCGCCGCAAGTACAACCCGCTGGTCAAGGTCGAAACTGTAAACGGCATCGATCCGGAGCAGGCAAAGCAGCGGCCGAACTTCGCTAAGCTCACCCCGCTGTACCCGAACCGTCGCCTGCGTCTGGAGACCGAGCAGAAGATCCTCACCACTCGCGTCATCGACCTGATTATGCCGATTGGTAAGGGTCAGCGTGCGCTCATCGTTTCGCCGCCGAAGGCCGGTAAGACCACGATCCTGCAGAACATCGCGAACGCTATCGCGACGAACAACCCCGAGTGCTACATGATGGTCGTGCTTGTCGACGAGCGCCCGGAGGAAGTCACCGACATGCAGCGCAGTGTCCGTGGCGAGGTTATTGCTTCTACCTTCGACCGCCCGCCGTCAGATCACACGGCAGTGGCCGAGTTGGCTATTGAGCGTGCAAAGCGTCTGGTGGAACAGGGGCAGGACGTCGTCGTACTGCTGGACTCCATTACCCGCCTTGGCCGTGCGTACAACAACTCTTCGCCGGCATCGGGACGAATCCTCTCCGGTGGTGTGGACTCCAACGCTCTGTACCCACCGAAGCGCTTCTTGGGTGCTGCCCGAAACATCGAGGAAGGCGGCAGCCTCACCATCATCGCCACCGCGATGGTGGAGACCGGCTCCGCAGGCGATACCGTCATCTTCGAGGAGTTCAAGGGCACCGGTAACGCCGAGCTGAAGCTCGACCGTAAAATCTCCGAGCGCCGCGTGTTCCCGGCAGTGGATGTCAACCCGTCGGGTACTCGTAAGGATGAGCTGCTGCTCAGCACGGAGGAGGCTCGCATTATGCACAAGCTGCGCCGCATCCTCTCCGCGCTGGAGTCGCAGGCTGCTATTGACCTGTTGATTAAGCAGCTGAAGAAGACCCGGAACAATAAGGAATTCCTGATGCAGGTGGCTTCTTCTGCACCAATGGCCGCCGACGTTGATGTGGACGACATGCTTTAGCTGGGGTTAGCCGCAAACCACAGCACCAACCAGCATTTCACCCATCACAATCTGAAGGAATATTCAATGGCTAATCAGGTTTCCGCAGTTGACGACATCCTCTCCGAATACCACGGGCTCGAGGCGCAGCTGGCAGACCCCGAGCTGCACAACGACCCGAAGGCTGCCCGTAAGGTCGGCAAGCGCTTCAATGAGTTGCAGCCGGTCATTCAGACTCACAAGAAGCTGACTGAGGTCCAGGATGACCTGGAAGCAGCTCGCGAGATGGCATACGAGGACTCCGAATTCGCAGCTGAGGCTGAGCGTCTCGCTGTCGAGGCAGAGGAGCTCGAGGAAAAGCTCGCCGACCTGCTGGCTCCGCGCGATCCGCACGACAGCGATGACATCGTTATGGAGCTCAAGTCCGGTGCCGGCGGTGAGGAAGCAGCGCTCTTCGCAGGTGAGCTCGCTCGCATGTACCAGCGCTATGCAGAAAAGCACGGCTTTACCACCGAGATTCTCGGGCTGTCCGAGTCTGATCTCGGCGGCGTGAAGGACATGACTATGTCCATCCGAGCTAAGACTCCGTCCCGTGACGGTGCGTGGAGCGTGTTCAAGTTTGAAGGTGGCGTTCACCGCGTGCAGCGCGTGCCGGTTACCGAATCTCAGGGCCGTATTCAGACGTCCGCCGCTGGTGTGCTGGTCTACCCGGAGCCCGACGAGGTCGAAGACATCCAGATTGATGAAAAGGATCTGCGTGTCGACGTCTACCGCTCCTCCGGTAAGGGCGGTCAGGGTGTTAACACGACTGACTCCGCCGTTCGCCTGACGCACCTGCCGACTGGTCTCGTTGTTACCTGTCAGAAGGAACGCTCGCAGATTCAGAACAAGGCCCGCGCTATGCAGGTCCTTGCTGCTCGACTGCAGCAGATGAAGGAAGAGGAGATCGCCGAGGCCGCCTCTGACCAGCGTAAGTCTCAGGTGCGCAACATGGATCGCTCCGAGCGCATCCGCACTTACAACTTCCCGGAGAACCGCGTTTCCGATCACCGCATCGGTTACAAGGCTCACAACCTGGACTCGGTGCTGGGCGGCGACATGGATGACCTGCTCAAGGCCCTCCACGACGCGGAGCGCGCTGAGCGTCTTGAAGCCGAGTAGCCCCACGCCCGCAGAAAATAGCTCGCCGACGTTACCGGATTCCGTCCGTACCCTCGGCGAGCTGTTTCGCTATGCGCGTCGCACGCTTGACGACGCGGCGCTGGTTTCTCCGGATGCCGACGCGCGGGCGCTAATTGCAGCTGCTATCAATGCGGGACCGGCAGACATCATCTTCCGCGGAGACGAACCGTACACCGATGAGGACGGTCGCAAGTATCTGGCCGAGGTACTGGCCCGCAGAGTGGCGCGTGAGCCACTGCAGCACATCCTCGGTACGGCGCCGATGATGAGCCTGGAACTACAGGTTGGGCCCGGTGTTTTTGTACCCCGTCCGGAGACGGAACTGCTTGCGCAGTGGGCAATCGATCGAGCCCGTGAACTGGTCGCAAGTGGCGTCGTCAAGCCGAAAATCGTTGACTTGTGTACTGGATCTGGTGCGTTGGCGTTGGCGATCGCCGATGCCGTACCCGAAGCGGACGTGGTGGCTGTGGAGCTCTCTGAGCGGGCACGGGCGTGGGCTGCGAAGAATATCGAGACGTACGGCGATGGGCGTGTGCGTCTGATTGCTGGCGATGTCACGGATGTTCAGCTGATTGATGATGGCGCTGAGCTCGCAGAATGGGTAGGCGAGACCGACATTGTTGTGTCCAACCCTCCATATGTGCCCGAAGACACCGAAGTTGACCCCGAAGTGAGAGCTGATCCGCACTCTGCGGTCTTCGGCGGCGACGATGGGCTAGATGTCATTCGACCTATGATGAACCTAGTGGATGCGCTGGTGCGGCCGGGTGGAGTCATCGGCATCGAGCACGATGACTCTTCAGGAGACGATGTCAGTTCACTGCTAAAGGACACCTGGGATTACGCTGATGTAGAGGTCCACCGTGACTTTGCGGGCCGTGACCGTTTTACGGTGGGACGCAAAAATTGATCTTAAAAGCAAACTTTGAAGCAGGAGCACAAATCTGATGAGCAGGATTATGGACTGCAGCACAGATGAAAACCGCGAACGCGCAATTGCAGCAGCAGTAGATGCAGTGAAGGCAGGACGGCTGGTCGTTATGCCTACCGATACCGTCTACGGCCTTGGCTGCGATGCCTTTGATAACCAGGCCGTTGCCTCCTTGCTGCGTGCCAAGCACCGCGGCCCGGATATGCCGGTACCGGTGCTCGTGGGTTCCTGGAACACGATTGAGGGGCTCGTCCGCGAATACTCGCCAGCTGCTCGCACGCTGGTGGAGGCTTTCTGGCCGGGCGGACTGTCGCTGGTTGTGAACCAGGCGCCGAGCTTGCCATGGAACCTTGGTGATACCGCGGGTACGGTCATGCTGCGCATGCCGCTGCACCCAATTGCTATCGAGATTCTGCGCCGCACCGGTCCGATGGCCGTGTCCAGTGCGAACATCTCCGGCCAGGCACCGGCCACCAATGCCGTGCGTGCCAAGCAGATGTTGGGTGGGGAAGCGGCTGTCTACGTCGACGGCGGCGAAGCCACGATTGGCACCCCATCGACGATTGTCGATATCTCGACTCCAGTGCCGCGGATTCTGCGCGAAGGCGCTGTGTCAGCAGCGGCGGTTGCTGAGGTTTTGAGTACGACGCCCGAGCGACTGCTGGGGCAGTAGTCTTGGCTACCTAAGGTTTTTCCTGTTTAATATCTGCAGCGATTGTGTGGGTGAGTAGTACCTAGTGGCGGACATGAGCTTTTTGGCAGCCCAGTCGGGTGGGGCAGGTGTGCCCATCCGCGAGCTCGCCATGCTCGTTTTAGTTTCCGCTGCTGTCAGTTATTTGCTCACTGGAGTAGTGCGTTTTGTGCTGGTTCGCTCGGGCTGGTTGGATGCGCCCCGCACGCGCGATGTCCACGATATTCCGAAGCCCAGGCTCGGAGGCGTGGCGATGTACTCTGGGGTGGTCGCAGCTATCGCCCTTGCCTCGGTTATGCCGGCCCTCAACCGTGGTTTTCCACCTATGACTCCAGATATGAGGGCAGTTGTGGCGGCCGCGTCGCTCTTGCTAATCGTCGGTATTTGGGATGACCTCTTTGACTTAGATGCCCTTACGAAGTTGGTGGGGCAGGTCGCGGCGGCACTTTTGATGTCATTTATGGGCGTCAATTGGTATCTGCTCTATATCCCTTTCAGTGGCGGCGCCACTCTCATTCTCGATCCAATCATGTCCACAGTCTTGACTGTCCTATTTACTGTGGCATTGATTAACGCCTTCAATTTTGTTGACGGAATTGATGGTCTCGCAGCTGGACTCGGCATGATTGCCGCAGCTGCAATCCTTGTCTATTCGATGGTCCTGCTTCACGACCAAGGCGGAACCGTGTCTGCCTATCCACCCGCGATGATCTCCGCGTGCCTCCTCGGCGCTTGCCTGGGCTTCTTGCCGCACAACTTCGAGCCCGCACGCATTTTCATGGGCGATTCCGGTGCCATGATGATCGGCTTGCTGCTCGCAGCGGCATCGGTGTCGGCGTCGGGACGCATCGCGCCCTCCATGTACGGCACCGCTGACGTCATCGCTCTAATCTCGCCGGTTGTGGTCGTCATCGCAGCAATTAGCGTGCCAATGCTCGACTTGTTGCTTGCTGTTGTTCGCCGCGTCAGTCAGGGCAAGTCACCCTTCTCGCCCGACAAAATGCATATTCACCACCGCCTCCTGTCGATGGGACACAGTCATCGCCGCGTGGTGCTAGTGCTTTACCTATGGGTGTCGGTCGTCGCGTACGCCGCCGTTGCCACCACCATTTTCCCCTTTGAATTCGTCGCTCTCACCTTCGGGGTCCTGCTTATCATCGCGGTTGTCTTCACCCTCCGTCGTCGCAATGCGCTTGCCGACGACCGTTCAAGGGGAGCGCGTCCCAGAAGTGGAAGTGGGGTCCGGCAGGTTATAAGACGTCGACGTGGACGCAGAAGGTACAATCTTCGACCGTGACTGAAAAAACAACTCCGGAGCCCGAGTCTAAATACGATGATTCGCGGCGACCGCTGCTGGCTGCTGCTCGCTCGGGCGCAATCGCGCTCGCTGTGATTACCGTGCTTTCGCTGCTGGTCTGGGGTGGCAAAAACGGTATGCCCGGTGTCTGGGGCGTACTCCTTGGAGCGGGCATTAGCGGAAGCTTCGTATTGCTTACCGTTCTAGGCATCCTCTTTACTGCTCGAACTTCGCCGTCCGTTACGCTTGCCGTTGTACTGGGTGGTTGGTTGTTGAAGATTGTCGTACTAATCGGTGTCCTGGTTGTTATTAGAAATCTTGAGTTTTATGACAACATGACTTTCTTCGTCACTGTTGTACTCACTCTGATGGTGACACTCGGTGCAGAAGTGTGGGGAATGTCGCAATCTAACCTCACTTATGTGCAACCAATGAAGGACGAATAGCTCGTTAATAACTTGTTGACCTGCTGAGAGGCTGCAATACGCTTCTAAAACCGCAGGTAATAAGCATATTGTCCAGTTTGTGCAGAAGATGCCACAAATAGAGGCCGAAACCCACAGAGGGGGTCGGCCTCTTTGTTGGATTCGGGGTCGGAAACGCGGGGGTGTACCGGGTGGGGAAAATGAGTCAGAACTGTTATCCTGAGTTTCGGGTAAGACGGCCTGTAGCGAAATAACTATCATTTCCACAGGTACGGTCCCCGTGAGCGCCGTGCTGATGAGCGAATGGAATCCGCGGCGCGACACGTTAAATGACGTCCTTCGCACCGCTTGACAATAGTTCTAGCGGCCCAATCACGGGAGAGAACGCTGAGCGTTACAACACTTGCCGAGATGCGGGGTGAGTTTCACTCACCCAACTTGCAGGAGGAGTATTTCCCGGGTGAACAATTTGGCGACTTCATTCTAGGTGGCAGTGGCGACTGGTACGCCATGGACCGCCTGATGATTGTTCGTCTTTTGATGGCCGTGATCGTCGCCGTGTTCTTCGTCGTCGCAATGCGTCGTCCGAAGCTCGTGCCGACTGGTCTGCAGAACGTTGCGGAGTTGATGCTGGACTTCGTCCGCATCCACATCGCGGAGGAGATTCTGGGTAAGAAGGAGGGGCGTCGTTTCCTTCCGGTTCTGGCCACCATCTTCTTCCTTGTTATCTCGATGAATATTGCGGCTATTATTCCTGGCCTCAATATTTCGCCGAACGCCCGAATCGGTATGCCACTGGTTCTGGCCCTGTTCGCATACGTTGCCTTCATTTACGCGGGCTCGAAGAAGATGGGCTTCTTCAAGTTTGTGAAGTCGGCAGTCGTTATTCCGAACTTGCCACCGGTACTCCACCTCATCGTGGTGCCGATCGAGATTTTCTCCAACTTCGTTCTCCGCCCAGTTACGCTGACCATCCGTCTGATGGCCAACATGCTGGCGGGCCACATGGTTCTAGTCCTGCTTTTCGGTGCCACGAACTTCTTCTTCTGGCAGCTGAATGGTTGGACCGCCCTGTCCGGGTTGACCCTTGTCGCTGCGGTAGCATTCACGCTGTTCGAGATGCTGGTGATTTTCCTGCAGGCATACATCTTTGCCCTGCTGAGCGCCGTCTACATCGAACTGTCGCTGCACGCAGACGAGCACTAACCCATAACTAATGAGGCCGCAACTTCGGCAACAAGGCCTCGCAAATTTAATAGCAAGACCCACTTGACCCACAAAAGCCCCGGGCCTACTTAGAACAATCTTTAATCCGGGGCCATCCTTTAAGAAAGGGAACGGTTCATAATGAACGACGTCATCCTCTCCGCTCAGGACGCTGTCCAGGCTGTCGACACCAACGCTGGCCTGAAGACCATCGGTTACGGTCTGTCCACCCTGGGCCCGGGCCTCGGCATCGGCATCGTCGCCGGCAAGACCGTTGAGGGTATGGCACGCCAGCCTGAGATGGCCGGCCAGCTGCGTACCACCATGTTCCTGGGCATTGCCTTCACTGAGGCTCTCGCCCTAATCGGCCTGGTCGCAGGCTTCGTTTTTGTTTAAGTCCGGACCTCAGGCGGAGAACACGTAAACCATGACAGATTTCACCTTTTTGCTAGCTGCGGGTGACCTCCCGATGGGAGAGTCCATCAACCCGCTGCTGCCAAAGACCTATGACATCGTCTGGTCCGTTGTCCCGCTGGTTATTATCCTGGTTCTCTTCTGGAAGCTCGTTCTTCCGAAGTTCCAGGAGGTCCTGACCGAGCGGGAGGACCGGATTGAGGGCGGCATTGAGCGCGCTGAGGCTGCACAGGCCGAGGCGAAGGCCGCTCTGGAAAAGTACAACAGTCAGCTCGCAGAGGCCCGTACTGAAGCAGCAAAGATTCGCGACGAAGCCCGTGCACAGGGTCAGCGCATCATTGCAGACGCTACGACCAAGGCCAATGACGAGAGCGCACGAATCATCGAGTCCGGTGAAAAGCAGCTCGCTGCCCAGCGTGAGCAGGTAGTCGCAGAGCTGCGCAAGGAAATGGGCCAGAACTCCATCAATCTTGCTGAGCGCCTTCTGGGCGAGCAGCTTTCCGACGACGTTCGTAACTCGTCGACGATTGACAACTTCTTGTCCAACCTTGACACCGTGGCCCCGGCCGGAAAGTAGGCGACATGCACGCAGCAAGCCGCGAATCCCTGGCAGCTCTTAGCCAGCGACTGGACGCCGCTATCGGTGGTGACAATGTCGCTGTTGCTCAGGCTGCTCAGACTGGTTCCGAGCTTTTCGACATCGTCGAGGTCCTGGACTCCGACCGCGGCCTGCGTGTCGCTGTCGCCGACACCTCGGCGACTGCGGAACAGCGTTCCGGCCTTGTCCGGAGCCTGTTCGCGGGCAAGGTATCTGAGACGACTCTTAACCTCGTCGTGGATGCTGCCGCGCAGGTATGGTCCACCCCGCGTGAAATGCGTGAGGGTTTGGTAGAGCTGGGCCGTCGAGCCCTACTTCGCTCTGCCGAAGGCCAGGGACAGCTTGAGACTGTTGAGTCTGAGCTGTTCCAACTGGGACACATCCTGGCTGAGCAGTCGCAGCTTGAACAGCTGCTGGCCGACAAGGCCGCAACCCCCGAAGCCAAGCGTGGGCTCCTTGCCTCTGTGCTGTACGGCAAGGTCACTTCCGTGACCGAGACCCTGGCACTGCAGGCTGTTGGTCGCCCATCCAAGCGCCCCGCGGACGACATTGACTCCCTGTCCCGGCTAGCCGCCGGCCTGCGGAACCACGTCGTCGCTCGCGTGACCAGTGCCACTGCCGTCTCTGACGAGCAAGAGCGAGCACTGGCGGACAAGCTCGGCCGAGTCTACGGCAAGGCGATGTCCATCCACACCGTGATCGACAACTCGATTCTCGGTGGACTGGTCATCCGGGTTGGCGACGAGGTCATCGACGGTAGCCTTTCAACAAAGCTTGAGAAGCTGCGCGTCGGCCTCGGCTGACGGATGGTTTAGACGATTAATCACTGGAAGAATATTACCGAGAGCAGGAAGAACATGGCGGAGCTGACGATCTCCTCCGACGAGATCCGTAGCGCGATTGCGAACTACACCTCGAGCTACTCCCCGGAGGCCTCCCGCGAGGAGGTTGGCGTTGTTATCAGTGCAGCTGATGGTATCGCCCAGGTTTCGGGAATGCCGTCGGTCATGACGAATGAGCTTCTGGAGTTCCCGGGCGGCGTTATTGGCGTCGCTCAGAACCTCGACACCGACAAGGTCGGCGTTGTGGTGCTGGGTAACTTCGAGTCGCTTAAAGAGGGTGACGAGGTAAAGCGGACGGGTGACGTCCTTTCGATTCCGGTCGGGGACAAGTTCCTCGGTCGCGTAATTAACCCCCTGGGCCAGCCGATTGACGGCCTGGGCGACATTGAGGCTGAAGAGGACCGCGTCCTCGAGCTGCAGGCACCGACCGTGCTGCAGCGTCAGCCGGTTGAAGAGCCGATGGCTACTGGTATTAAGGCCATCGACGCAATGACCCCAATTGGTCGTGGTCAGCGTCAGCTGATCATTGGTGACCGTAAGACCGGTAAGACCGCGGTCTGCCTGGACACCATTTTGAACCAGAAGGCTAACTGGGAGTCCGGTGACCCGAGCAAGCAGGTGCGATGCATCTACGTTGCTATCGGTCAAAAGGGCTCCACCATTGCTGGTGTGCGCCAGACCCTCGAGGAGCAGGGCGCACTCGAGTACACCACCATCGTTGCTGCCCCGGCGTCGGATGCCGCAGGCTTCAAGTGGCTTGCACCATTCGCAGGCGCCGCACTGGGTCAGCACTGGATGTACCAGGGCAAGCACGTCCTGGTCATCTACGATGATCTGACTAAGCAGGCAGAGGCCTACCGTGCCATCTCGCTGCTGCTGCGTCGCCCGCCGGGACGCGAAGCTTACCCGGGTGACGTCTTCTACCTCCACTCCCGTCTGCTGGAGCGTGCTGCAAAGCTCTCCGACGACATGGGTGCAGGCTCGCTGACCGCACTGCCGATCATCGAGACCAAGGCAAACGACGTGTCGGCCTTCATTCCGACCAACGTCATTTCCATTACCGACGGCCAGGTCTTCCTCGAGTCCGACCTCTTCAACCAGGGTGTCCGCCCGGCTATTAACGTCGGTGTGTCGGTTTCCCGTGTTGGTGGTGCCGCTCAGACCAAGGGCATGAAGAAGGTTTCCGGTAACCTGCGTCTGGACCTCGCGTCCTACCGCGACCTGGAAGCATTCGCAATGTTCGCATCCGACCTGGACGATGCCTCCAAGCGTCAGCTGGAGCGCGGTCAGCGTCTGGTTGAGCTGCTGAAGCAGAAGGAAAACCACCCGCAGCCGGTCGAGTACCAGATGACCTCCATCTACCTCGCTGGTGAGGGCGAATTCGACGATGTCCCCGTTGAGGATGTCCGTCGCTTCGAGGCCGAGCTGCTTGAGCACCTGCAGGACACTCAGCCTGCAGTCTTCGAGCAGATTGACGGCGGAGTTGCCTTCTCTGACGAGTCCAAGGCTGCTCTGAAGTCCGCTACCGCTAACTTCAAGAAGTCCTTCCAGACTTCTGAGGGTGCACCGCTGGCTTCCGAGGCTCCGGTCGAGGCACTCGACGAGGGCGAGCTCAAGAAGCAGCAGATTACGGTCTCCCGCAAGACTGCCCAGAACTAGGCAGGTTGAGCTACTCAATGACCGTTTTCGCAATTGAAGGGAGGGAATAGGACATGGCGAATCTTCGTGAACTTCGAGCCCGAATCAAGTCGGTGAACTCGACAAAGAAGATCACCAAGGCCCAGGAGCTTATCGCAACCTCGCGCATTACTAAGGCGCAGCGTCGCGTAGCAGACTCCCAGCCGTACGCCGACGAAATCGAGAAGGTCATCGGACGTCTCGCATCGGCTTCGTCGTTGGATCACCCGATGCTCGTAGAGCGTGAGGGTAACCAGCGTGTTGCAGTCCTGGTTGTCACCAGTGACCGCGGCATGTGTGGCGGCTACAACCACAACGTCCTGAAGAAGGCTGCAGAGCTGCGTACCGCTCTGGAAGAGCAGGGGCATGAGGTCGTTCTCTACGTGACTGGCCGTAAGGGCACCGACTACTACGACTTCCGTGGTGTCGAGCTCGCCGGTACGTGGGAGGGCTTCTCCCAGGATCCGGACTACGCCGCAACCCACGACGTGCGTCGTCACCTCATTGATGGTTTCAACGCTACGGCCGAGGGCACTGCCAAGTACCGCGAAGGCCTGCGTGGCACCAACGGCGAGGCCGTTCAGGGCTTCGACCAGGTCCACGTTGTCTACACGGAATTCGTGTCGATGCTTTCTCAGATTCCGCGTGCACATCAGATGCTCCCGATTGAGCCTGTGTACGAGGATGTCGAGATTGCTCAGGGCGAGGACATGCTGTCCGATGGATCAGATGACCTCAAGCCGGACTATGAATTCGAGCCTGATGCAGACACCCTGTTGGCAGAGCTTCTGCCCCAGTACGTGTCCCGCACCCTGTTCGCAGTGATGCTCGAGGCCGCTGCCTCTGAGTCTGCTGCCCGTCGTAACGCTATGAAGTCTGCGACGGACAACGCTACCGAGTTGGTCAAGGACCTCTCGCGTGTTGCTAACCAGGCACGTCAGGCACAGATTACCCAGGAAATCACAGAAATCGTCGGTGGCGCCGGTGCGCTCGACGACAGCGGAGAAAGTGACTAGATATGAGCACAGCTCTAAGTGAGCAGAACACCACCACGGCTGTGGGCCGTGTTGTGCGTGTCATCGGTGCCGTCGTCGACGTGGAGTTCCCGCGTAACGAACTGCCGGCACTTTACAACGCGCTGACCGTGGAAGTTACCCTTCCTTCGGTCGCTAAGACCATTGTCCTCGAGACTGCACAGCACCTCGGTGACAACATGGTTCGTACCATTGCTATGGCCCCGACCGACGGACTTGTCCGCGGTGCAGAGGTCAAGGACACCGGTAAGCCGATTTCGGTTCCGGTTGGTGACGTCGTCAAGGGTCACGTCTTTAACGCAATGGGCGACTGCCTGGATGAGCCGGGCTTGGGCCGTGATGGTGAGCAGTGGGGCATCCACCGTGAGCCACCGGCCTTCGACCAGCTCGAGGGTAAGACCGAGATTCTGGAAACCGGCATTAAGGTCATCGACCTGCTGACCCCGTACGTTAAGGGCGGCAAGATTGGTCTGTTCGGTGGTGCCGGTGTCGGTAAGACCGTTCTGATCCAGGAGATGATTACTCGTATTGCACGCGAGTTCTCCGGTACTTCGGTCTTCGCCGGTGTTGGTGAGCGTACCCGTGAGGGCACCGACCTCTTCCTGGAAATGGAAGAGATGGGCGTTCTCCAGGACACCGCCCTCGTCTTCGGCCAGATGGACGAGCCTCCGGGAGTCCGTATGCGCGTCGCGCTGTCGGGTCTGACCATGGCGGAGTACTTCCGCGATGTTCAGCACCAGGACGTGCTGCTCTTCATTGACAACATCTTCCGTTTCACCCAGGCCGGTTCTGAGGTTTCGACCCTGCTGGGTCGTATGCCTTCCGCTGTGGGTTACCAGCCGACCCTGGCTGACGAGATGGGTGTTCTGCAGGAGCGCATTACGTCCACCAAGGGCCGTTCGATTACCTCTCTGCAGGCCGTCTACGTGCCTGCCGACGACTACACCGACCCGGCTCCGGCAACGACCTTCGCCCACCTCGATGCCACTACCGAGCTCGACCGCTCGATCGCATCGAAGGGTATTTACCCGGCAGTGAACCCGCTGACTTCGACTTCTCGTATCCTCGAGCCGTCGATCGTCGGTGACGAGCACTACCGCGTTGCTCAGCAGGTTATTAACATCCTGCAGAAGAACAAGGAACTCCAGGACATCATCGCCATCCTCGGTATGGACGAGCTGTCTGAGGAGGACAAGGTGACCGTGCAGCGTGCACGTCGTATCCAGCGATTCTTGGGTCAGAACTTCTTCGTTGCTGAGAAGTTCACGGGTCTGCCTGGTTCGTACGTCCCGCTGAAGGACACCATTGTTGCCTTCGACCGCATCTGCAAGGGCGACTTCGACAACTACCCGGAGATGGCCTTCGACGGCCTGGGTGGCCTCGACGATGTCGAGAAGAAGTACGCTGAAATGCAGAAGAAGTAAGGGGCATCCTCATGGCTGAAATCACCGCTGAACTGGTTGCCGTTGAGCGACCGCTCTGGAAGGGCAAGGCCACCTTGGTCTCTGCCCAGACCACCGAGGGTGAGATCGGCGTGCTGCCCGGACACCAGCCGTTGCTTGGCCAGCTGGTCAACAACGGCACGGTGACCATCAAGACCGCAGACGGCAAGGTTCTTGTCGCTTCGGTACAGGGTGGGTTCATTTCCGTGTCTACCTCGAAGGTTTCGATCCTCGCGGATAAGGCAATCTGGGCTGACGAGGTTAACCTCTCCGAGGCCGAGTCCAACCTGACTTCGGATGACCCTGCAGTAAAGGCACAGGCTGAGTCGGAGGTCCGCGCGGCTCGTCGCGCTTCCACCAACTAGTCTTTTCGCCTGAACATCCGGTCGCACGACCGTATTCTTCCTGCTTCTTTAAACGGGGCGGGGAGCTCGCAAGAGAAATCTTGCCAGCTTCCCGCCCCGTTTTTCTTAGTTATTTTTCATGTCAGTGCAACAATCGGGTAGGGTTTGTAAAAAGCCTCTAAAGCGCTTTTGAACCAAGGTTCGTCGTCTATTCACCCGGATGCGAGGCTGGCAGATAGTGTTTTCAAGCGTAACCATGATGTCAATCATGTTCATGATTATCGGTGCGATGTTGATCGTCGGCGGGGTCCTTGCCCTGTGGCGTTTCGCCAGCCTGCATGCAAAAGGTACTCCTGTTATTGCTCGTCGCCTTCCTGCAGGTGATGGCAGTCATTGGCGCCATGGTGTCATTGTTTATTCAGAGTCGACGTTGAAGATGTACAAGCTACGTTCGCTGCGTCCTGGCTGTGATGCCGAATTTGCCCGTCACGATGTCACTATTGTGGATCGCCGAGATCCGACTGACATCGAGGCGGGTTTTTTCGCGCCCGGGCTTCGGGTAGTCAGGATTAAAACGGGGAAAAATACCGAATGGGAGTTTGCCGTGGACTCGTCCTCGGACACTGCGCTGGTGGCGTGGGTGGAGTCGAAGCCGTCGTCACGCCAGACTCGTGAGTTTCCTACAAATATTGAGCGACGCTTCCGTTCGGCTTATAACCGTGGCCGGGGAAGTCAGTACTAGTCTCTTACGACAGGCTATTGCTAAGGCTCTAGTGGGTATTGTTTTCTCCCGCGCGGCAGTCACGTTAGGGTAGGGGAATGCGCCTTGTGATTGCTGAATGCACTGTTGACTATGTCGGTCGCTTGAATGCCCATCTGCCTCATGCCCCGCGCTTGCTGTTGGTGAAAGCAGATGGGTCAGTTTCTGTGCATGCCGACGACCGTGCATATAAGCCTCTGAACTGGATGACACCGCCGTGCACGCTGACGGAGAAGGATATTCTCGACGAGTCGGGGGAAGACACTGGTGAAAAGCTCTGGGTCGTTGAGAATAAGAAGGGCGAGCAACTTCGTATCACTATCGGCAAGGTGCTGGCTGATAGCACGTACGAACTGGGAGAGGACCCTGGCCTGGAGAAGGACGGGGTAGAAGCGCATCTACAGGAACTCCTTGCAGATCAGTTCACAACGTTTGGCGAGGGCTACACCCTGATTAGGCGCGAATACCCAACCCCGATCGGACCGGTGGATCTGCTTGGCCGCGATGAAAACGGCGCCACCGTTGCAGTCGAGGTTAAGCGTCGGGGCGGTATCGATGGTGTTGAACAGCTAACCCGTTACTTGGAGATGCTGAACCGCGATGAGCTGCTGGCACCGGTGGAAGGGATTTTTGCTGCCCAGGAGATTAAGCCACAGGCCAAGACTCTGGCAGAGGATCGTGGGATTCGCTGTGTGACCGTGGATTACGACGCCCTGCGTGGCCTGGAGTCCAATGAATTGCGGTTGTTCTAGCCATGCCTAGGCGAAACCACAAGCGGCGCGGTAATCAACGAGGTAATCAACGCGGCGGGCGTAATAACCACGGCCAGAATCGCGGCAGCCTGCCCGCATTTGGCAGTTCTTTCCAAAACACTCGCACTGAATCTGGGCCTGCCGGTTGGCAGGACGTGGACTTTGCGGTGCGTAACATCAGCGCTGGCCAGTCGAACAAGGTTTATCGCTGTCCGGGGTGCGACCAGGAAATCATGCCCGGGACCTCGCACATCGTGGCATGGCCGCAGGATTATGGTGCAGGCGCCGATGACCGGCGCCATTGGCACACCAACTGCTGGCGCAATAGAGCTCACCGCACTATCACGCGCCGCTGGGGATAGATTTACTTAGCCGGCTCAACGAGCTCCAGCAGGACGCCACCGGCATCCTTCGGGTGGATGAAGTTGATGCGCGAACCTGCGGTACCGATCTTCGGCTCCGGGTACAGCACCCGGGTGCCCTGCTCCTTCAGGTGCGCCATCAGCGCCTCCAGATCAGTGACACGAACTGCGTACTGCTGGATTCCTGGACCCTTCTTGTCCAGGTACTTTGCAATCGTGGACTGGTCATTCAGTGGCGCGAGAATCTGAACCAGAGTGCCACCTTCAACCTTGTCGGCCGGGCCGACCATGGCCTCGTGGACACCCTGCTCTTCATTGACTTCATCGTGGTAGTTGATGAAACCAAGGTTTGCGCGGTACCACTCAATAGCGGCATCAAAATCCGGGACTGCGACGCCGACGTGATCAACAGCGACTACGTACTTATGGGGAACGGGAATCTGTGTCTCACTCATAGTTTCCAGGGTACTCGCTATTATCGGCGCCATGATTGTCGCATTTTCTGTTGCCCCCACTTTCTCCGATCCTGAGCAGGGAATGGCTGAGGCCGTTGCTGAAGCCGTGCGTGTTGTGCGCGAATCTGGCCTGCCCAACGAGACCAATGCCATGTTCACCCTTGTTGAAGGCGAATGGGATGAGGTGATGGATGTCATTAAGCGAGCCACGGAAGCAGTCAGCCGTGTCAGTCCGCGTACTTCTCTGGTCATCAAAGCGGACATTCGCAACGGATACACCGGGCAGCTGCGTGCGAAAGTGGATGCGGTCGAGGATGCGCTGAAAGCCACCGACTAGTCTCTTGTTCGGATTGGACACGTAGGCTCTACATAGGTCTTTACATAGGCTTTACGACGACACTGGAGAGGAACCCCTTTGACGATGCCAGCTGGACATGGTCACGCACATGGCCATTCTCATGGTCACTCGCATGGAGCACACGGTCACCGCGAGTGCTCGACTCCGCCGCCACCACCCGGCACGGTTGATTTGGAGCAGCTCCACCAGCGCGCCGAAGCCGAACGTAAGCGCCGAGAGGAGATCGAGCGGGCAACCAGTGATCAGGGAAATGGGCTTCCTCCTGTAGTTGAGATTGTCCCGCAGACCCTTGAGGCAGAAGTCGTTCTGCGCTCGGAGCAGGTCCCGGTTATTGTCTTGATCGGCATGGCTGGAGCAGCTGATTCGTTGCGTCTTCGGGCTGAGCTAGAAGGCATGGCCCGTGAGGCTAATTTGAACTGGATCCTGGCGTGGGCAGATGCTGAGGAGCATCCGCAGCTGGCCCAGGCATTCGGTGTGCAGGCAGTGCCGACAGTCACGGCTGTGGCTATGGGCAGTCCCATTGGCATGTTTGTCGGCGAGAAAACCAGGGATTGGCTGGAGCAGTGGCTGGCGCAGGTTATGGAGGCCACTCGGGGTCGTCTCAAGGGGTTGCCGGCGGGAACTCGTATGGCTGGGGAGGGCAGCGGGCCGGAGGCTCCGGAGCCGACTGACTTCTTCGGCAATCCCGTACCCACCGATGACCCGCGTTTGGAGCAGGCTGAAGAGTTGCTCGAGGAGGGCGATTTCGACGGAGCGTTGGAGCTGTATGACGCTATGCTGCAGTCCGAGCCCGCAAATCAGGGGCTGAAGCGCGCTCACGCGAATGTGTCCTTCTTCGCCCGCGCTGCCAAAATCGATCGCAGCGCAGATCCAATTGCAAAGGCCGACGCTGCGCCGAAGGACGTCGCGCTCGCCCTCGATGCCGCGGATGTCACGATGCTTGTCGACGATCCAGCGAAGGCGCTCGATCGTTTGTTGAAGTTGCTCCCGCAGGTGTTTGGCGATGACCGTGAGGCCATCAAGTCGCGTCTACTAGAGCTGCTTGTGCTATTCGATACCGCAGATCCAGTGGCATTGGATGCACGCCGGAGGATGGCTAGCGCACTGTACTAGGAGTACTGGACTAGGGGCACTGTACTAGGAGCCTGGAAAGCGCTCAGGCTCCTAGCTTGAAGCGTCGGTGTATGGCCAGTCATCCGGAGCCATGAAGTAGTAGACGCTGCCCATTACAGCGGCCATAAACGCCATTAGCAACAGGAAAAGTGTTGCTTTCATTGCCACATGACGCTCCGCATACCAGGCGTAAAAGGCGTCCAATTTTGCTGCCAACCAGATGTTCAGGCGACGTGTCGGCGGGTGCACCAACGAGAGAATTCCCAGTGCAACAAAGATGCAGAGCCATCCGGGAGCAGGAGTTGGCAAAATGATAATGCCAACAATGAGCAGTGCGAAGCCTGCGACGAGAAGAACCGGGGAGAGTACCGGCCCATACCAGGTGTTGCGCATATGGGCATGGCGAATCTGCATGCGGTCCATCAAGCGATGTACCTTTTCCTCCATTGCGATTCACTTCCTCCGATTTTCGGTGCCGTGCGCTATTTCTAGCAGCGGTCTCGAACGAGGCATCGTTGAAGCATTAAGCATCAAATGTGCAGCTCAACTGCCTGGGTGCACCGTTGGACATTGATTCTTTTAATCATGTCTATATTTAATCCATTGTTGCACAAAAGCTGCGCCCCAGTGCAACGAGATTTTTCGGAAGGTGGTAATCTTCCAACAGTTCTCAGTGGTTTACAGCAGTTACCACTGCATCTCATCCACCTGTTCACCTCAGACAGTTCATACTGCGCTAGGTGCCTTTGGTCTTCAGTTTTCTGCAGCCAGGAGTTTTGCATGCGACTTCGCCCCAAAGCCCTTCGCGCTACTTCCGCCTCGGTCATTGTTGCGCTTTCGGCCTCGACTCTGTTGGCGGGGTGCACCATCGATGTCCCAAGCACCACCGGGTCCAAGGCCACCACTGCTACCACAAAACCTAATGCTCCAGATAACGGTTGGGATGCTTCCGAGGAAGTCACCTGGTCTGATGCACAGGACGTCCTCGATACTGCGGCTAAGAGTTTCTCCGACAACTATGGCATTGATTTAGGTGTCTATTTGCGTGTCATTGACGGTCCATACAAAGGGCTCACGGCGTCGGTAGGCGAGGATACGAAGGAGTACTCCGCATCGACCATCAAGGCTCCGTTAGTGGTTACTGCGCTGAAGAAATTCGGCGATGACCTAGACAAGACGGTGACGGTCGATTGGGACAATGGTGTTGGCGGAAGCGTGATTGGCCCTGGCCAATACACGCTCGACGGGCTGTTGCAGTACGTGATGCGGTATTCGGACAACACCGCGGCGAATGGGTTGATTGACGCTGTCGGTGGTTTCGACGAGGTCAACAAAACCATCAAGGAAGCCGGTGTTGATGACAAGCGCTACCACCTGGGCAACAAGTTCAACATCCCCAATCCCAGCGGTGATCGGTCCTGGTTTACTCCCTCTCAAGCTGCGCTGTTCATGGCACGTCTCCAGGAAGTGGCCGATGGCACCTCAAAGCACAACTTCATTACCAAGGACACGGCACAAACTGCATTGACCTACCTCACTTACGGTGGTTCGCAGAAGTTTGTGATGTACGTCGGTTCCGCAGTCCAGAAGACCGGTGACACTGCCGAGGGCGTTAATGACCACGGTATTTTGTACACCGCAGCCGGACCCATCGCTTACGCCATTACGACGCGCTTTGATGAGGTGCCGCTCAATGAGCTTACCGACGGCCTGCTCGGCCAGCTGGGTTCCCAAATAGCCCCGCTTCTGCCGGATTACAATCGCCTTGGTAAGGATGGCAAGCCACTGACTGCCAAGCAGGCTGCGACGTGGAGCGCGGATGAGGATGGCGACGGCATTCCGGATCGTATCGGAACCGACAGCATGGATGGATCCGCGTACACCGATGATTCAGATTCTGCGAATTACAACGAATCTTTGGAACCTGACTGGTTCAATCCGTTCCGAGGATAGGACCTGGATACGCTCCCTAAAACAAAATTGCCCGTGAGTCAGGTTTTCAGGCCGAAACTCAGATCACTGAAAACCGTGCAGCACGGGCAATTCCTATGAGATTGTCTTTTGTTTGGCTTGATTCGGTACTAGCCCTGCCACTTCAGCCAAATGGCGGTGTTGGCCGGCAGCACCAAATCAATCGAGTGAGCCTGGCCGTTCCAACCGTGCTCAACCGCGGTCACAGTACCGTTTTCACCGTAGCCGGAGCCCTCGTAACGCGATGCGTTTGTGTTCAGGATCTCCGTCCATTGGCCACCGCGCGGTACGCCAATCTTGTAGATTTCCTGCGTGGTTCCCGACAGGTTATAGACACAGGCGACGACCGATCCATCGGTGCCGTAACGGACAAAGGACACAACATTGTTTGTGGAATCATCCGCGTTAATCCACTGGAAGCCCTCTGGGCGGTCATCCTGGGTGTAGAACGCCGGGTTTTCCTTGTAGATGGCGTTGATGTCCTTAACCAGCAGCTGAATGCCGCGGTGGAATTCGCCGCTCCAACCTTCGAGGTTGTCCCAAGCCACGGACTCATCGTGGTTCCACTCGTGGTTCTGGCCAAGATCCTGACCTTGAAATAGAAGTTGCTTGCCCGGGTGTGCCCACATGAAGGTCAGGAAAGTACGTAGGCCTGCGGCCTTATCCCAATCGCCGCCCGGCATGCGCTCCCACAGCGAGCCCTTGCCGTGCACGACCTCGTCGTGGCTAATCGGCAGAATAAACTCTTCCGAGTAGGCGTAGACCATAGCGAAGGTGAGCTCATGGTGGTGGTAGGAGCGGTAAATCGGCTCCTTGCTGAAGTACTCCAGCGTGTCATTCATCCAGCCCATGTTCCACTTCATAGAGAAGCCCAAGCCACCGTGTTCGGTAGGTGCGGTCACCCCCGGCCAAGAAGTGGATTCTTCGGCCACGGTGAGGAAGCCCGGGTTGTGCTTGTGTACAGTGGCGTTGAATTCCTGCAGGAACTGAACAGCATCGAGGTTTTCACGGCCACCGTACTGGTTCGGCAGCCACTCGCCTTCATTGCGGGAGTAGTCCAGGTACAGCATGGAAGCCACTGCGTCGACGCGCAGACCGTCGATGTGGAACTCTTCTGCCCAGTACAGTGCGTTGGCGTAGAGGAAGTTGCGTACCTCGTTGCGGCCGAAGTCGAAAACGTAGGTGCCCCAGTCGCGCTGCTCGCCGCGGCGCCAGTCCGGGTGCTCGTAGCAAGCCGTGCCATCGAAGCGGGCAAGTGCGAACTCGTCCTTCGGGAAGTGCCCCGGAACCCAGTCCATGATGACACCGATGCCAGCGGCGTGGAAGGCATCAACTAGACCGCGGAACTGATCTGGGGTGCCGAAGCGGCTGGTCGGAGCGTAGTAGCCGGAAACCTGATAACCCCAGGAACCGGTGAACGGGTGCTCACATACTGGCATGAACTCCACATGGGTGTAGCCCATGTCGACCACGTAACGCACCAGCTTCTCCGCCATAACCTCGTAGCTCAGGCCCTGCTTCCAGGAACCCAAGTGGACCTCGTAGATAGAGATGGGCTCTTCGGTCCAGTCTGTGTTGGCGCGCTTTTCCATCCACGCTTGGTCGCCCCAGGCGTAGTCGGAGGTCGCAACAATCGACCCAGTAGCCGGTGGGAGCTCAGCAGCACGCGCCATCGGGTCGGCCTTATCGCGACGCTGTCCCTCCGGCGTCGTGATGGCGAACTTGTAGACATCGCCCTCACCCACATCCGGGATGAACAGCTCCCAGATACCTGCGCCACCCATAGAGCGCATTGGGTACTGCGCGCCGTTCCACATACAGAAGTCACCGACCACGGCTACGCCACGTGCGTTCGGAGCCCAGACCGTAAACGAGGTGCCTTCGACCGTACCCAGCTCTGTGTCGTAACTGCGAAGGTGAGCACCGAGAACCTTCCACAGTTCCTCATGACGTCCTTCGCCGATTAGGTGCAGGTCACCAGCGCCAATAGTGGGGAGGAAACGGTAGCCGTCGGCACGCTCTACGGTTTCGCCGGAGTCCCACGTAATGCGCAGGCGGTAGTCGAAGTCATCGCCGCCTGGGACGAGGGCGGTGAAGAAACCGTCGCCCAGGTTCTCCGCTTCAAACTCGCCGCGCGTGCTGACGACAGTAACTGCCTGAGCGCCGAAGACCCTCGTGCGAATAACCGTGTCACCGTCCACGACGTGTGCGCCGTAGATGCTGTGCGGATCGTGATGGGTGCAGTAGCGCAGGCGATCCATATCGCCGGAATCAATTGCGAGGCGGGGATCTGTGTGGGCTCCCATGGAAGGTCCTTCCGAAGCGTTTCTAGGTAGGTGAATGTGAAGTTGTTGAGTTCAGTTCTAAAGAAATAGAGGGAGGTAGGGGACAGTGGGCTGCTAACTCACCCGCCAGCCTAACGACGAATCGTTGCGACGGTGGTCAAGTCAGCGGCCCACTAACCCCGAAAGTTCCCAGTAAGCGTTCTAGCCCTCGTAGTCGGGGACGTCGCGCCAAGCCAACTTGTGGCGGAGCTTGACGTCGATTTCTGGCAGCTTGATGATGTGCGCGACGTTTTCCCACGGTGCCAGGCGGACGTAGTTGTCCTTGCCCCAGTTGAACTGGTTGCCGGTAATCAGGTCAGTGACATCCATGCGGTCGTGGTTGCGGAGCCCAATGCGATCCATGTCGAGGTGCACGGTAGCTTCCTGGGCATTCCACGGATCGAGGTTGAGAACAACGAGGATGGCATCGCCGGTGACCGGATCGAGCTTCGAGTAAGCCAGCAGGTTGTCATTGTCGATGTCGTGGAAGTGCAGGTTGCGCAGCTGCTGCAGAGCAGGGTACTCGCGGCGAATCTTGTTCAGCGTGGCAATGAACGGCTCCAGCGAGTTGCCGGTGGCCAGTGCCTGGTCGTAATCGCGGCTGCGGAGCTGGTACTTCTCGCTGTCGAGGTACTCCTCGGAGCCCTCCTTGACCGGAACGTTTTCAAACAGCTCGAAGCCGGAGTACATGCCCCACAGCGGAGACAGGGTGGAAGCCAGCGCGGCGCGGATGGCGAAGGCGCCACGGCCGCCCTTGACCAGGAAGTCATGCAGAATATCTGGGGTATTGACCCATAGGGATGGGCGAGCGATGTCCGCATGGCGGGTAATCTCCTCGCCGAATTCGGTCAGCTCTTCCTTCGTAGTCTTCCACGGGAAGTAGATGTAGGACTGAGTGAAGCCAGCCTTGGCCAGGCCGTAGAGGCGGGCCGGGGCGGTGAAGGCCTCGGCGAGGAAGATGACCTCCGGGTTGGTTTCGTGAACGGTTTCAATCAGCCATTCCCAGAAGTTGCCCGGCTTGGTGTGGGGGTTATCCACGCGGAAGACCTTGACTCCACGCTTGACCCAAAACTTCACTACACGCAGAACCTCTGCGTACAGGCCCTTGGCATCGTTGTCGAAATTCAGCGGGTAGATGTCCTGGTACTTCTTCGGCGGATTCTCGGCGTAGGCAATGGTGCCGTCCGGCAGCACGGTGAACCACTCCGGGTGAGCCTTAGCCCAGGGGTGGTCCGGTGCACACTGGAGCGCTAGGTCGATAGCGACCTCGAGGTCGCGCTCCTTAGCAGCCTTGATGAATTCCTTGAAGTCCTTTTCGTCACCGAGGCTCGGGTGGATGGCGTCGTGGCCACCTTCTGCGGAGCCGATAGCCCACGGAGATCCGACATCGCCCGGTTCCGGGGTCAGGGTGTTGTTGCGACCCTTGCGATTGATTTCACCGATTGGGTGAATCGGGGGCAGATAGACCGTGTCGAAGCCCATGCGCTGAGCACGATCAAGCTGTGCAACCGCAGTCTTGAATGTGCCGTGCAGCAGCTCGCCATTTTCGCCGTAACCACCGTTGGAACGGGGGAAGAACTCATACCAAGAGGAGTACAGGGCTTCGCGGCGGTCAACCTTGATCTTGCGGGTCTTTCCGCGGGTCAAAAGGTCGCGCACCGGGTGCGCCTGCAAAATGGCGCGGGTCTCGTCGGAAAGCGCGGCTGCAATGCGGGCGCGAAGATCGCCGTCGCCGCGCAGACCTGCGGCGATGGAGCGTAGGTGGTTGCGGTGGATAGCAGCGGCACCAGCGGCGGCGCGGTCGAAGAGAGCGGCGCCAATTTCTAGATCATTAGCGAGTTCAGCTTCGCTCTGACCTGCCTCGAACTTCTTGGTGATAGCGTTGCGCCACGTTGCCATCGGGTCGGACCAGGCATCAATGCGAATGGTCCACAGCCCGGGAACATCTGGGACGAAGGTGGCATTGACCTGATTTGGATCATGGTCAGAAAAGTGCATTGGAATGCGCTGTGAGCGGGACGCAAAAGCTGATTCCTTCGGCCCCTTGACGTTGAGCGTGGCGTTCATCGCGTCATGGCCTTCTCGCCAAATGACGGCAAAGGTTGGGACGACTTCACCCACTACGGCCTTCGATGGAGTTGCACCACCGTTGATTTGAGGACGGATGTCATCAATACCGATTCGACCAGTCATAAAAGACGTTCTCCTAATTGTCGGCGAGCTAGGTGAAAATCGAAGCAAAACCATCTCGAGTGAACTCGATTTGCTCTCTACCGAGGATAGATGAGAATGTCCAAGCGCACATTTGGGCAAAGTTAGGGCACCATGGATGTGTGGCTGAATTGGAAGAAGACTTTAACGAAGATTTGCTACTCGACTTTCGCGATGTAAACCTCATCCGTGGTGGCCGTACGCTGGTCGGGCCGGTCGATTGGCAAGTAGAACTTGACGAACGCTGGGTCATCATGGGGCCGAACGGTGCAGGCAAAACTTCTTTGATGCGCATTGCTGCAGCGGAGGAGTTCCCGTCTTCAGGGGTGGCCCATGTGATGGGCGAGCAGATTGGGCGCACCGACATGCGTGATCTGCGCACCATGATTGGTTTGACATCATCGTCGATTGCTCACCGCATTCCCAATGACGAAAAGGTCGCGGACCTTGTTATTTCCGCCAGTTACTCCGTCCTGGGGCGCTGGCGTGAGACCTATGAAGAGATGGATTTCGAACAGCTCTCCGAGATTCTCGAGCGCATGGGTGCTGAGCATCTTGCAGACCGCACCTGGGGCACTCTCAGTGAGGGAGAGCGCAAGCGCGTACTCATCGCACGAGCCATGATGGTCAACCCCGAATTGCTGCTTCTCGACGAGCCGGGAGCCGGACTCGACCTCGGCGGTCGCGAGGACCTCGTCGGTTACTTAGGCGAACTCGCACTCGACCCGGATGCGCCGGCGATGGTGATGATTACGCACCACCCGGAAGAAATTCCGTACGGCTTCACCCATGCGATGCTCCTCGACGAAGGCAATGTCATCGCACAGGGGCTTATTGACGACGTCCTGACCAGTGAGAACCTGACCAAGGCTTTCCACCAGGAAATCGTCGTCGATCGCATCGATGATCGCTACTTTGCGCGCCGGGCACGGCCTGCTGGAAAGCACCGGAAGAAGTAGACGCTCATGGCGGTTCCGACACCTGAAACCCCGAATACACCCGCGTCGCCGAAACTGGCTGCGACTGTGTTGCTGCTCCGCGACACCCACTGCGGGCTCGAGGTCTACGTTCAAGAACGCGTATCCTCAATGCGCTTTGCGGCCAACATGACCGTGTTCCCCGGCGGTGGAGTAGACCAGCGTGATTTCCCCGCTGTCGCGAATGAGGTCATGGCCGTGACCGAGCCGTCGGAAGCCGACCCTGAGTCGCGGATCGCGCAGGCTTTTAACGTCGACTGCGCGCGGGCGCACGCGCTCACCTGCGCGGCCGTGCGTGAGACCTTTGAGGAAACAGGCACTCTGTTGGTTCGCGATGCTGGCGGTGAGATTGTCGCAGATGGTCACCGCTTCCACCGTCAGCGACGACAGTTGGAAGCCCACGAGTTGTCATTGACGGATTTCCTTAGCAATGAAAATCTGGCGCTCGATGCCGAACTCGTCAGTCCTTGGGCTAACTGGGTGACACCCGAATCCAACCCCATTCGCTACGACACCTATTTCTTCCTCGCCGCGCTTCCCGACGGTCAAAGGGCCGACGGTGACACCTCTGAGGCATCATCTTCAGGTTGGTTCCGCCCGACGACGATTTTGGATGGATGGCGCCGTGGGCTACTTGGCCTCATGCCTCCGACCTGGGCGCAACTGACTCGCTTGGACGGTGTCAGTACTGTGGCGGAGGCTCTCGAGGCGGCCAGAAACACTCCGGTGCGACGCACCAGTAGTGACTTCCTCGGGGAACCTTTTATGGATGAGTACTTTGCCGTTGCCACCCACATGGGGCATTTGCGCAAAGGTATGAACCGTTAGCCGACTACTCAACCCCCGTTAACCGGCTGATCCCTAGTTGGAAGGAGATAACGAGTGTCCCTGTCCGCTGCAGAGGTGGCCGCTGTTGCTGCTCATCCGGAGTGGCTAGATGAGGCCGACCAGCTCGCGCTCACTAAAAAGTCTCTGATTGCAGACTCCGCGCATCTACGCCAACACTGTGGCGAGTTTGGTCGCGCGGTCATTGAAGTCGCGGCAGCTCGGCGTTCTGCGGTCAGCAAACTGCCAGGGGACTGGATCTTCTCTTCCGAAGCAGCGCAACAGGCCACGCCCTTTGTCGTCGCGCTGGCTCGCGCTCGTAGGCTTGCGCATCTCGGTGTCGAAGCAGTGGCCGATGTGACCTGCTCCATTGGTACTGAGGTGGCAGCAATTGACCACGAGGGCCTGACCGTTGTCGGGTCTGATCTCGACCTTGCACGGCTGGCCATGGCGCGGCATAACGTCGGCAAGAACATCTTCGCGCAGGCCGATGCTTTGCAACCGGCCTTTGACGCACCCGTCATTGTCGCTGACCCTGCCCGCCGCTCCGGTGGGCGTAGGATCACCAACCCGGAGGACTTGCTCCCATCGCTGCCGGCGCTCATAGCCGCCTGGCCCGACAAAGAACTAGCTATCAAATGCGCGCCAGGCCTCGACTTCAGCGAGTGGAGCGGGGAAGTGGCTGTCACTTCGGTGGACGGTGCGGTCAAGGAGGCATGTCTATATACGCCGGGGCTGGCCGGAGTTACCGATGGGCAATCCGTAACGCGATCGGCGATGGTTATCCAGACCGTCGATAAGCACAGGCCGTTAGAGTTGTCGGCGGTGGACGTGCAGACCTACGACGACACCATGCCTGACGACGTCGATGTGCGCGCTGCCGGCCGGTACATCATTGATCCGGATGGGGCGATTGTGCGCGCCGGGCTGGTGCGGCATTTTGCGGCGGCGCATGGGCTCTGGCAGCTCGATGAGCGGATTGCGCACGTCAGTGGCGATGTTTTGCCGCAGGGGATTGCCGGGTTCGAAGTTATTGAGCAAGTGGGGTTGAAGCAGGTTCGCAAGGCACTGGCAGCGTTGGATTGCGGATCGGTGGAGATTCTCGTGCGCGGCGTAGACGTCAACCCCGACGCGTTGCGCAAGCAGTGGAAACTTAAGGGCTCCAGGGCATTGGCGGTGGTTGTCACGCGCATCGGACGGAGCGCGACGGCGTTTATCTGTCAGCCCCGGGAGATCGGTTAAGGACCGCTTTACGACGGAAAACTGGTGGGGGTAGCCCGTTGGGGATCGGTGTTTGCTGTTGGCGAATACTGCGGAGACAGCTGCAGTTGATTGCGTACTATTAACGTCTGACATGCGGAAATGGCATGTTGGCGGGCAGGCTGTGCTCGTGGTGTAGAAAAAAATTTAAAAAAATAACGACATTGTTATCTGGATCACCTTCGCATTGGCGATAGGTTCTGTTATCTTCAACACAGACGACCTAGAGCGTGGCCTGGTTCACTTTATTGTGAGGCGGCTTGCGAAGTAAGGTCAGATAAACGTTCACCAGTAATCAACCAGTAAGGACGACAGAAAAATGCCGAACATCGTGGTTCTGGTCAAGCAGGTTCCGGACACCTGGTCCGAGCGTAAGCTCACCGATGACAAGTTTGTCCTCGATCGTGAGTCTGCAGACGCAGTTCTCGACGAAATTAATGAGAACGCTGTTGAGGCTGCCCTGCAGCTGAAGGAAGAGCACGGCGGAAACGTTACCGTCGCAACTGTTGGCCCGGATCGTGCCATCGAGGCACTGCGCAAGGCTCTGTCCATGGGCGCAGACGACGCCGTCATTCTTTCGGACGACGCACTTGAAGGTTCCGACGCTGTTCAGACCGCATGGGCTCTGTCCAACGTCATTGACACCCTCGAAGATGTTGACCTCATCGTCACCGGTAACGCCTCCACCGACGGTGGCACCGGCTCCGTCCCGGCTATCCTCGGTGTCTACCGCGACCTGCCGGTTCTGACTCACCTGCGCTCTGTCGCTATCGAAGGTGACTCCATCACCGGTGAGCGCGAGGTTGAAGACGGCATCTACCAGCTCAAGGCATCCCTGCCGGCAGTCGTCTCCGTCACTGAGAAGGCTAATAGCCCGCGCTTCGCATCCTTCAAGGGCATCATGGCCGCTAAGAAGAAGCCGGTCACCGAGCTGACTCTGGACGATGTTGCTGCTGAGGCAGAGCAGGTTGGTCTCGAAAACGCAGCTACCGGTGTCACTGGCTCCACTCCGAAGCCGGCTAAGACCGCTGGTGAGCGCATTAACGATGAGGGAGACGGCGGCGCCAAGCTGGCCGAGTACCTCAAGGCCCAGAAGTTCATCTAAGGCGCTTGACGCGAATAGAAGACAAATAGAGATACAAGTAGGAGAAAGATCACTATGACCGACGTCCTCGTTCTCGTCGAGCACGCAAATGGCGAGCTGAAGAACACCACCGCTGAACTGCTGACCGCTGCTTCCGCATTCGGCACCCCGGCCGCAGTTGTCGTGGGTACCCCGGGTACCGCTGCTGGCTTCGCAGACACCCTGGCCTCCTACGGCGCTGGCGAGATTCTCGCTGCTGAGTCCGACGATGCCGACAAGTACCTGATCACCCCTGAGGTTGACGTTCTCGTCGGCCTGGCCTCCGAGCGTGAGGTTCCGGTGCTGGTTTCCGCTTCCGCAACCGGCAAGGAAATCGCTGGCCGCGTCGCTGCGCTGACCGGTTCCGGTCTGCTGTCCGACGTTGTTGCTATCAACGATGACGCTTCCGTTAAGTACTCCATCTTCGGTGGCGAGTACATCGTTGACGGTGTCGGCTACGGCGCATCCCCGGTCTACGCTCTGCGTCCGGGCTCCGTTGACCCGGAGGAGAAGTCCGGTTCCGCTGACGTTACCGAGATTGCATTCCCAGAGATCGGCAACAACGCTGTCGAGATCGTTTCCTTCGCACCGGCTGAGGGCGGCGACCGTCCGGAGCTGACCGAGGCTAAGCTGGTTGTTTCCGGTGGCCGCGGTGTCGCATCCGAGGATGGCTTCAAGAACGTTGTTGAGCCGCTGGCAGACGTTCTCGGCGCAGCTGTTGGTGCTTCCCGTGCTGCTGTTGACGCTGGCTACTACCCGGGTCAGTTCCAGGTTGGCCAGACCGGTAAGACCGTTTCCCCGGACCTCTACGTTGCTCTGGGTATTTCCGGTGCTATCCAGCACAAGGCAGGTATGCAGACCTCCAAGACCATCGTTGTGGTCAACAAGGACGAAGAGGCTCCGCTGTTCGAGATTGCTGACTTCGGTGTCGTCGGTGACCTGTTCGACGTTGTCCCGCAGGCTATCGAGAACCTGAAGTAATACGCACTTGCCTTAAGGCTGCTAGTTGCGTAAGGCTGCTGGCCGAGAGTCAACTCGGCTAGCAACTACCCGCTCGGGGTGGGCACAGATTTCCTGTCTGTTCCCGCCCCGAGCATTTTTTTGGTCCTACTCATCTGTTCGTGCAGACAGTGAGGTTTAACTATGGCGGATAGTGAGCATAAGGCGCACGCAGCGTTATACTGCCTGCATGCTTAATGACCACATCGTTGCCGCTCCGGACGAGAAGAGTGAAATGAAGTCTGCTGCGAAGACCCGTTACTTTGTGGATCATGCCGCGACTACACCATTGCGCCCAGAAGCGCGCACGGCAATGGTCGAGAACCTAGGTCTGGCCAACCCCTCGGGGCAGTACGCCACCGCACGCATTGCGAAAAAGGTTCTGGAAGAGTCCCGAGAAGAAATTGCAGAGCTGCTCAGTGCCGATCCCATCGAGGTAGTTTTTACTTCCGGTGGAACTGAGGCCGACAATCTAGCGATTTCAGGCCTGTACTTCAAGGCCTCTGGCTCGGACATTGTGGTTCCACCAATCGAGCACGATGCAGTGTTGAAGACATGCCACCATCTGGAAAAGGAACACTGGGCCAAGATTGTTGAGGCTCCTGTAGGTGCTGATGGTCGCGTTGACATGGTGCAGTTCCCGGAGATGAGTCGGCAGAACACCGCGCTGGTGACGTGCATGTGGGCGAACAATGAGACCGGCACCATCCAGCCGGTGGAGGAGATTGCCAAGCGGGCGAAGGATGCTCGCGTGCCTTTCCATATCGATGCTGTGCAGGCAGCCGGACATCTGCCCATTGATTTCCACGCAAGTGGCGCCACTACAATGGCCATCTCCGCGCACAAGTTCGGCGGTCCCCGTGGGATTGGGGCGCTGCTTGTTCGTCGTGAAGCGAAACTTACCCCGCATAACAACGGCGGCGGGCAGGAACGCGGACTGCGTTCGGGCACGCAGGACGTGGCGTCGGCGGCGGGCATGGCGGCAGGACTGCGCGCGGCGGTGGACACGATGGCGGCGGACAATGAGCGAATCCGCGGTCTGACGCAGCAGCTCATCAGGGCAATCATGCACATCGACGGTGCGATTATCCACACCAGCGAGCTCGCTTTGCCGGGGCATGTCTACGCCAGCTTCCCGGGCGCGGAGGCCGATAGTTTGATCATGCTGTTCGATGCGGCGGGAATTGACTGTTCTACGGGATCGGCATGTAGCGCGGGCGTTAATCGTCCCTCGCACGTGCTGATGGCGATGGGCGTTTCGGAGCCGGAAGCGCGGTCGTCGATTCGTTTTACGCTGGGGTACACCTCGACGCAGGCGGATGTCGACGCCGTCATTTCGGCGCTGCCGGAAACGGTCGAGCGGGCGCGGCGTGCTGGCATGGCTTAGTTTTTGCCCCGTGGTGGTACGGTGACACGTGCACAAAATCTAGAGGGGAAAGGTTGCAACGCAATGCGAGTTCTTGCAGCAATGAGCGGTGGTGTGGATTCTTCCGTGGCTGCGGCGCGTGCATTGGCCGCAGGTCACGAGGTCGTCGGCGTGCACTTGGCGCTGTCGAAAGATCCGCAGTCCGTTCGCGCCGGATCCCGCGGCTGCTGTTCGCTAGAGGACTCCGGCGATGCCCGCCGCGTCTGCGATGAGCTGGGCATTCCCTTCTACGTCTGGGATTTCTCCGAGCGCTTCAAGGAAGAGGTCATGGATGACTTCTACGACTCCTACGAGCGCGGCGAGACGCCGAACCCATGCCTGCGCTGCAATGAACGCATCAAGTTCGCCGCTCTACTAGAGCGCGGCATCGCGCTCGGCTTCGACGCTGTGGTCACGGGGCACTACGCTTTGCTTGGCGACGACGGCCTGTTGCGCCGCGGCCGCGATGCGAAGAAGGACCAGTCCTATGTCCTGGGCGTGCTGGATCGCGAGCAGCTGCAGCGCTCGATGTTCCCGGTAGGAAACACCGAGAAGCCAGAGATTCGTGAAGAAGCCCGCGGGATGGGACTAGGCACTGCCAACAAGCCGGACTCTTACGACATCTGCTTCATCCCGGATGGCAATACCAAGGCGTTCCTGGGCGCGAAGATTGGCCGTCGCCCGGGCACCATTGTGGATAAGGAAACTGGCGACACCGTCGCTGAGCACGACGGTGTCTACGGTTTCACCATTGGTCAGCGCAAGGGGATTGGCCTGGCGGGGCCGATGCCGGATGGCAAGCCGCGCTATGTCACCGGCATTGATGCAGAGACCGGCACGGTGACAATCGGCACGGCTGTGGACCTGAATGTCAACGTGCTCGAGGCCGACCGTGCCATCTGGCTGGCCAACCCGGATGAGGTACTCGCTGCCTCGGAGGCCGGCAAGCTGCAGGTGCAGGTGCGTGCGCACGGTCGCCCCATCGACTGCCGCATTGAAGTGCTGGCAGGACCTGACGATGACGTCACCGGACGCGGTGGCGCCTTCCGGCTGCACCTGAGCGATCCGCTTCGTGGTGTCGCTCCTGGTCAGGCCGCTGTTTTGTACCACACTGACACTGCGGGCGACTACGTGCTGGGCTCCGGCACGATTGTCTCGACCGCCCGTGAAGAGGACTTGTCGTGACCTCCTTTGTCGGCCTTGGCCCGATGCCGGGCCGCAATCCACACGAGACGGCAGAGATTGTCATTGGCGAATGCCTGGAAGGTCACCTCACGCTACCGACGTTGCCCGCCCGTGGGTTCGGCGCCGATGCCGTCGGTCGCACGGCCGCCCTCATGGCTGACCTCGTCGTCGACAGGGGAGCGCGCTCCTGGAAAGTCGCCGACCGTCGTGGTCGCGCGAGTGCCTTGGCCACTGATTATCTCCACCGCGACATCGACGCGTGCGAGGAAGCGTGGGGACGCACCCCGCAGAAAATTCGCCTGACCGCTCTCGGCCCATGGACGATGGCGACTTCGGTGGAAAATGCCGCAGGCCATCTCATCGCCGTTGACCGCGGCGCCGTGAAATACTTCGCGCAGTCGCTGGCCGCGGGATTGGCTTCCCACATCGCCGATGTCCGTCGGCGTTTCGACAGCGACATCGAGGTACTTCTGGCAGAACCCGCACTCGGTGCAGTCGCACAGGGCAAAATCAAGGCCCCGTCCATGCTGATGGGCAACGCGGGCTATCTCCCCGCCCAGGGGCACCGCGAGATCGCGGAGATCTTCCTCGAGGTCACGGGGCCGCTGCGTGACGACGACATCGAAGTGACCATCGCGCTGTCGAGCCCCGATGGCCTGGCTGTTCAGGCCTTGGCGGATTCCGGTGCGGCCGGAGTGTGGCTACCTCGCAAAGAACTGACCACCACGCAGCAACTGGATTTTGCGGCTGCCGTGGTCGGTGCCGATATGTCCCTGGAGCTAGGTATTGTGCCAGTGACGGTCACGGAGCGAGAAGAGCACACGGGCGTCCCGGTGGCGACACCGGCTCGAGCACTCGCTGAGCAAGCAGCGCTGTTCTGGGATGAGCTGGGCTATTCGCGCCTACAGATTGCTGAGAGCCTGAATCTGGCGCCGATGGGCGGCTTTGCTGCCAGCTCCAATGAAGAAGCACAGGCGCAACTCGGCGCAGGCCGCAATGCCACGGAGCTTCTTCGTCGGGCAGCCGGTGACTTGGCTCGCGACGAATAGCGACCTTATTCCACCAGCGTATTGAGGTAGTCGGCGAAGTAGGGAAGCGTGAATTCCACGTATCCCGTTGACGCTGACACAATCAACTCGCGGTAAATCAGGTCATGGCGAAGCTGTGAGATGCCAGAGAGTTTGCGTCCCATGGTCTCTGCGATGACGCTCGTGGCCACGGGCTTTCCATTGGGAGAGAGGCGCGCCATCGCTTTGAGAAAATCAATCTGGCGAGGTGGCACTTTCCGCAGGCTGGGCGCATGAACTTGCAGCCCGATGCGGCGGATGGATTCCGCTGCGGCATCCGAGACATGCTGAGCGGTAATGGTGTCCGAGTGGGCCAACCTGGCCTTCGCCCAAGCGACTGAGCCAATGGTCTGTATGAGATACGGGTAGCCGTGGCTGAGTTCAGCGGCCAGCTCGACGGCATCCTCGGTCATCGCGCGTTCGCCGAGTTCTGCAGTTCTGCGAATGATGTCCTTGGTGGTCTCCACGTCCAATCGGCCCAGAGACACGCGTTCGGCACGGCGTAAGAATGTTGCGCCCTCTAGCTGGAGCAAGTCTTCGATACCGCTGGGCAGCCCGGCTGCGACAAAGGCAATCTCCGCATCGTCGCGATTTAGGTCCTGGATTGCATGGGCAATTTCGTTGAGCTGTGCGGGTTCTGCACTTTGCACTTCGTCGAGAGTGAGCAAGATGCCGGATCCCTGTGGCATGAGGAGAGCCGAGAGATCCTGAAGTTGGCTGAGCAGATTCCTGCCGGGCTCGGGCTGAGAAGTGCTGACTTCCGTCTTAAACCCGCCAATGCCGGCGATGGACAGGCCGGTGAGGTGACGGCCCCTGCCCGTCGGTGCACTGTCAATGGCACTGAAAGCGCGCGGAATGGTGACATCGGTGAGTTCAGAAATCATTTCAGAGCCGATGTGAGCACGCAGCACAATCCATCCCAGTTGCTTTGCTGCGGCTTCAAACTCGTTGAGAAGTACCGTCTTGCCGATTCCGCGGGTACCGGAAATTAGCGCGGTTCGCCAGGGATTACCGGGGCCTTCCGCCAGAGCCAGCTCAAACGAGTCCAGCTCGACATCGCGCCCACCGATGATGGCCGGGGATCGGCCGAATGTGGGGTGGAAAGGATTGCGTGGGATGGAGATGGCCTTGTCGCTGCGAGTGGTCACGCATCAATCATAGCAATGGATAATCCACATCGGCTTGGATAACTTGGATACACCGCCGAATTTTGGATATTTGGTTTCCATTGGATAATCACAAAACTCTGGATATTGGGAGGGCCGGAGAGGGTGGGGGGGGAACCCGCTGCTTAGTCCATCGGCCACCCGAAGGTGAAGTCCGACGTATCCTTACCCTTTTCGGCCAGGTACTGCTGCAAGTTTTTCTTGTACCGGTAGTACGCGACGGCCTGCAGCTCCATCAGCTCTTCTCCCGATTTTTCGGTTAGCTCCCGGTAGTGGCGCGCCATCACCCATGCGATGCGCGCAGCCGCCAGAGCATCTTCGGTGGCATCATGTGCCCCGTCCAGGCGCACCTGATAATGGCGGGAGACATCAGTCAATGTGCGTTTTTCACGACGTTCCGGGTCGAAGTAATTATCCAGCACAAAGGGGTCGACGACGAGGCCGTCAACGGTAAAACTGGGATCCTGCGAGCGCAGTACCGTCAGATCATAGGCCGCGTTATAGGCCACTACGGTCAGACCATCGCGCCAGGCAGCTCGAAGGCCGGCAATGGTATCCGCTAGCACTTCATCGTGCGGGCGCCCCTCCGCGCGAGCTTTTTCAGTAGTGATGCCATGCACATCAGACGCAGCTTGCGGAATTTCAACACCGGGATCAGCGAGCATGATGGTGGAATCTTTGCCCTGCTCAGTCAGTCGGACCAGCGCGGAAGTGACAATCTTGCAGGTGCGAGGATCCGTGCCGGTAGTCTCCAGATCAAACGCGAGCATGCGTCGCGGATCGAAATTATGCATGTCTCAACTGTAGCGGAGAGTGCGGATTCGCTGAGGGGCAGGAACAAGGTCAAGAGAATTTCCGTGTCCCCCGGCGCATCCGGGCAATGACATAGAATGAGCGACGTGACTTCCTCGACCGATGAGAACTCCGACCTGTCAACCTCCGATTTGTCTTCGTTTTCCAGCGCCCCCGCCTCCGAGCCAGCGCCGGCGGACGTCCGGGAGAAGTGGCAAGAGCTAGCAACTCGCATTCGTGAAAACGCTGCGCTGTACTACACCGCGCAGCCGGTTATCTCCGATGCTGAGTATGACGAGATGTTCCGTCAACTGCAGCGGTTAGAGGAGCAGTGGCCCGATCTGGTGGTGCCGGACAGCCCCACGCAGCAGGTCGGTGCGCAGGTCGACACGCCTGCCGACGGGGAAGTGTTCGAGCCCGTTGAGCACCTCGAACGCCTCTACAGCTTGGACAATGTTTTCGATGAGCAGGAGTTGCGCGGCTGGCTGGCCCGCACTCCGGCCAGCACGTATCTGACCGAGCTGAAAATCGATGGCTTGTCTATCGACCTGGTCTATGAGAAGGGTCGCCTAGTTCGAGCCGCCACCCGTGGAGACGGCCGCGTGGGGGAGAACGTCACCGCCAATGCGCGCACTATCGAAGATATTCCGCATGAAATCAGTGGCGAGAACATTCCCGACGTGCTCGAGGTGCGTGGTGAAGTCTTTATCTCGTTGGAAGAGTTCGAACGCATCAACGCCGATCGCGTCGAAGCGGGTCAGAAGCCGTTTGCCAACCCCCGTAACGCCGCCGCCGGTTCCCTGCGACAGAAGGATGTTGCAGAAGTGGCCAAGCGCCGGTTGTCCATGATTTGCCATGGAATTGGTCATATCGAGGGCTGGCGTCCACAGTCCCAGCACGAGGCATATCGTGCCTTGGACGAGTGGGGTTTCCACGTGTCGCCGTATACAAAGCAGGTTCATTCCGCGGATGACGTCGTCAAGCAGATGCAGTACTGGGGCGAGCACCGCCACGACGCCATCCACGAGATGGACGGGCTTGTGGTCAAGGTTGACTCCCTTTCCGAGCAGCGCGCGTTGGGCGCGACCTCGCGGGCACCGCGCTGGGCGATTGCCTACAAGTATCCGCCAGAAGAGGTCACCACGGACCTGCTGGATATTCGAGTTTCCATCGGCCGAACTGGTCGTGCGACGCCATATGCCGTGATGAAGCCGGTTTTCGTGGCCGGGTCAACTGTCGAGATGGCGACGCTACACAACCCTTCTGAAGTGCACCGAAAGGGTGTGCTCATCGGGGACCGTGTGACTATCCGCAAGGCCGGTGACGTGATTCCAGAGGTGCTCGGTCCCGTGGCCGATCTCCGAGATGGTAGCGAGCGAAAGTACATTTACCCGACTCTCTGCCCCGAGTGCGGTACTCGTTTGGCTCCGGCAAAGGACAGCGATGCCGATTGGCGTTGCCCCAATACCCGCTACTGCCCAGGCCAGCTGCGTCGTCGAATTGAATTCCTCGCCTCCCGCTCCGGGTTTGATATCGAAAACCTGGGGGAGAGGGGCGCTGCCGATTTGATTCATCGCGGCGTGCTTGACGACGAGTCCCGCCTCTTCGACCTCACCGAGGAAGATTTGCTCGGCACTGAGGTCTACACTACGGCTTCGCGGAAAACGCTGAATGCCAATGGTAAGAAGCTGTTGGCCAATATCGAGGCAGCTAAGGATAAAGAGCTGTGGCGCGTATTGGTCAGCCTGTCCATTCGTCATGTGGGCCCAACAGTGGCGCGGACCTTGGCACAGAAGTTCGGCTCGATGGAGGCGCTGCGCGCTGCGAGCCGCGAAGAGATTTCGGCCATCGATGGCATTGGCGAGATCATCGGCGATTCCGTGGCTGACTGGTTCGAGGTGGACTGGCACCGCGAGGTTGTCGAGCGCTGGGAAGCCGCGGGTGTGCGCATGGCCGATGAGGTCGCCGATCGTCCAGATCAGGTGCTAGAGGGATTGACCGTGGTAGTCACCGGCTCTTTGGAGGACTTCACTCGCGACAGCGCGAAGGAAGCCATTATCTCCCGTGGCGGTAAGGCCGCAGGGTCGGTGTCGAAGAAGACCGACTACGTGGTGGTTGGCGAAAACGCCGGCTCCAAGGCCACAAAGGCCGAGGAACTGGGCTTGTCCATCCTGGATGAGGATGGGTTCAAGCGGTTGCTGGAAACTGGTCAGGCCTAGCTGGGGCTAGCCCAGCCAGGATTTGGCCCAGCCGGGGCCTAAATCTTGGTCTCTTCCAGCTTCCAGACCTCATTGGCGTAATCGCGGATGGTGCGGTCGGAGGAGAAGCGGCCCGAACGGATGATGTTCAGGAAGCACTTCTTGGCCCATGCCAGCTCGTCGCGGTAGTCTTCCGCCATGCGGTCGCGGGTCTCGCGGTAGTCAGCGAAGTCGCCGAGGACGTAGTAAACATCGGCCGGCTCGTACCCGTTGGACTCCAGCAGCGAGAAGTGCAGGTCGTGGAACATTCCGCTGCCACCGTCAGCAAAAGTGCCGTCGACAAGCGAATCGACCGCGCGTTTGAGGCCCGGCACCGTTTCGTAAGTGCCACGCGGGCTGTAGGTGCGGCGCAGCTCCGGCAGTTCCTCTTCCAGCGCACCGAAGATGTAGGCGTTTTCTTCGCCGGCGGCGTCGACGATTTCGACGTTTGCGCCGTCCATGGTGCCCAGCGTCAGTGCGCCGTTCATCATGAACTTCATGTTCGAGGTACCCGAAGCCTCCTTACCGGCAGTGGAAATCTGCTCGGAGATGTCGGTGGCCGGGATGATGTGCTCTGCCGGGGTGACGTTGTAATTCTCAACGAAGGCGACCTGCAGGCGGCCGTCCATGTCCGGATCGTTGTTGACCTTGTCCGCGATAGCATTGATGAACTTAATGATGGCCTTCGCGCGAACGTAGCCTGGGGCGGCTTTGGCACCGAAGATGAATACGCGCGGTGGCACGTCCAGCGTTGGGTCTTCCTTGATGCGGTAGTAGAGATCCAGGATGTAGAGCGCGTTGAGAAGCTGGCGCTTGTACTCGTGCAGACGCTTAATCTGGGTATCGAAGATGGCGTCCGGGTTCACCGAAATACCCTGGCGGTGCTCCAGCCAGGTGGCGAAGTCCTTCTTGTTCTCGTGCTTGATCTCGAGAATCTCACGCAACACGGCCTCGTCGTCAGCAAACTTTTCGAGCTCAGCGAGCTTGTCCAGGTCAGTGACCCAGGCGTCCGAACCCGACAGGCGAGTCAGCAGTGCCGACAGGCGCGGGTTGCACTGGTTGAGCCAGCGGCGCGGGGTGACTCCGTTGGTCTTGTTGTTGAAGCGCTCCGGCCAGATATCGTGCCAGTCCTTCAACGTTTCGCGCTTAATGATCTCCGTGTGCAGGGCAGCAACACCGTTGATGGAGTACGCGGCGTAGCAGGCGATCCACGCCATGTGGATGCGACCATGAGAAATCGGCGCCATGTAGTCAATCTTGCCCTGGTCGAAGCCGCGCTCCGCGAGGTCTTCGCGGAAGCGGCGGTCGATCTCGCGGGTGATTTCCAGAACGCGGCCGAAGAGACGGTCAAAAATGGAGTATTCCCAGGTCTCCAACGCTTCTGCCAGAACGGTGTGGTTGGTATAGGCGAAGGTGTTGGACACGACGTTCCAGGCGTCGTCCCAGCTCATATCGTGCTCATCCAGGAGCAGACGCATCAGCTCTGGGATAGCGAGCACCGGGTGGGTGTCATTGAGCTGAATGGAGTTGTACTTGTGGAAATCGCGCAGGTCCTCGCCGTGATTCTCGATGTAAGAATCGATCATCGTCTGCAGCGAAGCGGAGACGAAGAAGTACTGCTGGCGGACACGCAGGACCTTGCCGTCATAGGTCGAGTCATTCGGGTAGAGCACGCGGCACAGGTCATGGACGCGTTCACGCTCGACAATGGCGTCGGTGAAGCGCTGCGAGTTGAAGGCGTCATAGTCGAACTCACGCATCGGCTCCGAGTGCCACAGGCGCAGTGTGCCGACGTTATCGGTGCCGTAGCCGGTAATTGGCATGTCATATGGAACAGCGCGCACGACCAAGTCATCAAAGGTGACAATCTTGGACAGTTCCTCGCGACGAATGACGAAGGGGTAGCCCTCTTCCATCCACGGGTCCGGGTGCTCATCCTGGAAGCCATCTTCGAAGGTCTGCTTGAACAGACCGTAGCGGTAGAGGATGCCATAACCGGTCACCGGCAGATTCTGCGTGGCACAGGAATCCAGGAAGCAGGCGGCCAGACGACCCAGGCCACCGTTACCGAGAGCGGCGTCGTGTTCGGCCTCGAGCACGTCTGTCAGATTCTTGCCGTACTTTTCCACGGCAGTAGAGGCCTCATCCACCAGACCTGCATTGAGCAGGTTGTTCAGTAGGGCGCGACCCATGAGGAACTCGGCGGAGAAGTAGTGCTGCTGGCGGGTAGCAGCGTATGCCTCCGTGGTGCGCTGCCAGTTGTCCGCTAGGTCATCGACAACAACCCGTGACAGACCGGACCAGAATTCCATCTCAGTGGACGACTGGGGGACACGGCCGGACTCGGCACGAATGTGGGATCCGACGAGGTCACTCAAGTTCGACATCAAAGAAGCTCCTTATTGACTGGTATCAGTTCCAGACTTTACCGCTAAGCGTGAATCACTGCGCTCCATAGGGGAGGAGCCTTAGGGTAAGAGCTTCGAGCAGAAGGGGGCAGCCCTCAGAAGAGGGCAGCCCATTAGCCGCTCCTAGTCGATGATCGCGCCGACAATCGTGCCAATCCGGCCCAAGTGCTCGACCTCACTTGGTAGGAAGTCCGGCCCGCCGGGCCGGCCAATAACGAGAACGAGGCCCTTGCCCATCGGAGTGGCGGCAATGGAGGAGTCCATAACTGTCCAGTCCTCCGGCAGCCACGTTTCTTCGTCCGGATCGAGGTTTCGCGGCGAGTCAATTGGGGCTTCCGGCAGAGTCCGGCCGTTATCCTCTGGAGCAGCGGTAGAGGAAGCACGACGTACCCAGCGGCCATCGCTCTGTTCGCCGAGGACGATAGCCCAGCCGGCAGTCATAGTCTGAGGCAGGCCGTCGACGACATCTCCGAGGGCACGATCCAAGTTCTTCGTGTGCTGTGAGAACTTGGCCAGCAGTGCAATCTGTCCGCGGCGGTCAACCGAGCCGGAGAAAGGCCTAATTGAATCGACTTCCACTCCGCTAATGGACTGAGCCGCTGTAATCAGTGTGTCCGGTAGCAGGCCCATGGGCAGGTCGACCACGATGTCGTCAACAACAACGCCATTAGCGCCGTAATCTACGACATCGACACTGCGAATATCACCTTCTACTTCGCCCAGGGCAGCCGCGACGTAGCCAAGTGCGCCTGGTTCGTCGGGAAGCTGGATGCGAAGGAGGTAACTCATGGCTGTGTGCACAACCTTTCGAATAATTGATAGTGATTGTTGCGGTGTAACTATAGAAGTAGTGATTTAGGCTACAGGGTAAACCTTTGAAATGTAAGACCCTGCGGACAACTGCTTGGCGACAACGACTACTGTTGGCAAGTACAGCCCGCTCGCGCGGTTCAAAATCAGTTTCAACTAAACTTCTGTGCACTAGCTTCGTACGAAGAAATGAAAGGGGTACTAGCGTGCCAGCTATCTCACGCGATGAGGTCGCCCACCTAGCGCGATTGTCCCGTCTGGCTCTGACTGACGCGGAACTCGACGAGTTCGCCGGTCAGATCGACGGCATTATTAACCACGTCCAGGCCGTTCAAAAGGTGGCTACGGATGATGTTGAACCGATGAGTCACCCCTCTTCGCTGTCCGGTGTGATGCGCGAGGACGTCGTCAAGCCGACGCTGACTGCGGAGCAGGCGCTGGACCAGGCGCCGTCGCAGGACCGCCAGCGCTTCGAAGTTCCCCAGATTCTCGGCGAGTAGGAGTACGTGGAAGAAATGACTGCAGCTAACCCGAACCTGCATGCCGCTGTTGCTGAGGACCCGATTCTGGGGCTGAGCGCTTTTGAGCTCGCACAGAAGATTCACGCTCGTGAGCTGACCTCGGTAGAGGTCACCCAGGCGTTCCTCGACCGTATCGCGGCAATTGATGAGGACATTCACGCATTCCTGCACGTCGGTGCCGAAGAGGCCCTGGCTGCAGCTCGCAAGGTCGATGAGTCGCTGGATGCTGGCGAGGAGCCGGCCTCCGCACTGGCCGGTGTTCCGCTGGCGCTGAAGGATGTCTTCACTACCACCGATGCGCCGACCACCTGCGCTTCCAAGATGCTCGAGGGCTACATGAGCCCTTACGACGCAACGGTTACTGCCAAGTTGCGTGCAGCTGGCATCCCAATCCTGGGTAAGACCAACATGGATGAGTTCGCGATGGGCTCGTCGACTGAGAACTCCGCTTACGGCCCGACTCACAACCCGTGGGATGTTGAGCGCACCGCAGGCGGTTCCGGTGGTGGCTCTTCCGCGGCGCTGGCCTCCGGTATGGCTCCGCTGGCTATCGGTACTGACACCGGTGGCTCGATTCGTCAGCCAGCAGCTCTGACCGCAACGGTCGGTGTGAAGCCGACCTATGGCACGGTATCCCGCTACGGCCTGGTCGCTTGTGCCTCCTCGTTGGACCAGGGTGGCCCGACCGCGCGTACCGTTCTGGACACCGCGCTGTTGCACGAAATCATTGCTGGCCACGACGAGAACGACTCGACTTCCACGGAGCAGCCGATTGCCGATGTGGTTGCTGCTGCCAAGGAAGGTGCTACCGGTGACCTCACGGGGGTTAAGGTCGGCATCGTCAAGCAGTTTGACCGCACCGAGGGGTACCAGGCCGGTGTACTGGACAGCTTCCACGAGGCCGTCGACAAGCTTAAGGAAGCTGGCGCGGAGGTTGTCGAGGTCGATTGCCCGAACTTCGACCACGCACTGAGCGCGTACTACCTGATTCTGCCGTGTGAGGTCAGCTCCAACCTGGCTCGTTTCGACGGCATGCGTTACGGCCAGCGTGTTGGTGATGACGGTACGCACTCCGCCGATGAGGTCATGGCTATGACCCGTGCCGCTGGTTTCGGCGATGAGGTTAAGCGACGCATCATCATCGGTACCTACGCGCTATCGGTCGGCTACTACGACGCCTACTACATCCAGGCACAGCGTGTCCGTACCTTGATTCAGCAGGACTTCGAGCGGGCCTTCGAACAGGTGGATGTCCTGATCTCGCCGACCACTCCGACCACTGCGTTCAAACTGGGCGAGAAGGTTGACGACCCGCTGAGCATGTACATGTTCGACCTGTGTACTCTGCCGCTCAACCTGGCCGGCATGTGTGGCATGTCCGTGCCGTCGGGCCTGGCTGAAGACACCGGCCTGCCGGTGGGCCTGCAGATTATGGCTCCGCGCCACGGTGATGATCGTCTGTACAAGGTCGGCGCGGCCTACGAAAAGGTTCGTGGCCCGATTGCATAAAAGCGCTCAATAAGCGTTAGTCGGTTTTCTTCAACCGTCGTTTTCTCACCGAAGTGGGAGAGCGGCGGTTGTTGTCGTGCCGGGGGAAATTTCATACATGCGCAGGAACGCAAACATGAAGAGAGTCAGAATTAAAAGCCCGCCGCGGTTTATGCCGTGGATTTATGGGCTGGTCATTGTCATAGCCATTGCCGTCAGTCTGGTCGCTGCGGTGGTCTTCGGCTCGGCGGATATCACCTGGTCCACCACGACACAGGTCATTTCGCATCACCTCTTCGGCACTGAGCTCGATGAGTCTGTGCCCGCCAGTTCGGACACCATCATCTGGAATCTCCGCGCTCCCCGGGGAATTCTCGCAGCGATTGTAGGGGCGGGGCTAGCTGTCTCCGGTGTGGCTATGCAGACATTGGTCCGTAACCCGTTGGCAGACCCGTATCTGCTAGGTATTTCCGCGGGTGCCGGCGCCGGTGCGACCGCGGTGATCATCTTTGGTGCTTTCTCCGGTAGCCCCATCGCGCCGCTGACATTCGGCGCACTCCTCGGTGCAGTCATGGCCACCCTCGCAGTCGGCGCCTTCGCTACGGCCGGGGGAGGACTAACCCCGCTGCGTTTGGTGCTCTCTGGCGTTGTGCTCTCCGCTGCGTTTTCCGCGCTGAGTAGCTTCATGGTCTTCGCTGGGCCAGACCCGAGGGCCGCGCAGTCTGTGATGTTTTGGATGCTGGGCTCGGTTGCCGGTGCGACATGGGTGAAGACACTCTTCCCGCTCATCGTCCTCATCGCAGTACTGTTGTTTTTCCTGTTCAAGGCCCGTCATCTCGATGCGCTGGCAACTGGTGAGAGCACCGCAGCGGCCGTAGGTATTGACGTTTCTCGGCTACGCACGCAGGTATTTGTGCTCCAGGCTGTCCTCGTCGGCACGCTCGTGGCGGTATCGGGCGGTATCTGGTTTGTCGGCCTGGTGATTCCGCACTTGACCCGCATCTTGGTAGGTGCCACGCACCGCGTTGTCCTACCGGTTGCTGCACTCATGGGTGGGCTGTTTCTCATCTGGGTGGACATCATCGCGCGCGTAGTGGGCGGAAGCCAGGAAATGCCGCTGGGCGTGGTCACGGGACTGGTTGGCGCACCGCTCTTCCTCTACCTCATGAGCCGCTCGCACTACAGCTACGGAGGTGCCGAGTAAATGAGCGCCCCACAAAAATCTGTCCTCTCCGCGAAAGATGTGCGCTGTGACATCGCCGGACGCACCATCGTCAGCGGAGTCAACCTCAGCTTCGGCGCGGAGCCCATGACCGCCATCATCGGTGTTAACGGCGCGGGCAAATCCACGTTGCTGCGTGCGCTCGGCGGAATCACGAAACCGGCCGCGGGCGAGGTCGAGATTAACGGCACATCGATGAGTTCAATCAGCTCGAAGCACCGCGCTCGTGATCTCGCTTTCGTCGCACAAAACGAGGTCCCACCCGCCGAAATGCGCGTGCGCGACTTTGTCTCCCTCGGTCGGTTGCCCTACCAGCGCCTTTTGGGTGGCAACACTGCCGAGGACAACTCCCACGTCGACCGTGCGCTGGCGCTCGTAGGTCTGGAAACAGTCGCGCAACGCCTGTGTGGGCAGCTCTCGGGCGGGCAACGTCGTCGCGTATGTTTGGCGCGCGCCATCGCCCAGGACTCGCCGATTATGCTTCTCGACGAGCCCACCAACCACCTCGACGTGCGCCATCAACAATCCGTCCTCCGGCTGGCCCGCTCCAGCGGAGCGTGTGTCATTGCCGCCATCCACGACTTGGACCTGGTGATGAACCACTTCGACCGCGTCATCGTGGTCGCGGACGGCGGTATCGCGGCCGACGGCATCCCCGTAGACGTGCTGACCCGCGACTTCGTCGCCAAAATCTTTCAGGTTGAATCCTGTCAGCTCAATTCTCCCTCTGGCCGCCGTCATCTCGCAATCGATAGCGAGCTGGATGCTGCCACCATCAACTAGGAGTACTCCCTTGAATAACGCACATGCTTTCCGACGTCCCCTGCGTGCCTCAGCAGCTGGTACCGCAGTGGCTGCACTGGTATTCGGAGCCGCCGCCTGTGGCTCTGATGAGGGAACGCAGGCTTCGTCGTCAGGCCTTACCCTCACCAACTGCGGTGAAGAAGTCAGCTACCCGGGTGTAGCTAAAAAGCTGCTCATCAACGACGGTAATATCGCCTCGCTGGCGCTAGCTGTGGGGGCCGCGGATGAGATCACTGCAGTGAGCTCTATGGCCTCGCACCTGCCGGTGTTGACCGCAGCTTACGGCGATGAAATTGCGCAGAAGCCAGAAGTTGCGAAGGAATACCCGAATCTGGAGCAGGTTATTGCGGCCGATCCGGATCTGATGCTGGCGGGCTGGGGCTATGGATTTAGCGAGGATAAGGGTATTACCCCGGAATCGCTTTCCGAGCACGGTATCGGTGCCTACACCCTGACGGAATCTTGCCGCACTGGTGACGCAGCCTCGGCGGGCAAGGAAGGCAGTGGCGACCCGGGGCACACTCGTGGTCTGGTGGACCCGTGGGAAGCCGTCAAAATCGATTTGAAGAACATCGCTACTTTGACCGGACACGACGGTGAGGGCGACAAGGTTATTGCAGATATTGATAACCGTCTGCAAGCCCTGGATGCCGCGCCGAAGGGCGACAAGAAGCCGGTGGGCTTCCTCTTTGACTCTGCCGGTGAAGCGCCGTTTACCTCGGGTTCTTTTGGTGCACCGCAGGGCATCCTGGAAAAGGCCGGTGCGACGAATGCAGCCGAATCTATTAAGGACACCTGGACCACGATGTCCTGGGAACATGTCGCGGAAACGGAACCCGACTTCATTGCGCTGGTGGACTACCCAGGTCAGACCTTCGAAGAGAAGATCAAGGTTTTGCGCACGAATCCGGCAACGAAGGATCTAGAGGCGGTCAAGGAAAATCGCTTTATTAACCTGCCGATTGCATTGTGGACGGAGTCTCCGCTGAATATCGATGCCGCCGAGTACGTGCGCAAGGCACTCGAAGAATATGGTCTTCTGCCGGCGTCGGAGGTGACGACGAAGATGGAGCTGCCATCCGAGCTGCCGGGGCAAGAGTACCTGCAGAAGTAGTTTTGACCAAGGCTGTCAAGCACGATCTGACTAACGCGACTAAGGTGGGCATCATGCGAATTGCGACCCTTACCTCCGGTGGAGATTGTCCCGGTCTGAATGCCGTTATCCGTGCAATTGTCCGTACCAGCTCGAGTGAGTACGGCTCAACCGTTGTCGGCTTTGAGGACGGTTGGATTGGTCTTATGGAAGACCGTAGGGTTCAGCTTTACGACGACGAGCGGATTGACCGCATGCTGCTGCGTGGCGGCACGATGCTGGGCACCGGCCGCGTGCACCCGGACATTCTCATGTCCAACCTCGACCGCATCAAGGAAAACCTCGCTGATGCGGGCATCGATGCCCTGATTCCAATCGGTGGCGAAGGCACGCTGAAGGCCGGCAAGTGGCTTTCGGACAACGGGGTGCCGGTCGTCGGTGTTCCGAAGACCATTGATAATGACGTCAACGGTACGGACTACACCTTCGGTTTCGACACTGCAGTGGCCGTTGCCACCGACGCGGTTGACCGTTTGCACACCACCGCGGAATCCCACCAGCGCGTCATGATTGTTGAGGTCATGGGCCGACACGTGGGCTGGATTGCATTGCATGCGGGTATGGCCGGTGGTGCTCACCACATTGTCATTCCGGAAAAGCCATTCGACATCAATGAGATTGTGAAGTCGATGGAACGCCGTTTCCAGATGGGCGAGAAGTACGGCATCATCGTCGTCGCCGAGGGCGCCACCCCGAAGCCGGGCACCATGGATTACGAAGAGGGCGGTGTCGACCAGTTCGGCCACCAAACCTTCAACGGCATTGGTCAGGTTATTGGTGCGGAGATTAAGAAGCGCACCGGGTACGACGTGCGCACCACGGTGCTTGGCCACATTCAGCGTGGCGGTACGCCTACTGCGTACGACCGCGTACTGGCTACCCGCTACGGTATCCACGCGACCCGTGCGGTCCACGAGGGCGATTTCGGCAAGATTGTTGCTCTCCACGGCGAGGACATTCAGCGTATCGACATCGATGATGCGGTCTCAGAGTTGAAGGTTGTACCTGAGGGGCGTTACCGCGCAGCTGCTGCGCTGTTTGGCTAAATGCGTTGGTTAAGCACGCTTTGCTAAACATTTCGGCACATCTTCATAACGAAATAGGCGTACGGCCCGGGTTGGTGTTTCAATCACCAGCCCGGGCAGTATGTTTTATAGGGTTCCAGTTTTTTTGAAAAATAGAAGAATATTTAGGATTTTCTCGCTATGTGGAAAAGAGCCACAACAATTGCAATGGCCTTTGTCGGCCTAACTGTCGGTGCCGGATTCGCCTCCGGCCAGGAAATGATGCAGTACTTCGTGGCATTCGGCACCAACGGACTGTGGGGTGTGATACTTGCCTCCGTCGTGATGATTGCCAGTGGTCTGGCGGTACTGTCAATTGCCAGCTATTTGCAGGCTGACGAACACTCCGAGGTCTTCGACGTAATCACCCGCAATTGGGTTTCGAAGATTTTGGATATCGCCGTGATGATCACGCTGTTCTGTACCGGCTTCGTCATGTTCGCCGGTGCCGGTGCGAACTTGAACCAGCAGTTCGGACTTGAGGTGTGGATTGGTGCCGTCATCATGGTTGCCCTGACATTGGGTGTCGGCATGCTGGATGCCGACAAGGTCAGCCGCGTGATTGGCATGATCACTCCGTTCATCATCGTGTTCTTGCTTGGTGCCGGTATCTACACTCTGTTCACCACCGACACGTCGATGTCGGAGGCTGCGCAGTACACCAATGAACTGTCGACATCGCTGCCGCACTGGTCTATTTCTGCCCTGAACTATGTTGGTTTCTGCGTGATGGTGGCCGTGTCGATGTCCATCGTCATCGGCGGTAGCTACCTGAACCCGCGCGAAGCTGGCATCGGTGGTCTCATGGGCGGCAGCATCTACGCAGGTCTGCTGACCCTGGTGACCTTTGCCCTCTTCTTCAAGGTCAAGGACGTTGGCCATGAGGATATGCCGACTCTGGCAATCGTCAATGAAATCCACCCGGTCCTGGGTACCGTGATGGCGATCATCATCTACGCCATGATTTTCAACACGGCCATTGGCATGTTCTACGCGCTGGGCCGCCGCCTGACGCGCAATACTCCGCACCGCTTCCGCTTGGTGTTTATCGTGACCGTGCTGATTGGTTTTGGCCTGAGTTTCTTCGGGTTCAAGGCTTTGGTCGGCTCCATCTACCCGGCCCTTGGATACGTCGGTATTGCTCTCATCGTTGTTCTGTGTGGTGCGTACTTGACTGGACGTAACAAGCTGATGGAGGAGTCGAAGCGCCGCGGCCGTATCCGCAAGCTCGCTCGCCGGAAGATGCATCCGAACAAAAAGTTCACCACCGCGGATCAGAAGAAGCTCGATCGAGCTTTGGCTAACTCCAACATTTCCAACGTCGACCTTCAGGAAAGCGTTCGCGATGACATCGTCGAGGAATTGGTCAGCGACGATAACGTGGACTTCACTGAGGATGACGCCGAGCGCATCGTAGAAAAGGACAATGAGCGGCTGGAGAAGCTCTCCGAAATTGAAGAGGCCTCTGACGCGGACAATCCTCGCGAGACTGCGAAGAACTCCTTCCCAGGCGAGGCCGTAGACACCGCTCCGAAGAAATTGGCAGGACAGACTAAGAATGCATTCAAGCGCGTGGCTCACCCTAAGTCGAAGAAAGAAAATTAACTAGCGCGACTAGGCAACTTGAAGATTTAGGCAGCTCGAAAATAGAAGGCATCGCACCGGTAGGGAAGGGCGATGCCTTCTTCGTATGTGTGCCCCAAGTGTTCGTGGAGATACCAGTGCAAGTTCGCCTCCACCTTGGCGCGTGTGGCGGGCTTGGAACGAAGCCAGTAGGAACGTGTCCGTGCCAGCAACACGATGTCCTCGATAGTCAGAGTCTGTTCCCAGGCCAGGCGTACCTCATCGACTAACTCCAACTCTGGACCAACCTCGGGGTAGAAGCCGGGGCGCAACACGTCGCCGGCGTGCATGATGCGGCTGAGCCGATGCACCCACGGTACGGAGACATCCAAGGTGTTCCAGACCAACATAGCCACGCCATCCGCACGTAACACCCGAGCGAGTTCTTTACTTGCAGCTGTCGGGTCCACCCAGTGCCACGTCTGCGCACATGTTGCTACATCGACGCTGTCGGACTCCAGTCTCATGCGCTCCGCAGTACCGTTCAGGCATTCCGCCGCTGGCACATTGTGCATCAGAGCTTGCCGCATCGCGGTGGAGGGATCGAGTGCCAGCAGGGTGGCATCGCGGTAGACGTCGGCAAGCGAGGCGGTGAGTTTTCCAGTGCCGGCGCCGATATCGGCGACTACCTGTGGGCGCGGTGCAAGGCGGGTCAACGTATCGATGACCGCTGGAGGATATCCGGGACGCACGCGGTGGTAGCCCGAGGCGCCGTCGGCGCTTTCCTGCAGGTCGTTGTCGAAAGTAGCGCCTGCGCGGTGGCGGTCAGCGGCGTCGCGGAACGTTGGCGTATCGCGTGCTGACGTCGGTGGAATCGGTGGGTGTTCGTTAACTCCGGGCACGACTTATACCCTAGGGCACGCACGCGGGGCCATCGCTAGTAGACTCTACAAACATGACCGCTGCATACGCTGATGACTTGATGGACTTTGATGAGGTCCTCGAACGTTTTGACCCGGTAATGGGCATGGAGGTTCACGTCGAGCTCTCGACGAATACCAAGATGTTCTCCTCCTCCTCGGCCAACTTTGGTGCCGAGCCGAATAGCAACGTCGATCCCTGCAGCCTCGGCCTGCCGGGCGCGCTGCCCGTGGTTAACCGTCAGGGCGTTGAGTGGGCCATCAAGATTGGCCTGGCGCTGAACTGCGAGATTGCTGAGTCCTCCCGCTTCGCGCGCAAGAATTACTTCTACCCGGACCAGCCGAAGAACTACCAGATTTCGCAGTACGACGAGCCAATCGCCTACGACGGATATCTTGACGTTCAGCTTGACGACGGCACGGAGTTCCGTGTCGAAATCGAGCGCGCTCACATGGAAGAAGACACCGGCAAGCTGACGCACCTGGGCGGTGCCGATGGTCGTATTCACGGCGCCACGCGTTCGCTGGTGGACTGCAACCGCGCAGGTATTCCGCTGATCGAGATTGTGACTAAGCCGATTCTCGGTGCAGGGGAGCGAGCCCCAGAGGTTGCTCGTGCGTACGTTTCTGCACTGCGTGACCTGGTGAAGTCCCTCGGTGTCTCCGATGCCCGCATGGACCAGGGCTCGATGCGTGTGGACTCCAACGTTTCCCTGCGCCCAATTGGCCAGGAGGAGTTCGGTACTCGTACCGAGACTAAGAACATCAACTCCCTGAAGTCGGTTGAACAGGCTGTTCGCTACGAGATGCAGCGCCAGGCTGCTGCGATTACCAATGGCGAGGAGATCGTTCAGGAAACACGCCACTACCAGGAGACCGACGGTACGACTTCTAAGGGCCGCCCGAAGGAGTCGCAGTCGGACTACCGCTACTTCAACGACCCGGATTTGCCACCGGTTATCGCTCCGCGTGAGTGGGTGGAGGAAATCCGCGCAACTCTGCCGGAGCTGCCGTGGGTTCGCCGCGCTCGCATCCAGGAAGAGTGGGGTCTGAAGGACGAGGAAATGCGCGACCTGGTTAACGCCGGCGCACTCGACCTGATTGTCGACACCGTCGAAGCCGGTGCCGGCCCAGCTGAGGCTCGTTCCTGGTGGGTCGCCTACTTGGCGCAGAAGGCCAACGAGGCAGGCGTGGAGCTGGCTGGGCTCGCAATTACTCCGGCACAGGTCGCCCGCGTGATTGCACTGATTGAAGAGGGCAAGCTGACCAACAAGCTGGCCCGTAAGGCCGTTGACGGCGTGCTCGCAGGCGAGGGCGATGTTGATGAGGTCGTTGCTGCCCGTGGCCTGGAGGTCGTTCGCGACGACGGTGCTATTGAGAAGGCCGTCGACGATGCACTGGCTGCTAACCCGGACATCGTCGAGAAGTACCGAGCTGGCAACAAGAAGGTCGTCGGTGCCATCGTGGGGCAGGTCATGAAGGCCACCCGCGGCAAGGCAGACCCGGCTCAGGTCAACCAGCTGATTGCGAAGAAGCTGAGCTAGCCTCCCTGAAAGCTAATCCGGGGAACCGCCGGCGGCACCATCGCTCGGCAGTCTGACGACGCGCTCGTCGGACTCCGACGGTTGTGCCCCGGCGGTTTTGTTGGTCGTGGCACCCCAAACTTCAATACCCTGATTTGCTGCGACAGCCGCTACATACGAGATGTGGCCGAAGTCGCCGTCGACAAGCACTTCAGGGGAACCCTTGACCTCCCACGCCGCGTCGGGCCCACTTGACTTCGGACCCACCGGCATGGAGATGACCTTCTGCGCGTCTGGGATGGCAATGACCACGCGGTCACCCATCACTGCGCATCCACCGATGGAATCGTTCAGGTCCACACCGCCGAGGGGATTAATCACAGGGCCGGTGAGCTGAACCAGCTGTGGGGTGCCGTCGAGAATGGCGGTTGCCAACGGCGGCATTCCGTCCGGACCATGGCAGAACTGCTGAAACTCAATGCCTGGATCTCCCACGAGCAATTTGCGCGGGGACAGGGTGTCCGAAGTTCGGTCAAAATAGATTCCGAGAATGCCGGGCTCGCTGAGGTCCGGAAGTTCGCGCACATCAGCGGTGCCGCCCTCCACGAGGGTGACGCGCGCGATGGTGTCGTCGTCACGCAAAACAAAGACCTGGCGGTCCTCTTCAACCGAGGGACTGGGCAGCAACTGTTTTGCAGGGGCGCCCAACCGTGCGACCTCACGCGGTCTCTTACCCGGTGCGACAACGGTGAGCGCACCGTCGTCGGTGGCGACGAGAGCCTCCCCAGGGCCGGTTGAGGCTAGCGCGGTGGTAAGCGGTAGGCAGGCCGCGAGAGTGACATCGTCGAGGTCGCAGGGACCTTTGTCTTTGGCTTTGCTTTCCGTGGTCGGGACCGGGGTAGAGGGCAAATCAGGGGAGGAAAACTTCGGCATGGCAATGCCTGTCGGTTCTGACTTGTCTTCAGTAAACGGCAACTCAAGCGCGCTCGAGGCACTCATGCAGCCGGAAAGAGAGACCATCCCGACAACACCAGCAGCGAGTGCAGCACGACGATGCCGCCCGCGAGCGCGAGCCTGTGCACTGCTGGTGTGGACGAGGTGGAATCCCATAGGCATACACAATACAGCCTCGTTTCCCGGCCACGCCTGCGACCAAAAGTGAGGCAGTAGTTTTAATGTGGACGATGTGAGCGACTCAGAGAAGTACCCGAACGACCGCGCCCTCGAGAATGTGGAGGACGGATTCGATGACGATCTCGACGTCCCGACCTACCGCAAGCTCGCTGAGCCAATGAACGAAGAAACCAACCGCGATGACAGCGACAACACCGCAACGCAGATTTTTCCGGGTGTGCCGGAAAAGCGCGTAGATGAGGAGCCGGAGGCGGAGGTAGACCAAGAAAACCTACCGCCGGAATCCGCCGCTGCATCAGAGACAGCGGCAGAGACAGAGGTCGAGCCGAGCCCCGAGCCGGAGCCTGAAGCTCAGGAAGCCCCGAAGAAGCGCTACGACGCCTACGCCGCTGCAGGCCGCACGGCACCTCAGGTGATTAGCCCTGCCGGTAAGCCTTCGCCGCGGGATGAACAGGCCGAAGCTGAATTGGCACCCGCGGCCGATAAAGAGTCGGAGGTAGCCCCGGAGCCGGAGGCGACCGAAATCTTTGAGCAGCCGGCTCGTAGTGAGCGCGTTGATTCAGACGAGGATTTCAGCCAGCCGACGCAAGCCTTCTCGGCTTCTGAAGCGGCAGGAGCGTCCGCAGCGGGAGCTACTGCAAATAAGTCGGAAGCACAGCCAGCATTCGACGATGAGGCAGAGCCGACCTATGACTCTTCACGCAATTCCGCAGCTGAGACTCAGTATTTCGATGAATCGGATTTCGCTGAACCGGCTGCCTCTCGCGATACCGCTGGTGCCGCTGGTGCCGCTGGTGTTGCAGGAGCAGGCGTAGGGGCCGCCGGGGCAACTGCTGCTACGACTACCGCCGCTGCTGACGACGATGAAGACACGGACTTTTACGACGACAACGAACCGGAGCACCGTCGCGGCACCACCGATTTCGGCCTTCTGCTGCTGCGTCTTGGATTGGGTGCGCTACTGCTGGTCCATGGTCTGACAACGCTGCTCGGCTGGGGCAACTCCGGTGGCACCACTGCGCTGGAGACACAGTTTAGCCAGAACAACTTTGCTCTCGGCCCTGTAATGGCCACTGCCATCCCAACGGTTCAGCTTATCGCGGGTGCCCTGCTTATCTTGGGTCTCGCGACACCGCTGGCCGCGGCGTTGGCGCTGGCATTGTCCGCCTACCTCAGCATGTTTGATGTGGCTACCTCTGCCAATGGTGTGAATATCGTTGGCCAGGACTCCAGTAACCTCCAACTACAGCTGTTGATGACCGCCATGGCGCTTGGCTTGCAGTTCACCGGCCCAGGCCGCATCGGCATCGACTTCGGACGCGGCTGGGCTCGTCGACCACTGGCATCGTCGTGGATCTTCGGAATTCTGTCCATCGCCGCAGCAATTGGCCTGTGGTGGCTGACGACCGGCACGCTGCCGTTTGTTGGCTAAGGCGGCTCGCGGCTACACAAACAGTCGAGCGACCTAAACTAGGTTCTCGGTTAGGGCCGGGGTACAATGCCCCCTATGCCAAAGTCGAGACACGCACTAAAGACCACCCTCGCGGTGGTCTTTTTCATGTCTTCGATAGGCGCGACAACGTCGATCCACTCACCGTCGACAGCTGCTGCCGACGAGCACAGTGAGGTTGCAGCCTCCGTCTCGTCGGCAAGCGTCTGGGCGACACATCAGGTGAGTCTGCCACGCATGGACCTCAACGCCGAAGGGTTGATTGAGGTTGACCCACGCACGCAAATGGCGGTGAGCTACGAACCGGTGGGCGTGGGGTACAGCAGCCAGGCATCGCAACGCCCGCTGCCGGCGCTATCCCTGATTAAGTTGTATATCGGTCAGTATGTGCTCGAACACGGCACTGCCGACGATGCCGAGCGCGTCGAAAAGATGATTTCGCGCTCCGACGACGATTTGGCAGCCGACTTCTACCGGAAGTACCCGGAATCGGTCGATTCCGTTGCGACCGAGTACGGCCTGTTCAACACCTCCGGCGGAGAAAAGTGGGGAGTATCGAGGACCACCGCGGAAGATGTGGTGTCTTTTATTTCCCAGCTCCGTCTGAAGCATCCTAATTCTGAGGTGCTTGAGGCGATGCGACACTGGTCGCCGATTGCTGCCGATGGCTATCGACAGAATTTTGGTCTTGCCGGCCTGCCCGGTTCTGAAGGCGCGAAGATGGGCTGGTCCAACCGGCGTTCGTGGCACTCTTCCGTTGTTTTTGGCCCCGGATATGTAATGGCGGCCATTACCGAGGGTGGCAAAAATGCACACACCGAGGACGTCGCTGAGGGGATTGCCGACGTCGAGTGCCGGGATTTGGTGAAGCCCACGCGGAAGACTGGGCGCAAAGCTACCCTAGAAACGCCAAAGGCCCGTGCGGTAAGCACAGGCCTTTAAGCGGGTTTGATCTAGCTAGTCGACAATGCGAACCGCGCCCTTATCCGCACTGGACGCCATCTTGGCGTATGCGCGCAGCGCCTTGGACACCTTGCGCGGACGCGGCTTGTGCGGTGTAAACGGCTTGTCGCGCTTGAGCTCCTCATCGCGGCGAGCGGCCAGCTCCTCGTCGGACACCTGAATCTCGAGGCGTCGTTCAGCGACATCGATGTACACCGGGTCGCCGTTGCGGACGAGACCGATTGCACCGCCGGCAGCGGCCTCCGGGGAAACGTGGCCGATAGACAGTCCGGAGGAACCGCCGGAGAAGCGACCATCGGTGACCAGTGCACAGACCTTACCCAGGCCAGCGCCCTTGATGAATGCGGTCGGGTGCAGCATCTCCTGCATGCCCGGGCCGCCGGAAGGACCCTCGTAGATGACAAAGAGAACTTCGCCCGGCTGCAAGGTGCGGTTCAAGATGACCGAGACAGCCTCTTCCTGGCTCTCTACGACACGAGCGGTGCCTTCGAAGTGGAACTGATCCTCGCCGATACCCGCGGTCTTCAGGACAGCGCCGTCCTCGGCGATGTTGCCGCGCAGGACACACAGACCGCCTTCCTTCGTGTAGGCGTGGTCGAAGTCGCGGATGCAGCCATTTACGGAGTCCGTATCCAGGCTCTCCCAGCGATTGGAAGTGGAGAACGGCTCGGTGGTGCGGACACCGCCAGGGGCTGCGTGGAACAGTTCAATCGCTTCGTCAGTGGCCTTGCCGCCGCGGATATCCCAGTTGTCCAGGTGCTCCTCCAGAGATGGGGAGTGAACGGAGCGGACATTCATTTGCAGCAGGCCCGCGCGGCGCAGTTCGCCGAGGATGGCTGGAATACCGCCGGCGCGGTGGACGTCCTCCATGTAGTAGTCCGAGTTCGGTGCCACCTTGGACAGACAAGGCACGCGGCGGGAAATGGCGTCGATGTCAGAGAGCTCGAAGTCGATCTCGCCCTCCTGTGCGGCAGCGAGAATGTGCAGCACGGTATTGGTGGAACCGCCCATGGCAACGTCGAGCGTCATTGCGTTGACAAAGGCATCGCGGTTGGCGATGTTGCGCGGCAGCACGGACTCGTCACCATCGTGGTAGTAGCTCTTCGCCAGGTCCACAATCAGTTCACCGGCGCGGGTGAACAAATCGCGACGGGCCTGCTGAGTCGCCAAGGTAGAACCGTTGCCCGGCAGGGACAGGCCGAGGGCCTCGGTCAGGCAGTTCATCGAGTTTGCGGTGAACATACCCGAGCACGATCCGCAGGTCGGGCACGCCGAGCGCTCGATGTCGAGTAGATTCTTGTCATCGACCTTGTCGTTCGCGGATGCAGAAATAGCCGAGATGAGGTCAGAGCCGGGCTTGACGACGCCATCGATAACAACCGAAGATCCCGATTCCATCGGCCCGCCGGAAACGAAGACCACCGGGATATTCAGACGCAGAGCCGCATTGAGCATGCCCGGCGTGATCTTGTCACAGTTGGAAATACAGACCAATGCGTCAGCGGTGTGAGCGTTGACCATGTACTCCACAGAGTCAGCAATAATCTCACGGGACGGCAACGAGTAGAGCATGCCGTCGTGCCCCATCGCAATTCCGTCATCGACAGCAATGGTGCTGAACTCACGGGGGACACCGCCTGCTGCGGTCACAGCTTCTGCGACGATGTCGCCAACGTCCTTCAGGTGCACGTGCCCCGGAACGAACTGAGTGTAAGAGTTTGCAATTGCGATAATCGGCTTGCCGAAGTCGCTATCGGTCATGCCAGTTGCGCGCCATAGGGAACGCGCACCTGCAGCATTACGGCCGGCAGTGGTGACTTTAGAGCGAAGGGGAATCATGGGGGCTGCCCTTCCTAGATAGGGTGCAAGGTAATTAATTATCCATATTAATCACAAAAAGCCCCTAATGTCTCATTTCGTGGTCACTGGTGTCCGCATAATGAGATTTAGGGGCTTTGTGGACTGCTTATATGTTACTCGGCAGTGGTGTCACCTTTAGGCTTGGCACCTTTGGCCTTAGTGCTTTTAGCCTTGGCATCGGCCTCAACCTCACTGACCTTCTTCATTACCGAGTAGCCATCGCGGTCGAAAACCTCGACCTTGTCATTTTCCGCCATGCGAGCCGAAGCAATCGGATCTGGAATCAGACCGCCGGTGGCTTCCTTCAACTCCGGTAGCGAATTAAAAGAGATGGCCGGCAGGGCGATGCGCTCATCGGACTTGGTCACTGCAAAGGCGCGACCGCCCTTGTTGAAGAAGATGCCCGCAAATTCGCTCCAGGGCACCGAGCGGCGCTTGGCCAATAGGTACACCGCGGTGATACCGCGTGGTCCCACAGTGGTGCGTACTCGGAAAATCCAAAGCGTATAAATCAACGGTGCCAGGAAGGTAACGGCCAGCCACGGGGCAAAACCGGTGGCAATTACACACAGCACGAGCATGAACGCAACGATGAACAGATGCGTCTTCTGTGGGCGAAATCGCTGCGTCGCAATTTTTGGCTGTGGAGTCGAGTCAGTCATGGCCTTTGATTGTAGCGGGTAGTTCGGATTCGCCAATGCACGGTGGGCGGTTGCGCGTTATTGCGTATCAGCGGAGTTCGGTTCCGTGTTGTTAGTGGAGTCTGTCGACTGTGATCCGCCAGAGCTCTCGTTGTCGGTGTTGCTCTGGTCAGAGTCCGGCTCGGTGGAGGTGGCGGTCGAAGGTGCGCGGTTCTGCGTGCTCTGAGGCTGCTGTGAAGTCTCGGACGGCTGATTCTGTGGCGTCTGAGTCTGCTGCGAAGTCTCGGTGGGCTGCACACTCTGTGTAGTGCTAGTCGGCTGGTTCGATGACTGCGGAGCTGACGACTTTTCCGGGTCCTCTTCCTGCGTCGTTACCCGATCGCTCCACCTGCTCGGTGCCAACCATCCGGACGGACCGCCCTCGGTCTCGACCGTCATGAGATTCAAAACGCCGAGGACAATTAGGGTTGCCAAGAGCATGATTGTCGAAACGCGAGCACGTCCACCTGCAGAGAGGATTCGCCGGATCTTCTGGCGCGTCGTGAGCGTCTTCCAGTCAGGGTGGCTAACCAGCTTGCGGATGGCGTTGTTGCTTCCGCTGTCCTCCTGCTCGCGTCGAGCATCATCGAGGTCAGCACCCGCATGCGGCAGGTCGGATCGCTCGTTCCCGTCTTGCTTATCGACGGTCTGAGTTTCCATCAGTTTGGTTTCTGCGGTATCCGGCTGGGCAGTAGTGTCCGCTACCGCTTCGACAACTTCGGTTGGAGCGCTGTCGCCGTCGTCAAGCTGTTGTTTCTTCTCTTGCTTAGCATCGGCCTGCCTAAGCTGTTCGATCATCGTGACATCGCGGACATGACCGGTGATTTCTTCGGCGGGAGCAAACGGGGTCTGTTGGGCGCGCTCGCCGTAGTCATCCCACCAAGTGTCGATGACTGCGGCGCGGATGGCGCGCTCGATCAGCCATTGGTCGCCCGGTTTGCAGTCGACAATCAAGCGCATAGTGACGGTCCACGGCAGGCCCATAACCGTCGGCGGATTGAGCTCCGTGGAGGACTGCAGCTTGATCTCGGAGAGAACTGCATCCTTGACGGAGTCCAGTGCGATGGCACTCTTGGCGGCGGCGACAGTGCGCTCTTCCAGGTCCTTAATGGAGCCACCGGCGGTCATCGGTACGGGAACTTCAACAACAGCACGGGACCACTGTGAGGAGTAGTTGATACACATGCGTGCCTCGGAGTTCGGCACGATAATTTCCTCGCCGTTGAGGGTGCGGATGGTGGTGGCGCGCAATGTCATATTGACCACGTCACCCTGCACGGTGCCCGAAGGGGCATGGAACTCAACCCAGTCGCCAATGCCGTACTGCTTCTCGGCGATGATGAACAATCCGCCAAGGAAGTCGGCGATGACTCCCTGTGCGCCAAAACCAACAGCGGCGGAAACAACCGTCGCGGGGATAGCGGCGGCGGTCAGTGAGATTCCGAATTTCGACAGAATCGCGATGATTAAGACGAAGTATGCAATGACTTCGACGATGTAAACCACAGCGCCAATCAGTGCGCGCCGTCCCTTGGACTGCTCCTCTGAAGAGGAGATGTTTCCGTCCGCAATTGCCAGAACGAAACGTCGGATGCGGGGAACAAGAATTAGCAGAATGGCCAGACATGCGATGGCAAGGCCGTTATTGGCCACCCATTGCCATGTCCGTAACAACATGTATTGCAAGAATTCCATGCCATCCACCGTAGGTCGTTCGCCTTAATATGCGCTGAGTTTAAAGGTAAAGAATTATGCATAAAGACGAGCTTTGGACTTGGGGCTTGCGGGGCTTGGGCGTGTAGGGCTCGGGTGTGCAGGCTTGGGTGTCCCCGGGGTCGTGGTCGGAGAGTTTCTGGGTAGAGTGATTCCCAAAGTTGGGGCGGGGTTCTCGTTGGAATCGGGTGGGTGCTCGGGGTGTGATACGGATGGCGTGTCCAATTGACGGGATTGACTTCTCACTATGTGGACGTTAGGGTTGTAGCCAACGCCACATTCGTAGCTTCTTTGCGTGAATGTGTGTTGAGTAGTTGCCCACCATGATCCAGGAGCGAAATCGTGAACGCGCACGAGCAGCACACCCCATCGCCCGCCCAATTCGCGGCTAAGGCGCGCACCAGCGCCCCCGAGCGAATTTCTGGTGCACAAGCCATTGTCCGATCCCTTGAAGAGCTTGGTGTCGAGGTAGCCTTCGGTATTCCCGGTGGTGCAGTGCTTCCGCTCTACGATCCGATTTATGACTCGGAGAAGCTTCGTCACGTCCTGGTGCGCCACGAGCAGGGAGCTGGCCACGCTGCCACTGGTTACGCGCAGGTTTCCGGCAAGGTTGGTGTCTGTATCGCGACTTCCGGCCCGGGTGCTACTAACCTGGTGACCCCGCTCGCGGATGCTCAGATGGACTCCGTTCCGGTTGTCGCTATCACTGGTCAGGTCGGTCGCCCGCTGCTGGGTACTGACGCTTTCCAGGAGGCTGACATCCGCGGTGTGACCATGCCGATTACGAAGCACAACTTCATGGTCACCGAAGCTGAGGACATCCCGCGCGCGCTCGCTGAGGCATTCCACCTGGCTTCTTCTGGTCGTCCAGGTCCGGTTCTGGTCGATGTCCCGAAGGACCTCCAGAACACGATGATCGACTTCACCTGGCCACCGGAGATCAACCTGCCGGGTTACCGTCCGGTGACAACCCCGCACCAGCGACAGATCGACGAAGCCGCTGAGATGATTGCTGCGGCAAAGCGTCCGGTGCTCTACATCGGTGGTGGCGTCATTAAGGCCGATGCTTCCAAGGAGCTGGTCGAGTTCGCCGAGCAGACTGGGGTTCCGGTCGTGACCACGCTGATGGCTCGCGGCGCATTCCCGGACTCGCACCCGCTGCACATGGGTATGCCGGGCATGCACGGCAAGGTGTCAGCCGTCGCTGCTCTGCAGAAGTCCGACCTGCTCATCACTATTGGCGCGCGTTTCGACGACCGTGTTACCGGTGATCTGAATTCCTTCGCGCCGAACGCGAAGGTAATCCACGCCGACATTGACCCGGCAGAGATTGGCAAGCTCCGCGAAGTTGATGTTCCCATCGTCGGCGATGCCCGCGAGGTCCTTGCCGCACTTAGCGAGTCCTACACCAAGCTCGGTCTTAGTCGCCCGCAGATTGCCGACTGGCTGAAGCTTCTCGACGGTCTCCGCGACGAGTTCCCCCTCGGGTGGGAAGAGCCCGCTGATGGTGCAATCGCTCCGCAGTTTGTAATTCAGACTCTGTCCGACATCGTTGGTCCAGAGGCCATCTATGCCGCTGGCGTCGGCCAGCACCAGATGTGGGCAGCGCAGTTCGTCCAGTACGAGAACCCGCGCACCTGGCTTAACTCCGGTGGTGCCGGCACGATGGGCTACTCAATCCCGGCTGCGATGGGTGCCAAGGCGGCTGCTCCAGAAAAGGAAGTCTGGGCCATCGACGGTGATGGTTGCTTCCAGATGACCAATCAAGAGCTGACCACCTGTGCAATGGAAGGTTTTCCCATCAAGGTTGCCTTGATTAACAACGGTAATCTGGGCATGGTTCGTCAGTGGCAGACGCTGTTCTACGATCAGCGCTACTCCAACACCAAGCTGCGCCCGGAGGACAACTCCTACCTGCCGGACTTCGTCCAGCTCTCCGAGGGGCTTGGCTGCGTGGCGATCCGCGTGACCAAGAAGGAAGATGTCGCGGCGGCGATTAAGAAGGCACGCGAGATTAATGACCGACCGGTGGTTATTGACTTCATTGTCGGTGAGGATGCTCAGGTGTGGCCGATGGTGGCAGCTGGCAAGTCCAATGATGAGGTCGAATACGCCCGCGGTCTGCGCCCGCTGTTCAACGATGAGAATTCAGCAGCTGAGGCCCCGGCTGACATCCACGGCACTGTTGTGGACAACTCCGAGGACGCCGCGAAGCAGCCCGACGCTAACCACCCGTCCATGAAGACCCGCTAATCGGGATCCGAAGCAACAGGAAGTGAGTCCCAAAATGGCTGAACTGCACACTCTATCCGTGTTGACCCTCGATGAGCCGGGTATTCTGGTCCGCATTGCGGGCATGTTCACCCGCCGAGGTTTCAGCATCCAGTCGATTACCTCGGGTGAAACTGAGACCGAGGGAGTCAACCGCATCACCGTCGTGGTTGAGACGGAGACGCTGCCGATCGAACAGATTACTAAGCAGCTGAACAAGCTGGTGCCCGTGCTGAAAGTGGTCCGCCAGCCCCCAGAGACCATGGTGTCGCGCGGACTGCTGATGGTGAAGGTTTCCTGCGACAACACCAATCGTCCGCAGGTAGTCGATGCCGCCAATCTCTTCCGTGCCCGTGTGGTGGACGTTTCTCAAGAGTCTGTCATCATTGAGGCGACGGGTGAGCGCTCGAAGCTTGTAGCCCTGCTGGAGGTCCTCGAGCCGTTTGGTATCCGTGAGCTCATTCAGTCCGGTACCGTCGCAATGGCACGTGGGCCGAAGCCGATGCTCCAGGCCCGCTAACAACTAAACGCTAAGATTTTTAACGAATCCGATTCGAAAAGAGGCTAACTTTAATGGCTATTGAACTGCTGTACGACGACGATGCTGATCTGTCCATCATCCAGGGACGTAAGGTTGCCATCCTGGGCTACGGTTCCCAGGGCCACGCTCACGCTCAGAACCTGCGCGAGTCCGGTGTCGAGGTTGTTATCGGTCTGCGTGAAGGCTCCAAGTCCGCTGTGAAGGCTCAGGAAGCTGGCTTCGAGGTTAAGTCCAACGCAGATGCCGCTGCATGGGCAGACGTCATTATGGTGCTGGTTCCGGACACCACCCAGGCAAAGGTTTACAGCGAGGACATCGAGCCGAACCTGAAGGACGGCGACGCGCTGTTCTTCGGCCACGGTCTGAACATCCACTTCGACCTCATCAAGCCGGCTGACAACATCACCGTCGGTATGGTTGCTCCGAAGGGCCCGGGTCACCTGGTTCGTCGTCAGTTCGTCGATGGCAAGGGCGTTCCGTGCCTGATTGCCGTTGACCAGGACCCGAAGGGCGAGGGCCGCGACTTGGCTCTGTCCTACGCTGCAGCTATCGGTGGCGCCCGCGCTGGCGTTATCCCGACCACCTTCGAGGCAGAGACTGTGACCGACCTCTTCGGTGAGCAGGCTGTTCTCTGTGGTGGCACCGAGGAACTGGTCAAGGTCGGTTTCGAGGTTCTGGTTGAAGCTGGCTACGAGCCGGAGATGGCATACTTCGAGTGCCTGCACGAGCTGAAGCTGATTGTTGACCTGATGTTCGAGGGTGGTATTGCCAACATGAACTACTCGGTCTCCGACACCGCTGAGTTCGGTGGCTACCTGTCTGGCCCGCGCGTTATTACCGCTGATACCAAGCAGCACATGCGCGAGATTCTGTCTGACATTCAGGACGGCACCTTCACCAAGCGCCTGATTGCCAACGTCGAGGGCGGCAACAAGGAGCTCGAGGACCTGCGCGCTTCCTACAACAACCACCAGATTGAAGAGGTCGGCTCCAAGCTGCGCGACCTGATGAGCTGGGTTAAGGTCGACGCTCGCGCTGAGACTGCCTAAGTTTGTTGCTTAAGCGAATCCCCCGCTTGTTCGCGAAGTAGGGCTTCATCACTGAGCTTCACCGCCGTGATGAGGCCCTTTTCGTATCTCTCTCACTAGTATTCTTTCACTGAACCGTGTGGGGTAGACGTGTGGGATAAACGTCTGAGCCAAAAGCAACTACTGCCAAACGGGTGTAGCCCCAGTCCTATCCGGGGTTCTAATCTGGGTTGAAAGGTCTCCCTCAACAAAGACGTTCGATAGTCTAATCGTTGAAATCAAATCATTTCACGGAGGTAAATGTGCGAGTATCCGCAATGACGCGGCGCGTGACGGCAACCGTTGCCCTGACGGTCAGCCTGGCGTTGGGGTCAAGCGCCTTGGTCGCGTGTGGAAATTCCGACAGCGCTGTTTCCACGAAGAAGGTGGACGCTGAATCGACGGTGCTTAGCGACGACATCGCAGCGTCGGAAAGCCTGATCGACAGTTCGGAAGCGGTTGTCGTTTCCTCGGCTGGCTCTGCTGAGCAGCGTAGGGCGGCAGGCATCGCGGTTGCTGCTGGTCTGCCGATGCTAGTGGCTGGTTCTGCCGAAGATGCGGAAGATGACACTACTGCCAAGAGCCCGAAGAAGGATGCTCGTGGCCGTGATACCGGCGCCGATATCGCCGATGTGGAAAAAGAGATTGACCGCCTGGGCGCAAAGACAGTCCTTACTGTGGGGGCAGTTGACCTGACTGGGGAAGAGGGCCGTCAGATCATTGCGGATCCGGGTACGACCGATGGCCTTAAGGAGCTCGTCGGTACCGAGTTTAAGGTTCTCAAGGAGACGGAGTCGAAGCCGACTCGCGCTGTCGTTGAGATGGATCCGGAGAAGCCAACTGTCGTCGAGGGCGATGCAACGAAGGATGGGGCAGCCAACCAGGAGGCTCAGGATCGCGCCAGCGATGGGCAGGACGACAAGGGACAGGAGAGCGTCACCCTGCCGAAGGGATCTCCGAAGGAGGTCAAGGACACATTGGCACTGGCCGCACCGGGTACCGGTTTGGCCTCCATTGCTACGGCCCGTGCCGCTGGCCTGAAGGTCAGTTGGTTGCCGGTGGGCGACGCGCGTGCTACCTCTGAGTCGATTTCCGCTGCTCGCGACGGCGAGTCCCTGATTGCTCTGGGTAAGGTTTTCGGCGATAAGGACAAGTTTGATCAGTCCATCGAGCTTGCCAAAGATGACAAGGTTAAGGAGCTGCCAGGTGGAGGCACACTGCTGTTCCCCGGTCGTCATCTGATTGCAACGTATGGTCACCCAGGTGTCGCTCCATTGGGCGTGATGGGCGAGGATGATCCGGAGGATGCCGTCGCACGTGCGAAGGACTACGTCAAGCAGTACGAGAAGTTCGCCGATGACCCGGTACTGCCGGCCTTCGAGATTATCGCTTCGGTCGCGCAGGCTGACCCGGGTCCACGCGGTGACTACTCCGAGCCAGCTCCGGTTGAGACTCTGAAGCCGTACGTCGAGGCCATGACCAAGGCCGGCGGCTACGTCATCATCGACCTGCAGCCGGGTAGTGCGGACTTCCTGGACCAGGCCAAGTTCTACGAAGAACTGCTGAAGATGCCAAACGTCGGTCTGGCGCTGGACCCGGAGTGGAAGATGGAACCGGGGCAGGTTCCGGCGACCCAGGTTGGTCACGTTAAGGCTGAAGAAGTCAACCGCGTTGCTGATTGGCTGGCTGAGCTGACTCGTAAGAACAACCTTCCGCAGAAGATGCTGATGCTGCACCAGTTCCAGCTACAGATGATTCGCGACCGCGAGACGCTGGATCTGTCGCACCCGGAGCTCGCATTCGTTCTGCATGCCGACGGCCATGGCACCGCGCAGGAGAAGTTTGAGACCTGGAACGTCATGCTGCAGGATTTGCAGCCGGAGATTTTCGAAGCGTGGAAGAACTTCATCGACGAGGATCAGCCGATGTTTACTCCTGAGGAGACCATGAACATCGAGCCGCGTCCGTGGTTGGTTACGTACCAGTAGGTTATAGACCAGCAGAAATAAAAATATAACGCGAAATATTTGCCGACTTGAATGTCGGGGGCAACGGCGCTTACTCCCTAAACAAAGGGTAGTAAGCGCCGTTTTGCTTAGGTAAGTCCCCCCGTGTCTCACCCCCAGAGTTTATGATGAGACGTAATGCGCGTGCACGCTTTAGTAGTTTTCTTAAGTGACACCGCACATACTGCATAAACTTTTCGAGACAAACCAGGAGATGCTTGTGAGCCAGAACGCTCGCCCCGTTGTCCTCATCGCCGACAAGCTGGCACAGTCCACTGTGGACGCATTGGGGGATTCCGTTGAGGTCCGTTGGGTAGATGGCCCGAACCGCGCTGAGCTCCTGGCTGCGGTTGGTGATGCTGACGCACTTCTCGTCCGCTCCGCTACCACCGTGGATCAGGAAGTCCTCGAGGCTGCTCCGAATCTGAAGATTGTCGGTCGCGCCGGCGTTGGCCTGGATAACGTCGACATCGATACCGCTACCAAGCGCGGCGTCATGGTTGTCAACGCTCCGACCTCTAATATTCACTCTGCATGTGAGCACGCAATCGCACTGCTGCTGGCCACCGCTCGCCAGCTGCCGGCTGCGGACGCGTCCCTGCGTGAGGGGGAGTGGAAGCGCTCTTCCTTCAAGGGTGTCGAAATCTTCGGCAAGACCGTCGGTATCGTCGGTTTCGGTCACATCGGCCAGCTGTTTGCGCAGCGTCTCGCTGCTTTCGAGACCAACATCATTGCGTACGATCCGTACGCGAACCCGGCCCGTGCTGCTCAGCTCGGTGTTGAGCTGGTTGAGCTGGAAGACCTGATGGCTCGCGCTGATTTCGTGACCATCCACCTGCCGAAGACCAAGGAAACCGCTGGCATGTTCGATGCTGAGCTCCTGGGCAAGGCCAAGAAGGGCCAGATCATCATCAACGCTGCCCGCGGCGGTCTCGTCGACGAGCAGGCGCTTGCCGACGCGATCAAGGCAGGCAACATCCGCGGTGCTGGCTTCGACGTGTACGCGACCGAGCCGTGCACGGATTCCCCGCTGTTTGGTCTGCCGGAAACTGTTTGTGCTCCGCACCTGGGTGCCTCCACCGTTGAGGCGCAGGACCGTGCAGGTACCGATGTCGCTAAGTCCGTACTGCTGGCCCTGGCTGGCGAGTTCGTCCCGGATGCAGTCAACGTTTCCGGTGGCGCTGTCGGAGAAGAGGTGGCCCTGTGGCTCGAGCTGGCTCGTGAGCTGGGGCTGGTTGCTGGTGGTTTGCTCGAGGGTGCTCCGGCCGCTGTTGAGGTTACCGCTCGCGGTGAGCTGCACACTGAGGACGTTAACGTTCTGGGGATGGCAGCAATCCGTGGACTGTTCTCTCTCATGGTGGAAGAACCGGTCACTTTCGTCAACGCTCCGCGTATCGCAGAAGAGCGCGGTGTGACCTTCACTGTCGAGACCGAGCCGGAATCCGTCTCCCACCGCTCCGTTCTCGAGGTCAAGGTCATCGGTGCTGATGGCTCCACCGCTACCGTCGTTGGTGCTCTCACTGGCCTGAACCGCGTCGAGAAGATTGTCCGTATCAATGGCCGCGGCATCGACATGCGCGCTCAGGGCCGTAACCTCTTCCTGCTGTACAAGGACGTTCCGGGCGCTCTGGGTCGCGTTGCTACCACCCTGGGTGAGTCCGGTATCAACATCGAGGCTGCTGCTCTGTCTCCGCAGGAAGCAGATCAGACTGCCATCCTGGTGCTGCGCGTTTCCAAGGAGGTTCCGGAGGAGCTCGTCGGAAAGATTACCGAGGAGATCTCCGCTACCCACGCTCTGCAGCTCGAGCTGGACTAGTTCTGAGCGCCTAGGCGTTTTAGAGCTAGTCTCTAGCGCAGCTTCTACTGCATGAAAAAATCCCCTCCGCATGGAGGGGATTTTTGTTTCCCAGCTGATCTATGCAGCCGTAGCCCTACTGCCTAGCCCTTCATCGAGCCCTTCTCAATCATGTTGACGTGGAAGTCGAAGGCAGTACGCAGGTCGTGCGGGGTAGACATGCCCGGAGCGGTCTTCAGCGCGCGCTCGTAGTACTCCTCCAACAGTGGCTGGTACTCCGGGTGTGCAACGGAAATCATCTTCGCCACGCGGTCACGCGGTGCCAGGCCACGCAGGTCAGCGAATCCACGCTCGGTGATGATGACCATGGCGTCGTGCTCGGTGTGGTCAATGTGCGAAGCGAACGGAACGATAGTCGAAATCGCACCGTCCTTCGCCAGCGACGGCGAGATGAACGAGGAAACGAAGGCGTTACGGGTGAAGTCACCGGAACCACCGATGCCGTTCATCATGCGGCTGCCGTTGATGTGGGTGGAGTTGACGTTGCCGTAGATGTCGGCCTCAATCATGCCGTTGGTGGCGATTAGGCCGACGCGACGGACAACCTCCGGGTGGTTAGAAATCTGCTGCGGGCGCAGAATGATGTTCTCGCGGTAGCGAGCAGCCTCGTTGTTCATACGCTCGGCCGCTTCCGGAGACAGGGAGAAGGAGGTAGCCGAAGCGACGGTCATCTTACCTGCGTCAATCAGGTCGATCATGCCGTCCTGAATAACCTCGGTGTAGGCCTTGATGTTCTCAAACTTGGAGTCCAACAGACCCGCCATCACGGCGTTCGGCACGTTACCGACGCCCGACTGCATGATGTACTGGTCGTAAGCCAGGCGACCCGCGCGAACTTCGCCCTCGAGGAAGTCGAGGAAGTGTCCGGCAATGGCCTTCGAGGTCTCATCCAACGGCTTGAACGGGGAGTTGCGGTCCGGCGCGTTGGTCTCGACAACTGCGACAACCTTGTCCAGGTTGATGTCGATGTAAGGGGTACCAATGCGGTCACCCGGAGCGTTGATCGGCACCGGCGTGCGGTTAGGCAGGTGCTGAATGCGGTAGATGTCGTGCATGCCCTCGAGTTCCTCGGACTGCCACGAGTTGACCTCAATGATGATCTTGTCAGCGTTGTCCATCCACTCGACGTTGTTGCCAACGCTTGACGACGGAACGAGGTGTCCATCTTCCGTAATACGAGTGACCTCAACAATTGCGGCGTCAATCGGCAGGAAGCCCTGCTCGATGTACAGCGCGGAGTGGGAGAGGTGGATGTCCTGGTACTTCGCCTTGCCGGAGTTGATGGACTTACGCAGTGCCGGATCGCCCTGGTACGGCATGCGGTAGCGGATGATGTCAGCTTCTGCCATCACGCCGTCACAGTCTGGGGCAGTGGAAGCGCCTGTGTAGATGTCGACAGCGAACTCTTCACCCTTGGCGTGAAGTTCCTTGCCACGGTTTGCCAGCGCAGTCGGCAGGGCCTTCGGGTAGCCAGCACCGGTGAAGCCAGAGATGCCGAGGGCATCACCATGATTGATAAACTGTGCAGCCTCGTCGGCGGTCATTACCTTGCCGCGCAAACCGGCATGTGCGATGCGATCAGACATGTCATCTCCTAGATAGACTGTTCGACTTTAGTTTTGTCGCCTAACCTAGCATGCGCTAACAGTGTGTTGCCACACCCGCAGGTTGAGAAGTGATTTATGACACTCTGATCGCTTCAGCGGGTCGTTTATCGGCGCTCTTCCAGGGGCTTTGTTACAGCAATTCCCGCACTTCTTCGTCGGTCAGCATCGCGTCCTCGAACGCTTGCAGTGTGGCCTCTGGGTTAAATTTCACACCGATGAGTACGACCTCATTGGATGGTGGGACATCGGTCTGCGCCCACATGACGGCAGGGGTGATTTTCAGGTTCGGCCCCGCCTGACTCCACACGTGGGCGACTTCGAGGCGGTCGGAAATCCAGCAGTGCCCCTTGGATCGTACGAGCCCCTTTGTGCCGCGGAGAGCCTTGATTAGTCGTTCGCGGTCGAAGGGTCGATTGCCTCGGAAAACAACCGAAGAAATGCCGTATTCTTCAGTCTCCGGCGTGTGGGGATTCGCAAGTTCTTCTGCATATCCGTGGAAAGTGGCCGCGGTACCTTCGTCGTAAAGCGATGCGTCGAGAATGGCAGAGGTGGCGATTTCGCCGTTAGTCACGCGGACGATGCGTGCGCGGGGGTTCATTGCGCGGATCGTTTCCTCGGTACCGCCGGTGAGCTTTTCGCCGGCGAGGTCGGATTTGGTGATGAGGATGAGATCGGCGAATTCCACCTGGTCGACGAGGAGGTCGGCGACCGTGCGTTCGTCGTCAGGCAGCGCGCGACCCTGGCGGAGACTGTCGAGGAATGTAGAGGCGTCGACGAGCGTGACCATCGTGTCGATGGGGGCGATGTCGGCGAGGCGGCGGCCGTCGTCGAATTCCCACTCGAAGGTAGCGGCGACTGGCATGGGCTCGGAGATGCCGGTGGATTCGATGACGATGTGTTCGAATTTGCCGCTGCGCGCGAGCTTGCCGACGTTTTCCACGAGGTCATCTCGCAGCGTGCAGCAGATGCAGCCGTTAGACATTTCGATGAAACGGTCCTCGCCGCGCTCGAGATATGTGCCCTGCTCGATGAGGGCGGCATCGACGTTGACTTCCGAGAAGTCGTTGACGATGACCGCGATTTTGCGCCCCTGTGAGTTTGCCAGGAGGTTGTTGAGGAGGGTGGTCTTGCCGGCGCCCAGGAATCCGGACAGGACGGTGACGGGAGTGGTCTCGGTGGTGCTATCAGAAAATTCGGTAGAAGTCACTCGACAAGATTAGCGTACTGAAAATGATTATCAATAACTAGTGTGTGAATTGGGTTAGGCGAGGGGTCGTAAATGTGTCGTACGGCTTATTGTCAGACAGTTGTGACGTAGGGCATAAAACGGTGTTGTAGTCGGCTTTAGTGTCGCGTGAAGTGTGCCTAAAATGGGGGCGCTTTCGGGCATCTGAATGAAAGGCACTAACCGCTTCGTTGATAGGGTTGGGGGTGTGCTTTGGTGTTCGAGGCACTACCCCCGATAGTCGCGTTGGGGGATGTAGAAAGGTGAATTCATGTCAGATCGTATTGCCCATGCTGGTCTCAAATCCAAGGTGATGACCGCGCAGGAGGCGGCGCAGTTCATTAACCACGGAGACATGGTGGGCTTTGCCGGATTTACCGGTGCTGGCTACCCAAAGGTTGTCCCGCCGGCTCTCGCTGAGCGCATGGAGGCCGCTCACGAGCGTGGCGACGAGTTCAAGATTAAGGTCTTGACCGGCGCGTCTACCGCTCCGGAACTTGATGGTGCGCTGGCGAAGGCCAATGGTGTTGAGTGGCGTATGCCGTACCAGTCCGACCCGGGAATGCGTAACCGTATCAATGCAGGCGATGCCTTCTATAGTGATATTCACCTGTCGCACTCTGGCCCGATGACTGAGCAGGGCTTCTTTGGTCCGGTCAATGTTGCCGTGGTCGAAGCTGTTCGCATTAAGGCCGATGGCTCCCTGATTCTTTCCTCTTCGGTTGGTAACAGCATTTCTTACCTCAATGCTGCAGAGAAGATCATTATTGAGGTCAACTCCTGGCAGTCCGAGGATCTCGAGGGTATGCACGACATCTACAGTGTTGGGCTGCCTCCGAACCGCAAGGAGATTCCGATTGTGAACCCGGGGGACCGCATCGGTACTCCGGATGTTCAGATCGATGTCGATAAGGTTGTTGCTGTCGTCGAGACGAACGCCGAGGACCGTAACTCGCCGTTCAAGCCGTTGGACGATGACTCCAAGGCTATTGCTGGCTACCTGCTCGACTTCCTCGATGGCGAGGTCAAGGCTGGTCGTCTGCCGGAGAACCTGCTGCCGATGCAGTCGGGTGTCGGTAACATTCCGAACGCCGTTCTCGCAGGTCTGCTCGACTCCAAGTATGAGAACCTGACCTCCTTCACTGAGGTTATCCAGGACGGCATGGTCGACCTGATGGATGCTGACAAGCTGACCGTGGCTTCCGGTACTGCATTCTCGCTGTCTCCTGAATATGCAGCTCGTATGAACGAGAATGCCGCTGACTACCGCGAGAAGATCGTTCTGCGGCCGCAGGACATCTCCAATAACCCGGGTCTGGTCCGCCGCATGGGGCTGATTACCACCAACGGCATGATTGAGGCTGACATCTACGGCAACGTCAACTCCACCCACGTAGCTGGTTCGCGCATGATGAACGGCATTGGTGGTTCCGGTGACTTCACCCGTAACGCCTATATCTCCACCTTCGTGTCGCCGTCGCTGGCGAAGAATGGCGATATTTCCGCAATCGTGCCGATGGTCTCTCACGTTGACCACACTGAGCATGACGTGATGGTCATCATCACTGAGCAGGGCCTGGCTGACCTCCGTGGGCTGGCGCCGCGTCAGCGTTCCCGCGTTGTCATTGAGAAGTGTGCGCACCCAATGTACAAGGAGGCGCTGCTCGAATACGTCGAGCGTGCTGAGAAGGCGACCCCGTACCTGCACACTCCGCATGACCTGGGTACTTCTTACGACTTCCACCGTCGTTTCCTCGAAAACGGTTCCATGAAGCCGGTCGACTAGGTTTCTAGTGCGGTTCCCGCTTTACGACGAGGTTTGCGTCGTAGGGCGGGATTTTCTTTCGGTTCCAGTTCGAAATAGTGTTCGAATAGTGTGGTGGCTTTTCGGGGTGCGCAGCGGTTTGAATCCGGGGTGGGGGATATGGTGTGGGCGAATTGATAAAGAACTGTTCGTTAGGGGACCTCGTTAGGGAGGGGACAGTGCAATGTCAGAGTTGGAATCGTGTGGGGAATTTCGGTTCAGCCATGAGGTGAGGGCTCATTCGCTCGCTGAAGTGATGCGCGAGATTAATCGTCTGCAGATGGTTATCGCTCAGCGGGTCGCACCACCAGATGATGGCGATGTCGAAGCTCATTTGGCTTATTGGTCGGTGGTGCTTGGAATCTCACGCGCCGAAGTGAACAAATATATGGAAATTGGTTACATGCTTGGACGTATGCCGCACCTAGCGGAAATGTGTCAGGAGCGCGGGCATTTGTCAATGAGGCATTTGGCAATGCTTGGTAAACATACCCGGCCTGTAGCCGATGACAAGGTTGACGCAGTGGAGTCGGGTCTCGTGGACGTCGTTAAGCCTAGGCGAGACGGGGAGGCGCTCCGTGGCGTGCGTGCGATGGCAACGCGGGTGCAGCGAGTGATTGGTGAGTGTGCTCCGGAAGTGCGGCCACGTGATGTGGATGTCGCTGGGTTGCAGGCTGATAGGGTCCTGGCCCGGAATGTGGAGGCGACCGTAGATGCTGCAATTGATGCGGCGGCATACCAGGTCGAGGCGGATGGAGAGTCGGCGGATAATCCCGTGGAGTCGGAGGAGGTACGGGAAGTTCAAGCTGCGGCTCTCGACTACTTCGGCGATCGTATGACGGCTAAGGAGTTTATCGCAGTTGATGAACATGGTGACGCTGGAGTTACGACACTGACTACTGTCCTCGAGCGGCATCATGCAGTGGAAGCCCTTGCAATTATCGACGCAGTGGCTAAGAAGATGAAAGTGAGTCGCGCGGCAGCTTTCATGCATGCGTTACGCGGTACTTGTGAGGTGGAGGTGAATCTGGAACTCTTCCGAGTGCTCTCTCCCGGGGAGGATGGCGAACCGGAAAACACTCCAGTGTGGCTCGCTGGGGCTGGTTGGCTTTCTTCGCTGGTGGCCGAGTCTTGGCTGAAGCGGGTATCGGCATTGCGGGTGCTGGGGGATAGTGCGGTTGAGGGGTATCGGCCCTCCGAGTCTCAGCGTGCATTCGTGCGCGCCCGTGATGGTGTGTGCAGCTTTCCTGGGTGCGATGTCCCCGCGGAAAAGTGCGATATCGACCATATTGTGGAATTTGATCACAGCCTTTCCGGTGGTGAGCGGCAAAAGGAAGGGGCCACGCATACAGATAATCTCCATTGTCTCTGTCGAAGGCACCACAACCTCAAAACTGCCGGTATGTGGCGAGTTGTTCGAGGTGATGATGGGATCGAAGCTTGGACGTTCCTCTCTTGTGATGAAGGGCCGTTTGCGCAGTCGGAAAAAGAGCACACCGGGCATGGTCGTTACACCTTTGCCTCGCAGACTGAAAAGAAGACCGCTGCGCTGGCTGAGCACAATGAGAAACGTCGCAAATTGCATGACAGTCTCCGCGGCCTAGTGGATAAGGTGCGGCGGGATTTGGAAAAGGAGAGAGCAGTAGGCGGGGTGGATTGTGAAAACGATGGAGATGGTAAAAATCGCGCAGACAGTGACGGGGAGTGAGCGCTAGGTTCTGCTACACTCATTTGTGTCCATATAGTGAGAAGGGTATCTCAAAAATGACTGAGGTAGGAAAGCTGAAGATCGCCGTCATCCCGGGTGATGGCATCGGCACGGAAGTTACGGCAGAGGCGCTGAAGGTGCTCAAGGCTGCTATCGGCGAGTTCGACACTACCGAGTACGACCTCGGCTCGCGTCGCTACTTGCGCAATGGCGAACTGCTTACCGACGCTGACCTTGACTCCCTGCGTGAGCACGACGCTATTCTGCTCGGTGCTATCGGTGACCCGGCGAACGTACCTCCGGGCGTTCTCGAGCGCGGCCTGCTGTTGAAGATGCGCTTCGCGCTGGATCACCACGTCAATCTGCGTCCTTCCAAGCTCTTCCCGGGTGTCGAGTCACCGCTGAAGAACCCGGGCGAAATTGATTTCGTGGTCGTCCGCGAGGGAACCGAAGGTGCCTACACAGGTAACGGCGGTGCGATTCGCGTCGGCACGCCACACGAGGTTGCCAACGAGACCTCCGTCAATACCCGCTTCGGCGCTGAGCGCGTGGTCCGCTACGCCTTTGAGCTGGCTATGACCCGTCGTAAGAAGCTGACGCTTGTCCATAAGACCAATGTGCTGGTGCACGGCGGCGGTATGTGGCAGCGCACGGTCGATGAGGTCGCTAAGGAATACCCAGAGGTAGATGTCGATTACTCGCACATCGACGCTGCGACGATCTACCTCGTCACTAATCCTTCGCGTTTCGACGTCATCGTCACCGACAACCTCTTTGGCGACATCATTACTGATGAGGCTGGTGCAGTGTCGGGCGGTATCGGCCTGGCGGCATCCGGCAACATTGACGCCTCCAATACCAACCCGTCCATGTTCGAGCCCGTTCACGGCTCCGCGCCAGACATTGCTGGCAAGGGGATCGCGGACCCGACGGCAGCCATTCTGTCGGGTGCCATGATGCTGCGCCACCTGGGTCGTGAGGAAGACGCCCAGCGCATCGAGGCTGCTGTGGAAGCTGACATGGCTACTCGCGGTAGTGGCCCGATTAAGACCACTGAAGTTGGCGACCGCATTGCTGCTGCTTTGAAGTAGCGCAGTAAAAATAGGGGGGGGAAGGCTAGACAATCACAGTTTTGCCATCGACGGTAGTGATGTGAGTCTTACCGTCGGCGGTGTGCTCGATGAAGTCCGACGCATGTCCGACCTGGCGAAGTACATCGATGATGGTGTCAAGGGGGTATGGGGATGAGCTTCCTGCGCCGTTATCGGAATCATCCCCTCCCAGTCCTGCCACTAGCGCATCCCTCGTAATCTCCGCATGTCCCAGGTGCTGAGCCGCCTCGTGGAAGACATGCACAATCACGCCTTCGATGCTGCCGCACCACCAACGGTCCTTATCGTTAGGAATAACAGCAGGAGCACCAGCGCGGTCCACGCCTTGCAACTCCACCAGCGCGGATTCAATGGCCGCGCGGTCACGGTGGTAAATCTCCAGCCCTTCCGAAACGCTGCAATGAGCAGAAAACTCCCCATCGCGATCACGGACATAATCACGCCCAAGGCAGACGCGTTCGAGCCAGTATCTCGCGGATCCGGTCACATGTCGTAGCAGCACGGCCAGGGAGTTAATGGCTGGGATGGGGAGGGTTGCGTTGAAGGTGTCGTCGTCAAGCGTGGCGACGAGTGCCGCGAGCTTGTCCATCCTGCCGAGGATGTGGGCGTCGAGCGGCCATTCGGGATTCGTTGAAGCGCTGTGTGTGGAATTGGTCATAAGGTCGAGTATTCCCGCAAATCAGTCCTATTGGGAGCAAAAATAGGGGATAATTGACCCCATGACCGTCGAGCTTGCGGAAATCGCAGACTTCCTCAGCCATACTCGCCCCTTTTCGGACCTCAACGATGAAGAGCGCGCGACTATCCCACCGCTTTTGACCATGCGCTATGCCCGTCGTGGAACGGAGATTATCCGGGCGGGTGCGGATAACAACAGCTGTTTCATTATTCGCTCCGGCATGGTGGATCTCTTTGACCCAGCTGGCACGCTGTTGGACAGGCGAGATGTGGGAGATCATTTCGGCTATTCGACGCTGCTGAGCAGTGACCCTTCGCTATACACGATGACGGCAGTGGAGGACTGCGTATTCCTGGTGATCTCCAAGGAGGTCTTTGACCAGCTCAATGACCAGTTCGTAGAGGTCCGGCGCTATTACGGCGGTGAAAACGCGCGCATTCGCGCAGTGGCATCGAAGCTGCGGAGTACTGCGGCATCGGAGTCGTTGCGCACACGGGTTGCGGACCTGATGGAAACATCGCTGGTGACCTGCAGTGCTGATGCGACAGTACAAGAGGCGGCGCAGATTATGACGGAGCGGAATGTCTCCAGTTTGCTCGTAATGGAGTCTGCAGGCGCCAACCAGAGCCCGCTCGTCGGCATCATCACTGACCGTGACCTCCGTCGTCGAGTGCTGGCAGAGGCGAAGCCCGCGGCGACGCTTGTAAGCGAAGTGATGACCGGGAACCCGGAAACCATCAGTCCCGACCTGCTGGTTTTTGAGGCCATGCTGCTGATGGCTGAGCGCGGTTACCATCATCTGCCGGTGCACGACGGGACGCGGGTGGTCGGCATGATTGTCATTGGTGACCTGCTGCGCAGTCTGCACACCGATCCCGTGTACGCGACGGCGACGCTGGCGCGGAAGAGCGATATCTCGGAGATTGCGGAGATTGCTCAGAACGCGCGGCGGATTGTCGGCCGGTTTATTGACCGAGGTGATTCGGGGGAGGAGGTCGCCAAGCTGCTGACTGCCGTGGCCGATGCTGTCACCCGACGCCTGGTTGCGCTGGCGGAGGAAAAGCTTGGGCCGCCACCAGTCAGCTACGCCTTTGCGGTACTGGGTTCGCATGGGCGCGGGGAGATGGGGCTCGCGTCCGATCAGGACAATGCGCTGGTCCTCGCCGACGACTACGACGCCGACGCTCATGCTGACTATTTCGCCGCGCTTAGCGACGAGATTTGCACCAACCTCGACCGAGTCGGTTATCCGCTCTGTCCAGGGGACATGATGGCCAGCAATCCTGCGTGGAGGATGACCAAGTCGCAGTGGCTGCGCACGTTCCACGGGTGGATTACCGCACCGGAGGCGGAGGCCCTGTTACATGCACAGACCTTCTTCGACATGCGAGCGGTAGCGGGCGATGTGCAACTGGTGGAGGGCCTTCGTGCGGCCTACCTGCCACTGGCCCAGGGGTCGCAGCGCCTGCACGCGCACTTGGCCAAGCTCTCGGCCTGGCGGGAGCCGCCGCTCGGATTCTTCCGTGGCCTGGTGCTGGAGAAGGGCGGCGAGCACGCAGAGACCCTGGACATCAAGAAGGGGGGAACTGCTGCTGTGGTGCAGATGGCGCGCCTATTTACTGTGGCGGCCGGGCTGCCGCAGCTGTCGACGCGTGAACGCTTGGCGGCTAGTGCAGGTGCCGGAAGCGTGAGCCGCCAGGGTGCGCAGGATCTGGCGGATGCGTTCGAGTTCCTGTGCACGGTGCAGCTTCATCACCAGCAGGCCCAGTTCAACGCTGGCGAGCAGCCGAATAACCACATCTACCCGAAGCGTCTCTCCAGCCTGGAACGCGAGCACCTGCGCGATGCGTTTGGAGTTATCCGCAAGTTGCAGCAGAGTCTCGGGGCGAAGTATCCCATCCGAGCGATGTCGTGAGCGCGCAATGTTGAAGTTTTTCAAACCCCGCAAGAAACTCTTGGACGCACCTATCCGCGACAATGCTTGGCTCGCGGTCGATGTGGAAACCACCGGTCTGGATCCCTCCAAAGATCAGTTGCTTTCCATCGGTTGGGTTGCCGTCGAAGGCCGCGACATCGTGCTGGAAGAGTCGGGTCACCTTCTCATTCGCCCAGAGCGCGAGGAGGTGAGCGTCGGCGAGTCGGCGACGGTGCATGGGCTTACCGACGACATGGTCGCAACCGGGGTAGAGGCAGAGGTGGCCGTCGGCAAGCTGTTAGAAGCTCTACGGGGACGGAAGCTGCTGGCGCACTACGCGCGGATGGAAGTTGGTTTCCTAGATCCGTTGTGCCGGAAGTACTTCGATGCGCGTTTTGATGTGCCGGTGGCGGACACTATGACACGTGAGTACGACGCGATTCTGCGGGCCAACCGTGAGCCGGTCCGTGATGAGCTGCGGTTGTGGTCACTGTGCGACAAGTACGGCATTCCCCGTTTTAAGGCCCATCACGCGTTCAACGATGCGTTGGCCTGTGCGCTGGTGTGGCTTGCGCAGGAATCCCGCGGAGTTTAGAGCGCAGAGTATAGAGAGTGGGGGTCGTTGCATAATTATCGCAATGTGACGTGTACCCTATTTTTATGCGTATTGCTCGAATCGCCCACCCAGAGGGCATGTGCTTCGCGCTCGTTGAGGGCGAAGGCAGTGAAGTTACTTTGCACGAAATCGAAGGGCACCCTTTCGGTCAGCTGAATAAGACTGGCCGTTCCTGGCCGCTTGCCGACGTACGTCTGCTCGCCCCAATGCTGCCGTCGAAGGTCATCGCTATTGGTCGTAACTACGCTGACCACGTCGCCGAGGTGTTCAAGAAGTCGGCAGAATCGCTGCCGCCGACGATGTTCATTAAGCCGCCGACGGCCGTCATTGGCCCGGAAGCGCCGATTCGCATTCCGGATTTCGCCACCAACGTCGAGTTTGAGGGCGAGCTGGCACTGGTTATTGGTAAGCCGTGCAAGAACGTCAAGAAGGAAAACGCTCACGATGTGATCTTCGGATACACCATCGTCAATGATGTTTCTTCCCGTGACCTGCAGTTTGCCGATGGTCAGTGGGCGCGCGCAAAGGGCATCGATACCTTCTGCCCGCTTGGTCCGTGGATCCAGACGGAGCTGGACTACAACGAGCTGCCGATCAAGGCGCACCTGACTCACGAGGGTGTTACCGAGACCAAGCAGGATTCCAACTCCAACCAGATGATTATGTCCATCCCGGAGATTATCGAGTTCATCACTGCCTCGATTACGCTGCTGCCGGGTGATGTCATCTGCACCGGCTCCCCGGCCGGTACCGCTGCGATGTTCCCGGGTGACCGCATCGAGATTGAGATCCCGGGTATCGGCAAGCTGGCCAACCCTGTGGAGCGGGCTTAAGCGCCCTTAACTCCAAAAGCGCGGAGCACAGTGCCCATCTTGGCACTGGTCTCCGTGACTTCTTCTTCTGGGTCGGAGTGCGACACAATGCCGCCTCCGGCCCATAGTCGTGCCACGGACCCCTCAGTGTCGATCTCGGCACAGCGAATGGAGACCACGAACTCGCCGTCACCATTCTCATCGCACCAGCCGACAGCGCCCGAGTAGAAGCCGCGGTTGGTCTCTACGGCCTGAATAACGCCGAAGGCGGATTCCGTCGGCGTGCCACAAATGGCTGGTGTCGGGTGCACCACCAGCGCCAAATCCAGCGCGGACAGCGACGGATCCTTCAACCGACCGCGGATATGCGTGGCCAAGTGCCACATCTCGGCGGTGCTCATCAGCTCGGGGCTGTCCGGAACATCCAGCGAACTGCACAGTGGCGCCAAGTTGTCGGCGATGTCGTCGACGACGAAGGCATGCTCGTCCAGGTTCTTGCGCGAGTCCGCTAAACGACGGGCCGACGCCCGGTCCACCTCTTCATTCCGGGACCTCGGCAGCGACCCGGCCAAGGGAAACGCCTCAACGATGTCGCCCGTACGGCGGACCAGCATCTCCGGGGACGAACCGATGAGCAACTTGCCCTCATAATCGGAACCGGCGGGGGAGAGATCCACGACAAAGCCATCGCGGTTGGGGGATCCGTCGATAAGCCGCGATGCGAGTAGGAGCGGGTCAATCGGGGGATCGATTTCGAGTTCCACAGCGCGCGCGAGCACGACCTTTTCCAGCGCCGAGTACTCGATTGTGCGGATGGCTGCGGCGATGCGCTCAGCGTGCTCGTCGAGCGGGGGATCGTAAGCGACGATGTTGGCGTGGGGCTTCGGTGCGTTCCAACGGTAGTGCGCGGGTGGCTCCAGCGGCTGCGAGGAGCGGATGACTTCCCGGGGAACGGTCAGGGCGGCGGGCTTGTCCAAGTCGAAGGGCAATGCGCCGACTACCATCTTGTGAATGCCCGAGTGCAGTCCCTCGGCCGCGAGCCAGGGGTCGGAAAGCTGCTCTTCAATACCTTGCGTGCGGATGGAGCCGTGTGCCCGGGAGAGCAAAAAGTCCGGGGCGGTGGTCGGGCGGGACGTATCCCAGCGCGTCGAACGCTTCGGAGTCGCTGCAGGCTCGTTCGACGGGTGAGAATTCTCCTGCTTCTCTTCTTCGTTTCCGCCGCCCAGAGAGGGGTGGTTTTCCATGGACATAGCCCTAACCCGCCTCCTCAATCTAAACCCAGTTGTGCTTCAGTTTAAGGGGCAGGCTAACCCCTACCCAAAAAGGGCATACCCGCAGCGGTAATCGTCAGCTGATCGATGACTGCGCTCGCCGGCAGATTCGCGGCGTAGAGGAAGGTATCCGCAGCCTGCTTGGCATCGAACATTGGCTCGCTGCCTGTGAACGTCCCCAACAGGTCAGTCTGCGCATTGCCAATATCAATGCGCGTTGCTGTAATGCCATACTCGCGTCCGTCGAGGGCAAGCACATGGGTCATTCCGGCAAGCGCGCTTTTCGACGTCGCGTACGCCGCCGTATGGGCTCGAGGTACCTGCGCCGCGATAGAGCAGTTGACCAGGATTCGGCCGCCTGCTTGGTCCGCCTTCCCATCGCACCCCGCCTTCATCCGCGCGAACGCCTCGCGTGCGCATAGGTACGAGCCGACCACATTCGTATCGATGACCGCCCGGAAGTCCTCAATGTCGGTCTCTCCGAACTCTGCGGGCGTGCCTGGCAGCCCCGCATTGAGCACCGCAACATCGATGGTTCCCGTAGTCATCTGCGCGTCCTCAAACATCGTACGGACCTGCTCGGGGTCGGTGATGTCACACCTGGAGTAGGTGATGTTGTCCGCCTCGGCGGCAACGGCCTCGAGCGCGTCGATACGCCTGCCGCAGATATGCACGTGCCAGCCATCGGCGGCGAAAGCCAGAGCAATTTCGCGACCAATGCCCGCGCCGCCACCAGTTACTACTACCGTTTTGGTCATGAGCACTATTATTAACTGTTCTACGGTCTACGCACACATGTCCCCGCACGACGCCGTCAACGCCGCGCGTGACGACGGCTACGCGGCCGTGGAATTCTGGTGGCCATTTGACCTCGCAGTGCCCGCACCCGATGAGGTTTCCGCTTTTTGTGACCTCTTTGACGACAGCCTCGGTCTTTATGCCATGAATCTGTGGGGAGGGGACATGGCAGCGGGGCAGCGAGGAGTGCTCGATACGGATGGGCTGCCCGCGGGGCATCTGGAGGCAGTGAGCCAGATTGCGCGGGCCACTGGACTGAAATGCTCGAACGTGCTGCTGGGGCGCTCGGGGGAGCTAACGAACTTGCAGGTGCAAAGACTGACTGAGATTACTGCCCAGCTGGAGCTCAGCGGGGTTCGCGCATTGATTGAGCCACTGTCCGGGATGAGCGATTATCCCATTACAGATCCCTGGCAAGCCGACGAGCTAGCGCAACAGACTGGTGCTGGTGTGCTCGCGGACTTTTACCATTTTGCAGCTAATGGCGTCGACGTGGATGCTTGGCTCGCTGATGTGGAGACCGGAAGAGTGAGCCTGCCGGTGCACGTCCAGATTGCCGATTTCCCAGGCCGCGGCGCGCCGGGCACCGGTGAGGCGCCACTGCGCAGCTGGGTTGAGCGGCTGCGCGCCGCAGGATATGCAGGCGAAGTGGCTGGGGAGTGGACTCTGTAACCCTATGCAAACCCTATGCATGCCTGCAGGTGGGAGGGCGGGTATCGTGGGAAAGCATGTCAGATGTTCGCGTACGCTTTTGCCCGTCGCCAACCGGTACCCCGCACGTTGGCCTCATCCGCACTGCCCTGTTCAACTGGGCATATGCCCGTCACACTGGTGGCAAGCTGGTCTTCCGCATCGAAGATACCGATGCCGCTCGCGACTCCGAAGAGTCCTATCAGGCAATCATCGAGGCCCTGAATTGGCTCGGTATTGACTGGGACGAGGGCATCGATGTCGGCGGTCCGCACGGCCCGTACCGCCAGTCGCAGCGCAAGGACATCTACGCCGATGTATTGCAGCGCCTCATCGACGCCGGTGAAGCCTACGAGGCCTTTTCCACCGCTGAAGAGGTTGAGGAGCGCCACAAGGCTGCCGGTCGTGACCCGAAGCTGGGCTACGACAACTATGACCGCAACCTCACCGAGGAGCAGAAGGAAGCCTTCCGCGCAGAGGGCCGTAAGCCGGTGATTCGCCTGCGCATGCCGGACGAGGACATTGTCTTCGACGACCTCGTGCGCGGTCGTATCGAGTTCAAGGCCGGCCTGGTTCCGGACTTCGTCATTGCTCGCTCCAACGGTGAACCGCTCTACACCCTGGTTAACCCGGTCGATGACGCCCTGATGGAGATCACTCACGTCCTGCGTGGTGAGGACCTGCTGCCATCGACCCCGCGCCAGATCGCTCTCTACGAGTCGCTGAAGCGCATCGGTGTCGCCAAGTTCACCCCGGAGTTCGGTCACCTGCCGTTCGTTATGGGCGAGGGTAATAAGAAGCTGTCCAAGCGTGACCCGCAGTCCAATCTCTTCATCCACCGCGATAACGGTTTCATCCGCGAGGGTCTGCTGAACTACCTGGCACTGCTGGGGTGGTCTATGGACGGCGACCAGGACATCTTCACGATGGACGAGATGGTCAAGGCCTTCGATATCCACGATGTGCTGTCCAACCCGGCTCGCTTCGATCAGAAGAAGGCCGACGCTATCAACGCGGACCACATCCGCATGCTCGATCCGAAGGACTTCGAGCAGCGTCTGCGCACGTACCTGGAAAGCTACTTTGACTTCCCGGCCGACTACCCGGCGGATAAGTTCGCTTTCCTGGCAACGCTGCTGCAGACCCGTGTGAAGACGCTTTCCGACGCCTGGGACCTCTCGAAGTTCCTGGTTGTGGAAGAGGACGAGTTCACCTTCGATGAGCGCTCGGCACGCCGTAACTTCAAGGAAGACGCCGTCGCTGTCCTGGAGGCCACCATTGCAGCTGTGGAGCCGCTCAGCGAAGAGGACTTCGTCACCGAGAAGCTCGAAGCTGCACTTCAGAAGGCCCTCATCGAGGACCTGGAGCTGAAGCCACGCAAGGCTTTTGGCCCGGTGCGCGTGGCCGTGACTGGCGCTCAGGTATCGCCGCCGCTGTTCGAGTCCATGGAGCTGCTTGGTCGCAGCCGCAGCCTGGGCCGACTGCGCAAGGCGCTCGAGGTCACTCCTTTTACTGCTGCTCAGTAAAGAGCGCGAGCTGGGCTGAGCGAAGCAGGTTCGTGTAAGAGCCCGCTTCCTTGCCCACCTTCTGCGGGTCGCGGTTCAGCATATTCATGGAGGTTTCGCGGTAGTCCTTGACCAGCGACCCCATGTGGTTGTTGAAGAACTCGTGCCAGTCGGTTCCCCAGTGGACCGTGCCGTCCTCGTTTCGCTTGAGCAGTGCGGCAAAGGCGTACACGAGCGGGTAGATGAACCCGTCTGGAATCGCGTAGCCGATGGGCTGGCGGTAGAACTTCGAGTACTTCTGTGGAGTCTTGCCAGTCCGCGGATTCTTCTTATTGGCCTTGTCAACAGCATCGATGCCGCCGAATTTACCGCCGCTTTTGTTGTAGAGATCGGGTAGCTCTGCGTTGATGCGCTCGAAAATATCGATGAAGTCACGCGTGAGGTTCAATGCGCTGCGGACCTTCTCGTTGTAGAGAACGACCTCTTCGGTGCGCTCATTGATGCTTTCAGTGCTGGGCTTAGTGACCTCCGGTGAGCTCATGACATCCTCGAAGCGGTCAAGCAGCTTGGCCTTGCCGGAGTAGAGGCTGGTGGGGGTCGGTGCTTCAATCTGCTTCCCGTCGGCATCCTTCGGCAGGTCAATACAAGACAGCGGAATCCACGCCATAGCGATGACATCGCCCACCTTTAGTCGACCAGTATCGTTGGTGCGCCACTGCACGTTGTCGCTAATTCCCTGAGGCAGAGCATGCTTCAGATCGTCAAAGTAGCCTGCGCGATTGAGCTTTGCTTCCGCCTTGAGCTCCGCATTGTTGTTGCGGGCGGCACAGATATCGAGCAGAGCATCGGAGAAGTCCTGCACAGTGTCTTCGTCCCGAGCACCGGGCACGAGTACCTCTACCGGAACCTTGGCATCAAGCTCGGTGGGGCTTGCGTCGGCAAGCAATTCCTCGATTTCTTCGGAGCGCTCCATCCAGACCTCCTTCATTTCGGACCACGTCTTGATTTTGCGGCTAGGTGGTGGAGTGAGCTTGCCCAGGACGAACAGTGCGATAGCCAGCGAGTTGTGACCGCCGTCGAGGATGCCTTCGATGCGACGGTTGCTGAAGGTGAAGCGGTAGAGATTGTCTTCACTGGTGAACTGAGTGGAGGCCAGGAGCACACCCTTGGACTTGTAGGCGAAGAGCTCCGGCGTGGTGTCGATGGTTTCCATGATGGCATCGGTGATGCGGCCGGTGCGGGACACACGTGGGTTGGCATCGAGGTTGAGAGCCGAGATGATTTTCGCGAACTGACGGATAGTGACAGTGCCAATGACACGACCGATGGTGCCGTTCATTTGCTCCGTGATGTCGGAGAACTCCAGCTCGAGCGTGACGGGGGCGGCTGCTGTTGTCGTTGTTGTGAGGGAAGTCATGATGATTGCCTTTCAGGTCTGTTTTTGATGTGCGGCGGCTGTTTGCTGGCCGCTTCACCACGAAGTGTCTCCTGAAGGGCGGATCGGCTTTGAGCTGCGATCGAATGAGCTTTCGATCTGGGATTGCGTTAGTTATATGCACTGCATTGGTTATGCATTAGTTATGCGGTCTGCTGAGGTGGGCTGTGGAGAACTCGCGAATTTAAACGAACCTTTGACAACGAACCTTTGACCAGGTGATTTGCTCTTGTTCACGCCAATTGGCTATATTATTCCTCGTTGCGTTCAGCAGCGATGGCCTATGGTGTAATTGGCAACACAACGGTTTCTGGTACCGTCATTCTAGGTTCGAGTCCTGGTAGGCCAGCAGTGAAGAAGTTCATTGTTGAATGTATTCACTAACTGCAAAGTTCTAAGCCCCGTTCGTCTAGCGGCCTAGGACGCCGCCCTCTCACGGCGGTAACACGGGTTCAAATCCCGTACGGGGTACAAAGACAGCGTGAAAGCGCCAGTCTTTATTGGCCTATGGTGTAATTGGCAACACTACGGTTTCTGGTACCGTCATTCTAGGTTCGAGTCCTGGTAGGCCAGCGGAATTCGCTCACTCAGTTGGGTTGGATTCAGTTCTAAGCCCCGTTCGTCTAGCGGCCTAGGACGCCGCCCTCTCACGGCGGTAACACGGGTTCAAATCCCGTACGGGGTACAAAGTTACTCCCCAGTCAGTCGGCTGGGGAGTTTTTGTTTTTTAAGAATCGAGGCGACTATGACCAGGGGCGACTATGACCAGTGAACGTTTCGCACGACTGAAGCTTCTCCTAGGGGAGGAGGGGCTAGAAACGTTGGCTGAATCTACCGTCATGGTTGTTGGACTCGGAGGCGTGGGGTCGAGTTGTGCCGAAGCTCTCGCCCGAGGCGGCGTGGGCAACCTCATCTTGATCGACGGCGACGTCGTGGAGCCGAGCAATCTCAACCGTCAGGCGCTGGCATTTGTCTCCACGATTGGTCGGGTCAAAGCCGAGGTCATGGAGGCGATGGTTGCCGATATCAACCCGGATTGTACGACCTATGCCCGCCAGATTTTTCTCACACGCGAAAACCTGGCGGAGACCTTCGAGCAGTTCCCGCGTCCGGATTACATCATCGACGCTATCGACGATGTCACCGGCAAGATTGAGATCGCGCAGTGGTGCGCGGAAAATCGTGTCCACCTCATTTCCGCTATGGGCGGCGGAAATAAGCTCGACCCAGCTCGGCTGACCTTCTCGAAAATCAATAAGACAAAGGTCTGTCCGCTGGCGAAGGTCGTCCGTCAGGTGTGTATCCGCCGACGCATTCGCGGTCTTGAGGTGCTGTACTCCTCTGAAGAACCAGTGCGAATTACAGATAAAGGCAGCGGCACCAAAGCGGAAACCCTCGGTACCATGAGCTACATACCGCCAATCATGGGGCAGATGCTGGCCGGAAAGGTCATTCGCCGTCTGCTCGGGTTCGAGGAAACCCCGCTGGCCCCGCGCATCGGCGGTCCGGCCGACGAAAACCAGCCACCAACGGAAAAATGATGCGGCTCATCGATACGCACTTTCACTACGATTTCCTGCCACCGGCTTCGCGCGAGTGCTTCAAAGCCGATATTGTGCAGGAAGGCGTGGAGATCATCGCGCAGACAGTCCGCCCCTCCGGATTTGTCGAGATAGAGCGCGAAAATCTCCCCATGGCCGCAGTCGGCTATCACCCGTGGTATATCGACGGCAACTACGAGCGCGAGCTTGAGATATTTCGCGAGGCCCTTCCACGCACCCGTTTCGTCGGTGAGATTGGCTTGGACTTCGCGCCCCGCAGGCTTGGCGACGTTCCCGCCGAGACCCAAATCCACGTCTTCACAAGCATTCTCGATGCTGTCCGAGCCTCGAGCCAGCCGCATATCCTGTCCATTCACACAGTCCGCAGCGCCGATACAGTGCTTGATCTGCTGGAACCGCGCTTGGACTCCGACAAAGGGGTAGGGCTCGGTCAGAATCTCGTGCCCATCTTTCACCGTTTCGGTGGCACCAGCGATGAGCTGACCAGGCTTATCCGAGCCGGTGGTTACATCTCCGTCAATCCGCTCATGTTGCGGACCAAACGCGGACGGGCCTATGTGTCGCAGGTGCCCGTCGATAGGCTTTTGCTGGAAACTGACCTTCCGCACGAGCCTGGAAGCGGCTACGCGGCGGAGGTGGTTTCTGCAGAGGTCGTCGCGGCCTTGCGGGACACTGTCGCCGAAGTTGCGGCGCTGCGAAGAATGGATGAAGCGGAGCTTAAAAACGCACTGGCAAAAAATGTGGAAGCACTTGGAATTTAGCGCCTTGACCGGGCGATTTGCAGTTACTATCCACGTCTAGTGTATTGTTTAACAAGTCCGCAGCGCGCGGATGAAAGTTCTAAGCCCCGTTCGTCTAGCGGCCTAGGACGCCGCCCTCTCACGGCGGTAACACGGGTTCAAATCCCGTACGGGGTACAAAGATATACAGAGACAAGAGCCTTCACTCGTAATCGAGTGGAGGCTTTTGTCTTTCTGGGGTTAAGGGTCAAAATGTGTGTCTGGCTCGGCGTGTCGCGGGGGTTAGATTTGGCCTTTTTGAATGCCGATTGAGTGGGTGTAGTCGGTGTCGA
>NZ_JBFLKW010000009.1:0-86573 GCF_040743205.1 Corynebacterium sp. 045007
TCGACACCGACTACACCCACTCAATCGGCATTCAAAAAGGCCAAATCTAACCCCCGCGACACGCCGAGCCAGACACACATTTTGACCCTTAACCCACCCTTAACCCTACTTCGCCCTAGAAATCAAGAAAGCCAGGTAGGAAACATCGTCCTACCTGGCTTAATTGCTCCTCCAGCTGGACTCGAACCAGCAACCCTTCGATTAACAGTCGAATGCTCTGCCATTGAGCTATGGAGGAATATCCACCGCACAGAACCGGCTAAACCGAACTTCGGCCATGCCGTTCCTTGCGACGGATAGATACTTTACCCAGACCCCTTGAAACTCACAAATCGCCAGGTCAAAGGTCAATTTATACCTTCTTTTCCCACACGTCATGACACCGTTGTGAGTTCTCAGAGCCACGCAATCCACGCAATCCACGCAACCTCACACAGCGCCCACAAAGCTCCTACCAGTACTGAAAACGCTTTCCATCATGCACTTTTCATACCGCGTTCATACGATGGGGCTTATGTCTGAACAAACCAACGGAACCGAAAACACCGAGCAAACCGCACGCGTTGTGCGCGGCGTTATCGCCCGCGAAAAAGGCGCACCTGTAGAACTTACTGATATCTGCATCCCGTCCCCGGGCCCGAACGATGTCATTGTTGACATCCAGGCCTGCGGCGTCTGCCATACAGACCTGGCTTACCGCGACGGCGATATCACCGACGAGTACCCGTTCTTCCTCGGCCACGAGGCCGCAGGCGTGGTCTCCGAGATTGGCGAAGAGGTCACGCATGTTGCCGTCGGCGATTTCGTCGTCCTCAATTGGCGCGCCGTCTGTGGCGAGTGCCGCGCCTGCAAGCGCGGTGAGCCACAGTACTGCTTTAGCACTTTCAACGCCTCCAAGCCCATGACGCTTGCCGACGGCACCGTCCTCACCCCAGCACTTGGAATCGGCGCTTTTGCGGATGCCACCCTCGTCCACGAGGGCCAGTGCACCAAGGTCGATTCGGCAGCCGATCCGGCCGTTGCGGGCTTGCTTGGCTGCGGTGTCATGGCCGGCATCGGTGCGGCTATTAACACCGGCGAGGTTAAGCGCGGTGAATCGGTAGCCGTCATCGGCTGCGGCGGCGTTGGTACCGCAGCTATCGCCGGTGCCAAGCTGGCCGGCGCTAGCAAGATTATTGCCATCGACATCTCGGACGAGAAGCTGGATACCGCCCGCGAATTCGGCGCGACCGAGACCATTAACTCTGCGGAGCTGGCTAAGAGCGATGAGGGCACCGGGGAAGAGGATCCCGTCGTTAAGCGAGTGCGTGAGCTGACCGACGGTTTCGGTGCTGACGTCGTGATTGATGCGGTCGGCCGTCCGGAAACCTACAAGCAGGCGTTCTACGCCCGTGACCTGGCTGGACGCGTTGTTCTGGTCGGCGTTCCGGCGCCGACAATGGAGCTGGACATCCCGCTGGCGGATGTGTTTAGTCGCGGTGGTGCGTTGAAGTCGTCCTGGTACGGCGACTGCCTGCCGGAGCGCGACTTCCCGATGCTGGTGGATCTGTCGTTGCAGAACCGTCTGCCACTAGAGGGCTTCGTGACGGAACGCATTGGCATTGAGGATGTTGACGAGGCCTTCGAAACTATGAAGGCCGGTAAGGTACTGCGATCGGTGGTGGCGCTGTGAACAAGGATTTGAGGGTTGACCACGTTCTCACGTCGGGCACGTTCTCGCTCGATGGTGGCACGTGGGACGTAGACAACAACGTATGGGTGCTCGGCGATGACCGTGAGGTCATTGTCATCGATGCGGCGCATGAGGCGCAGCCGATTATTGATGCGGTGGACGGTCGCAAGGTAAAGGCGATTGTATGCACCCACGCGCACAACGACCACATCACTGTGGCCCCTGAACTGCAGGAGAAGCTCGACGCTCCCCTGCTCGTCCACCCGGGCGACCAGATGCTGTGGGATCAGTCCTGGCCGGACCTGGCGCACGAGGATCTCGCGCATGGTCAGCGCCTGGAGATTGCAGGCACGGAGGTTGTCATTATTAACACTCCGGGTCACTCCCCTGGCTCGTGCTGCCTGTACGTGCCGGAGGCCGCGGAGTTGTTCTCTGGTGACACGCTGTTTTCCGGCGGTCCGGGGGCGACCGGTCGGTCCTACTCGGATTTCGACACGATTATTAACTCCATCCGCGACAACCTGCTGACTCTGCCTGCGGAAACGACTGTCCGCACGGGTCATGGCGACCACACGACGATTGGCCGCGAGGCTCCGCACTTGGAAGAGTGGATTCGCCGCGGCTACTAGTCGCTAGCCACTAGCTACTCAAACACGACCTTGACCGCCTCTGCTTGCAGTTCGCGGCGGTACTGCTCCATCGCGAGCAAGTCCGCGAACAGCGAGTTGTAGGCGGTTTCGTCGTCTGAGGGGCGCATTCGTGAGAGCATCGCCTTCAGCTGTGCAATTTGGTCACCGACCCACACCTCCTGCAACCGCGCCAGAATCGCCTGCGCATACGGGCGCAGCGTCTCTGCATCGACGGCGATTTGCTCCACGCCCAGCTCAGTCACGAGATGCTTGACGACGTCCTCCCGCGCCTGATCCATAATTGCGGTCGCCCAACTATGTGGCTGTGTGGCCGCTTCCCCGCAGGCACCACCTGCAGCCATGATGGCATCGAATACCGCCCGGTAGGTCGGATGCCCAAAGGTCTCGGGTGCGAGCGCATCGAATACCGGGCCGGTGGTGGCGGGCTCTTGAATTGCCAACTTGAGAGCCTCACGCTGCGCATAGAGCACAGGGTCCCGCGGGTTTGGATACGGCAGTGCCGGGTTGCGCCGGCGCCGCGCTTCCTCTGCCTCTTCGCGGGCACGGGCCTCTTCTTGGCGACGCTGGTAGGGAGTGCGCTTTTCATTCTGTGGCCGACTGGCCTCCTCGCGGACGCGCTGCACCAGCTCGGCTTCATCATTCCAGCCAATCCAGCCGGCAACTTCGCGGGCATACTCATCGCGCAACGCCGCGTCCTTGAGCTGGGCCAGGACAGGCACCACTCGGCGCAGCCCGGAGACCCTGCCATTAGCGGTGGTCAGGTCATAGTCGGCCAGAAGTGTGCGGAGGACAAATTCGATCAATGGCCGTCGTGAAGCAACGAGATCGCGGACTGCGGCCTCGCCCTTCTTCTGGCGCAGATCACACGGATCCATGCCGTCCGGCGCGACCGCGACGTAGGACTGGCCGGTGAAGTTCTGCTCCCCCTCGAAGGCGCGCATGGCGGCCTTTTGCCCTGCCTCGTCGCCGTCGAAGGTGTAGATGAGTTCGCCGCGGAAGAAGTTGTCGTCGAGCATGAGACGACGCAGCAGCTGGAGGTGCTCCTCGCCGAAAGCGGTGCCACAGGACGCGACGGCTGTGGTCACGCCCGAGGCGTGCATGGCCATGACGTCGGTGTAGCCCTCCACGATTACAGCCTGATGACCAGCGGCAATATCCTTCTTTGCCAGATCCAAGCCGAAGAGCACCTTGGACTTCTTGTACAGCATGGTCTCGGGCGTGTTCATGTACTTGCCCAGATTGTCATCGTCAAAAAGCTTGCGGGCACCAAAGCCGATGACATCGCCGGACATATTGCGAATCGGCCACATGAGACGACGGTGAAAACGATCGATCGGCCCCATACGCCCCATCTTGGAAAGACCCGCCTTGTCCAACTCCTCGAAGCTAAAGCCCAGGCGCTGCAGGTGCTTGGTTAGAGTGTCCCAGCCGGCCGGCGAGTAGCCACAGCCGAACTGGGCCGCGTGCTCAGCAGTGAAGCCGCGGTTTTCCAGAAACTCGCGCGCGGGCGCTGCCGCTGGAGTGGAGAACTGTTCGCAGTAGAACTTCTGTGCCTCGCGGTTTGCGGCGATGAGACGCTGGCGAGTTCCCGGTTCCTCGCGACGGCCCGTGCCGCCGCCCTCATAGTTAATGTGGAAGCCAATTTTCTCCGCGCAGGCTTCGACAGCCTCCGGGAACGACAGGTGTTCCATCTCCATGAGGAAGCTGAATACATCACCGCCCTTGCCGGTGGAAAAGCAGTGGTAGTAGCCATGATTGGGGCGTACGTGGAACGACGGCGTGCGCTCGTCTTTAAAAGGCGAAAGCCCTTTCAGAGAATCCGCGCCAGCCGGTTTGAGGTTCACGTATTCTGCAACGATCTCCTCAATCGGAGTCCGTTCGCGGATTGCCGCGATATCGGAGTCCGGAATTCTTCCCCTAGCCATGAAAATAACCTTACCCAACCCGTCCAATCGACTCCGCCGTAGAGGTTTCGCTTACCGACGAGCCGCCCGCGCCCAGCCCATAACGTGCCGGCGGCGACCGATATGGAAAGATACTAGCCATGGCTGAGTGGAAGAAGATTGCGAGCGGCGTAGGCGCTGCCGCCCTGGTGCTGGCTGGTAGTTACCTGGGACTCGATGGCGGAGACCAGAACTCTACGGCATCCGAGAACTCACAGGGGTCGCAGAATACCGAAACGCAGACTTCCGCTGCGCCCAGCGCGAAACCAGGCCCTAAACCTGGCCCCAACTCGGGCAGCAACAAGGCTGGCACCAAGGGTGCCACCTGCGCAGTAGATACCCTGCCGCAGGAGGCCGACGATGTCATCGACCGCATCCTGACCGACCAGGACCACATCTATTCGCAGCACGACGGCAAGCACTTCGGCAACTACGAGGGACGCCTGCCGAAGGAGCGCGGTGACTACTACCGCGAATACACCGTGACCACCCCGGGCAATTCCAGCCGCGGTGCACGCCGCATCGTTGTCGGCGGCGGTTCCGAAAATGACCCGGATGTCTGGTACTACACCGACGACCACTACGAGAGCTTCTGCGAAATTCCTGACGCGGAGGAGTGAGCCAAAGTATCACTGCGGAATTAGCGCTACCCGATAAAACCGAGTTGATTTGCGCTCCGGGCAACAAGAACGATGCCAATTATTGCTGCCACCCACAAAACAGTGACCTTTGTTTCATATTCCAACCGGGGGATAACGCTCACTACCCGGTTGTAGACCTTATCTCCAAAGGCTGCGAAGAGCACTCCAACAATGACTGCGGGCGAAATCATCACTACACAGTAGAGCGCGAGGATAAGCAGTTGCACTGCGAAAGGCACTGCCATCGATTCAATAATTCCGATTGCCGCCAAGTACGGCAACATCGTACCGACCTCGACAACTGCTGCAGCTAAGGCTAAACCCACCATCGCAGGGAGACCGGCAGAACCTTTCTTAGTGTCCTCCGACCGAGATTCAATTACCTCTTCGACGGTCCGTTTCTTGGGATTCGGTGCCAGGATTCCGTAAGCAGCTAACAAAATACCCAACACCATCATCACCCAACTGAACAAAGTGTTGGATGCAATGCCCGAGACTGCGTCTAAAGCCTGACGCAGGCCGAAAAAGAGCGCGATGCCAACCGCAAAGTAGGACAAGACAATTGTCCCTAAATAAGTAACGTATTCGGCACCCCTCATCCTCCGCCAGACGATGAGCAGCACTACTGGAATCAGCAGGGTTCCAGCACTGAGACTGTCAAGAAGCGCAAGCCCCACAAGAACAAGATAGTCCATCTCCATCACTCCCTCGTACATTCGTATAGTAAACTATCATACAGTCGTACGGGAAGTGGCGCGAATGAAACCCCAAAGGAGTTTTAGGATATGAGCATGATGTCACCTCAAGAAAAAGCCATTTCCGATGCAGCAATCAAAGTAATTGTTAACCAGGGGTTCGACGTTGTCAGCGTTCGAAAAGTGGCTCAACAGGCGGGCGTAGCCCCTGGAACAGTGCAGTATTTTATGGGCACGAAAGACGAACTACTCAGCAGGGCACTTCTGCGCTCGGCAGCACGACAGCATGAAAGAGTCTCGTCGTTACGCTTTCAATCGAATACCTCGCCGCTAGAACAGCTCCACCGCTCCCTGCTCGAACTACTCCCCATCGGCCCAATACAGCGCGAAGACGCAGCACTGTGGGTTATCCTCGGTGCCGCTGCATCAACACGCAAAGTCCTGGCCCAGGAGTACCAGAACGAACTCAGTAGATTCCAGGACCATCTCATTTCAGCACTGTCCGCCGCAGACGTCCCTGGAGATATAGCTCAGACGGCCCGGCTCATCACAGCTATCGTAAATGGACTAGCCCTCGATTACATGCATGCGAAGCCCGACGCAGAGACTACGAAGGCGCTTTCCGATGACCTCAGTAGTAGCCTTCAGCGGATACTTCAAAAATAGTAATCGCTGACAGCACTACCCCCACGCCGCAGCCACACCAGCAATCTGGCGATCAAGCCGCTCTACACGCGATTCCGTCATCGACGCTAGCTGATCAACGATAACCCGCAGCCGCGCTTGGTCACTCTCCGCCCGGGAATAGAGCCACTGGAACATCGGATCAAGCGTCCCTGGAGCACCTTCCTGCAGATACTCGGCCACCCGGAAAAGACGATCGCGTTCACGCTCCTGACGGCGAATATGACGCGGAAGATCCATCACATACAGCACGGCGATGGTCTTCAGCATGGTGACCTCCGCCAGAATCGAGCTGGGCACGGCGAGGTCCGCGTCGTAACGCCCGAGCGGAAGCGTCGACCCGGAGGCAGCACGCGTACCCGCGACGGAAGCCGTGACGAAACGGCCGACCAGCTCCGAGGTCATCCGTTTCAGCGCGACCAGCGAGCGCAGCGAACCATCATAGGACGCCGCAGCTGATACCACCGGCAAGCTGGCAAGACGCCCGGCAGCCTCGACGAGCTCCGCTGGATCGCCACCAAATGCGGCAGCGCCCTTGTCCGCGAGCGCGGCCAGTTCCACCGTGTCCCACAGAACACCCAGGTCAACGCGGCCAGAGACGATGCCATCCTCGACATCGTGGACGGAATAGGCGACATCGTCAGACCAGTCCATAATCTGCGCCTCAAGACACTGCTTGCCGTGCGGAACGCCCTGGCGAATCCACTGCAGAATCGCAGCATCTTCCTGGTAAGCCCCGTACTTGTGGCGGAGCTGACCATCGGGACCGATCGGTGTCCACGGGTACTTACAAGCCGCATCGAGCGCCGCCCGAGTGAGATTGAGTCCGCAGGGCTCACCTGTACCATCGAGCACCTTCGGCTCGAGGCGAGTGAGAATACGCAGCGTCTGCGCGTTGCCCTCAAACCCGCCGCACCCAGCAGCAATCTCGTTGAGGGCGCGCTCGCCGTTGTGACCATACGGCGGATGCCCGATGTCATGCGTCAGGCCGGCCAGCTCTGCGAGATCCTCATCTGCACCCAACTCGCTGGCGATTCCGCGGGAAATCTGCGCGACCTCCAGCGAGTGAGTCAGGCGTGTGCGCGGAGTATCGCCCTCCCCTGGCCCCACAACCTGGGTTTTGTCAGCCAGCCTGCGCAGCGCTGCGGAGTGCAGGACGCGGGCGCGATCTCGCGCAAACGCCGCCCGGTGAGATTCTAAGGACTGCACCCCGGGCAGCAATGACTGCTTCGGAGACTCCTCGACAATACGAGCGAGTTCAAAAGATGAATACGAAAATTTACCGGCCACGTAATTATTGTTACGTATCCTTGTAGATATGTCTGACAGGAATCGCGTGTTTCGCCCCCTTTACCTTGCCGCATCGGGTGCTTTTCTCGGCCTGAGCTTGCCGCTAATTACTGCCGCGCTACCGGCACAGCCACCGGTTCACGCACCTGCTTCGCTGCTGGCACTCGCACCGTCAGCACCACTGTCGCACGCCGAGGCACCGACAGATGTGTCGGGCGAGGTGGCTGATCTCGCAGGTGTGCTGAGCAGCGGCGATGAAGCTCGTCTGAAGGAGCAGATTCAGCAACTCAAGACCGACAAGCGACTCCTGTTCTCGGTGTTTTACATCAAGAGCTTCGACGGCATTCAGGGCGAACAGTGGGCGCAGCAGGCCTGGGAGCACCTCGGAGCTGCCGACAACCGCGGTGTCCTGGTCGTCGCCGTGGAAGACCGAAACCTCGGCGCTTTCGTCGGAGACTCCTTCCCCCGCAACGCGGAGGCCATCAACAGAGCAGCTCAAGGGCAGTTGTTAGAGGATGACAACTGGGCAGCTGCGGGTGAAGCTGCCATCGCCGAGGCAGGCGGTGGCAGCGGCTCCGCCGGTGGGTGGGCACTCGGCGCCGGCCTCGGTGGTGCCGCCGTTGTCGGTGGCGCCACCTGGGCCGTGAGCCGCCGCAATAAGAAGAAGCGCGATGAGGAGGAGATCGCTCGTGGCCGCAACATCGACCCCAAGGATGTCTCTTCGCTGGACTCGCTGAGCACCAGCTCGCTCGATGTTCTTGCGCACGATGAGATTGTCAGTACCGATGAGTCCATTCGCAAAGCCCGCACCGAGCTCGACCTCGCCCGCGCTGAGTTCGGCACCGAACGCATCCGCAGCTTCGACAACGCACTGAAGCACTCTCAGTCCACGCTCGAGCGTGCGTTTGCACTTCGCCAACAGCTTGACGACGGCTCCGTGTCCGACGAAATCGAGCGCCGCAGTGTCCTGCTGGAGATTATCTCCACCTGTGGTGTTGCGGATGACCAGCTCGACGGCGAGGCCGCAAACTTCCAGAAACTCCGCCAGGAGTTGATGAATGCTGAAGCGACGATTTCGAAGCTCACTCAGCGAAGTGTCGAGCTGCGTTCACGTATGCCGCGTGCCGGCGAAATTCTCGATGGTCTGCGCGCACGTTACGAAGAGCAGATGCTCAGCTCTGTGACCGACAATATCGACATGGCCACGGAGCACCTGAATCAGGCTGACCAGTCAATGTCTGAGGCCCGCCGCATCGCGGACCTACCTGCCGGTGAGCAAGGTGGTCTGATTGATGCGCTGTCGGCCACCGACTTTGCGCTCACACAGGCAGAGAGTCTTCTGGAGGCCATTGAACACGCCGATAGCGATATTCACGCTGCAGTCGCTGGACTGGCTTCCCTTATCGCCGAGGTCCGCGGTGAAATCGATGAGGCCTCGCACCTGATGTCGGCACCGCAAGGCGCCAACATCAACCGCGAGCGTCTCAATGCGGCCATCGAAGCAGGCCGTGAAGCACTCGGTGTGGCAGCCAATAAGTCCGAAGTGGATCCACTGAGTTCCTGGACCGCACTGACCGATGCCGATGAGCTACTCGACGAAGCCCTCGACTCCGCTCGAGACAAGGCCGCGTCGTTCGCCCGCGCTACCGCTACTTTGCAGCACAGCATGCAGGATGCCGACAATCACATTCGCGCCGCGGCTGACTTAATTGCTACCCGCCGCCGTGTGGTTGGCGCTGAGGCTCGCACTCGCCTCGCGGAGGCGCAGCGTGCTTACGGCTCTGCTCAGGGCTTGGCCAACGACGATCCGCGAAAGGCGTTGGCCTACGCACGTCGTGCGCGCAAGCTCGCGGCTGAGGCCGCTGACTTGGCCCGCCGTGACATCCGCCGCTACCAGGATCAGCGCCGCGGTGGCGGCAGCAACGGATCGATGGTCGCCGGCATGGTGCTGGGAAGCATGCTCAGCAACAACAGCGGCTTTGGTGGCAGCATCGGTGGCTTCGGCGGTTTCGGCGGAGGTTCGAGCCGACCAGGCGGCTCCGGCAGCACAATGGGCTTCTAGATTCCCGCCTAAATTCGCATCTGGCGTGGTCCATCCACAGACCACGTCGCCAGAGCGGCGGCAATCAGCCAGTCTTCGAAACTCCCCCGGAAGTCTCCTTTCTGGGCATAGACACCAAATACCCCTCGGCCTAGACTGTCCTCTCTGACGATTCGGGCGAGCTCATAGCCTGGCCGCTCGATGTCGAAGACCGTGCGAATTCCCCGTCCTTCTCTGTTTAGGACGAAAGAATCCCCCTCATCCGGATTCGTCATCACTAGCGCGTTCGTGCTAAAAAAGCGGGCTTTCACCTGCCAGCCACGCCCTTGTGACGAGGTGATCCAGAAAGCACTAAAGACCCCGTCCTGACAGCTCCAGCCGTCGGACAGGGCCTTTTGGTTCTCGTCGTAAACGACGCCGTCTGCAATAGTTGCTACACGATCCACACCCAAATCATATAGGCAATCAGCAAGAGCAAGCAGACAGTGAGAATCCAGGTAGAGGAAACCATGCGGGACTCCAGCACTCGACGAGCACTGTAGACCAGGAAGATCTTCTCCTCTTCCGGCAGCGCACGGCCCTCATCGGTGTCGAACTGCACCTCTGCGTGGCGCACGCCACGGGACGCACCGGTAAACTGACCCCACTTCTCGCCGGTCTTCGCATTCTCGATGACGTAGTTCGTCGATCCCTCGCACACCAGCTTGCCTTCAGGACGATCCGGCCCAAAGGTCACTGAAAGCTGCTTGGCTCGCGAAATCTTGTCACGGTCAGCAGCAACGGTCGAGAACACGCGGCCGTTGGGAAGCGTGGCGGAAACACGGTGATTAGCAGAGGCATCAATGACCCACTCCCCTTCCGGGGTGTTGAGGCGATCGCCCTGCTCATCACGGATGTACGTGCCGACTTCGGTGCTTTCCTTCAGAATCGGCCAGGTTTGCTCGGATTTTTCCCGAGAGCCGTCGCCGAGACTATAGGATTCCCAAAAAACTTCTTCGGCCATTAGCAGCCCACCAGGCGAGCTGCGAGGTAGCCTTCCAGCTCGTCAATCTTGACGCGCTCCTGCTCCATGGTGTCGCGGTCACGGACGGTCACAGCGTTGTCCTCGAGAGTATCGAAGTCAACGGTGACACAGAACGGAGTACCGATCTCATCCTGGCGACGGTAACGACGGCCGATAGCACCGGAGGTGTCGTAATCGACGGCCCAGTACTGGCGCAGCTTGTCCGCGACAGCCTCAGCGGTCGGAGTCAGGGTGTCCTTCTTCGACAGCGGCAGAACAGCAACCTTAACCGGCGACAGACGCGGGTCTAGCTTCAGCACGGTACGGGTGTCGGTGCCGCCCTTTGCGTTCGGCACCTCTTCCTCGGTGTAGGCATCACACAGGAAGGCCATCAAGGCGCGGGTCAGACCGAAGGACGGCTCAATGACGTACGGAACGTACTTTTCGCCGGTGACCTGGTCGTGGTAACGCAGGTCTTCCTTGGAGTGCTCGATGTGGCAGCCGAGGTCGTAGTCCGTACGGTTGGCGACACCCATCAGCTCGCCCCACTCGTTGCCCTGGAAGTGGAAGCGGTACTCGAAGTCAATCGTGCGTGCAGAGTAGTGAGCGCGCTCGTCCTTCGGAACGTCGAACTGACGCATGTTCTCCGGGTTAACGCCCAGGTCAATGAACCAGTTCCAGCAGGCGTCGACCCACTCATCGAACTTCTCTTCCGCCTGGTCCGGTGCGACGAAGTACTCGATCTCCATCTGTTCGAACTCGCGGGTACGGAAGATGAAGTTACCCGGGGTGATCTCGTTGCGGAATGCCTTACCGGTCTGGCCGATACCGAACGGTGGCTTCAGGCGAGCCGTGGTCATAACGTTCTTGAAGTTGACGAAGATACCCTGAGCGGTCTCCGGGCGCATGTAGTGCAGGCCCTGCTCATTGTCGACCGGGCCGAGGAAGGTCTTCATCAGACCGGAGAACATCTGCGGCTCGGTCCAGTTGCCCGGCTGACCGGTCTCCGGGTCCGGAACGTCTGCCAAACCATTGGCCGGCAGGTGACCGTGCTTGGCCTCGTAGGCCTCCAGCAGGTGGTCAGCGCGGTAGCGCTTGTGGGTGTGCAGGGACTCCACCAGCGGGTCGGTGAAGGTAGCGACGTGGCCGGAAGCTTCCCAGACCTGGCGCGGCAGGATAATGGAGGAATCCAGGCCGACGACATCCTTACGGCCGGTGACGAAGGTCTTCCACCACTGGCGCTTGATGTTTTCCTTCAGCTCCACACCCAGGGGACCGTAATCCCATGCCGAGCGGGTACCGCCGTAAATTTCACCACACGGGTAAACGAACCCCCTGCGCTTACACAGGTTGGCGACGGTATCGACAACTGACTTAGGTGCCACGGTCTAGACCACTCCTTATAAATGGCTTCGCATCGCACACCACACGCCTTTTCCGGGCACACAATTCAGCCCGTTCCGTGCGGCGAACGACATAATGAAAAGCAAAATGTACTGACCCCAACAGGCCAGTTAAAAGTTCCCCTATACTCTAGCGCATCTTGTCCAACCGATACCGGGTAGTGTCGGTTACATGGCTGGCGAAGATATGCACGAAGTTAGTTCTGGCGAAAACCCACGTGGTACGGGCTCCCCCGCTAGCACCGGGGCACACGCCTCCGCGCGGCCGGCCGCAACCCGCATCGGCCAGCGCAGTACTCGCCAACGCCGCGCCGTCGTGTCGATTATGAGTGAGGCCCCTAATTTTCGCTCCGCTGCTGACATTCATAAGTCGCTGACGGAACGTGGGGACAAGGTCGGCTTGACGACGGTCTATCGGACGCTCCAGTCCCTTGCAGAAATGGACATTGTCGATGTTCTGCACAATGCCTCCGGAGAGGCTCTCTACCGGCTGTGCGGTGACCACCACCATCATCACCTGGTCTGCACCGATTGCGGCAGCACCGTTGAAGTCGCCGGCGGCCCTGTCGAGCAGTGGGCTCACAGCCTTGCGGAGGAGCACGGTTTTAATCTGACCGGGCACACTGCTGAGGTCTTCGGCCTGTGCAGGGACTGCCAGAAGAAGTAGCCCGGGCTCCCTCCCCCCCCCTAAAAAATATCGGCTCTAGGCCTTGCCGAACCTACGGTCGCGCTTGGCGTACTCCACCACTGCGGCGCGCATGTCATCCCGACCGAAATCCGGGAAAAGCTTGTCCTGATAGACCATCTCCGCATAGGCGGACTGCCAGATTAAGAAGTTGGACGTGCGCTGCTCGCCCGATGGACGCAGGAACAGATCAACATCCGGCATAGTCGGCTCATCCAGGAACTGTGCGAAAGACTTCTCGGTCAAGTCATATTCGCTGAGCTCCCCCGCTGCTGCCTGACGAGCAATCTCTCTAGCAGCATCAACAATTTCAGCGCGACCACCGTAGTTGACGCACATATACAGAGTTAGCGCGTCATTGTCCTTCGTCTGCTCCTCGGCAATCTCAAGTTCCTTAATAACCGAGCGCCACAGTCGCGGGCGACGCCCTGCCCAACGCACGCGAACGTTCTTCGAATCCAACTCATCACGACGTCGGCACAGCACATCGCGATTAAAGCCCATAAGGAATCGGACCTCATCGACCGAACGGCGCCAATTCTCAGTGGAAAATGCGTAAGCCGACAGGTGCTTGACGCCCATCTCCAAACAAGCATCGACGCACTCCATCAGCACGGCCTCACCACGCTTGTGCCCCTCGGTGCGTTTGAGCCCACGCTGTTCGGCCCATCTACCATTGCCGTCCATCACGAGCGCGATGTGATTGGGCACGAATTGCTGCGGTACAGGAGGATTCAACACGCTTCCTATTGTGCCCCACCGCTGACGTTTACTGCCAAAAAGCATCCACATGTTCCAGCGCCGGCACCCGGCGGCCCAGGTAGTACTGCAGGTACTTCGCCGTTAGGGTACGCGCCGTCGCCATCCGTCCCTCGAATTCGCTTGACGACGTATCGATGCCCGCCCATTGCTCATGAGCAAGCTGCCACATTAGATGCAGAACCTCGGTCGGCGGAGTATCTGCACCCGGTGGCCGGCAGTTAGTGCACACTGCTCCGCCCAGTGCGGGAGAAAACGCGTGGTGCGGGCCGGCTTTGCCGCAGCCTGCGCATTCAAAGAGGCTTGGCTGCCAACCTGCCTGCGCCATTGCTCGCAGGATGTAGGAGGTCAGCAACAAATCGGGGCGATGGCGACCGGCCGCAACGTCGTCGAGCGATTGGGTGGTGAGATCCCACAATTCGGGAGCCGGCACTTGCTCCTCGCCGACAATGCGTTCGGCGACGTCCAGGACTGCACACGCACAGGTGTAGCGCGCATAGTCGTCGACAAGCGGTGCTGCCCACGTGCGCACGGTATCTGCGCCTGCGATAGTGGACAGTCCTCGGCGTCGGTAGATGTTGACATCCACGTCGACGAATGGTGACAGGCGGGAGCCGAAGCGGCTCTTCGCGCGCCGCACGCCTTTGGCGACACCGCGGACTAGGCCGTGGTCGCGGGTGAAAAGGACGATGATGCGGTCGGCTTCTCCGAGGTCGTAGCGGCGTACGACCAGCGCACGGTCGCGATACGGCTCGACCAATTTTTTAGAATCCCAACTTGCCCAGCTGCTTCGGGTCCGACTGCCAGTCCTTCAGCACCTTCACGCGCAGGTCGAGGTAAACATTCTGACCGAGCAGCGCAATGAGTTCCTTACGAGCCTTATGAATGGTGGTGCCCATGCGTCGACCGTCGCGTCCCATGAGGATGGACTTCTGCCCCGAACGCTCGACATAGATAACGGCGTGGACATCCAGGACGCCTTCGCGGTCCTGGTTTGGCAGCACCTCATCGATCTGGACTGCCACGGAATGCGGCAACTCATCGCGCAGACCGCCGAGGGCCGCCTCGCGGATGAGCTCTGCCATCCGGGTGTGCAGATCCTCATCGGTGATGTGCCCCTTCGGGTACAGGCGCGGTCCCTCCGGCAACTGGGAAGCCATGACATCAATCAGCGTGTTGATGTTCTCGCCGGACTTCGACGACAGTGGCACAAGCTCGGCATCCGGACCGAGCAACTCCTGCAGCTCGATAAGGCGCTCAATAATGGTGTCGCGCGAGACCTTATCCACCTTGGACACAATGCCCATGATGTTCCTGCAACCTTTGGAGACGTTCTCGTAAATCCAGCGGTCACCGGGGCCAATTTTCTCGTCGGCAGGCACGACCATCGCGACCAAGTCCACATCGGAGTAGGTCTCCTGAACCATGTCATTCAGACGCTCACCGAGCAGCGTGCGTGGCTTGTGCAGACCTGGCGTATCCACGACAACAATCTGACAGTTCTCGCGGTGGACTACACCTCGGACTGGATGACGCGTGGTTTCCGGCTGGTTAGCGGTAATAGCGATCTTCTCGCCCACCAGGGAATTGGTCAGCGTGGACTTACCGGTATTCGGACGCCCCACAATGGAAACGAACCCAGAGCGAAAGCCCTCCGGCGCACTGTAATCATCAGCATCTCCGCCAAGTCCAGCATTGGCCAGCATGTCATCAAGATTGCCCATCAGTATCTTCTTCCTCGGAGTAAAACTCCGCAGTCGGCTCCACCACCACAGTGCGTACCCGCATACGACCACGACGGTCACGCGAGCCCTCGGCGGTAAACTTCAGTCCTGCATATTCTACGTACGAACCGGGCAGTGGCACACGTCCAAGCTCATATGCCAACAGACCGGAGACCGTATCCACCTCATCGGTGACCTCGTCATCGAAGACGAGTTGGCGCCCGTGGGCTTCGTCGTAAAGCTCTATGAGCTCGCCCAAGCTGAGGCGCGCCTGCACGCGGTAGGAGGCATCCCCCAGTGGTTCGATGGGGGCCTGCTCGGCCTCGTCGTATTCGTCGGCAATCTCACCGACAATCTCCTCGAGGATGTCCTCAATAGAGATAAGACCGGCGACCGATCCGTATTCGTCGATGAGAATGGCGATGTGATTGCGGGTGCGCTGCATTTCATCGAGCAGATCATCCAGTGGCTTGGAGTCGGGAACAAAAACGCAGTCGCGCATGACTTCGGAGACGCGAACACCGCGGCCACCATCAGTACGCGAGTACGTCTGCTGGACAATGTCCTTCAAGTAAATGACGCCGACGATGTCCTCAACGCTCTCGCCAATCACCGGCAGTCGCGAGTGACCCGACTTCACGCATAGGGCCACTGCCTGACCACAGTGCTTATCCGCCTCGATCCACACCATCTCTGGGCGCGGAACCATAACTACGCGTGCCGACGTTTCCGCGAGATCAAACACAGACTGAATCATGCGGCGCTCATCGTGCTCCACAATGCCGCGCTCCTGGGCGATATCGACCATCTCGCGCAACTCGACTTCGGTGGCGAACGGGCCATCGCGGAAGCCACCACCAGGGGTGATGATGTTGCCGAACCAAATCAGCAATTTTTCCAGTGGCCCCAACACCTTGGCCATAAAACTCAGAACGACCGCGGTAGCAAGGGAAATCGAGTACGGGTTCTTCCGACCCATCGTGCGGGAAAACACCCCGAGGACCAGGAAGGTGAACAGAGCGAGCAACACCACTGCAGCCACAATGGCCCAGCGTTCCGGCTCGAAAAGCTTAAGACAGACCGCCGCAAGCGTCACTGCACCAATTGACTCGCACAGCGTACGCAAGATCACCAGCACATTGACGTGCCGGGCGCGATTTTCTACGACCTTGAGAAGAGCATTAGCACCTGCGACCTCGTCGCGCTGCAGTTCTGCCACGCGTGCACGGGAAATGCCTGCGACCGCAGTTTCGACTGTGTTAAGTCCGCCAGCGCAGATCATCGCCACAACGGCGACAATTATCAAAGTGATCATCGCTCGTTAGAACGCTCCGGGAACGCATTGGGGTTAATTGGTTTTTCGGAAAAGCTCACGCCACGACGATCGATGTCGTCGTACCAATCCGCCAACAGGCCATTCTGCAGGGAGAACATCTGGCGCTCTTCCTCCGCCGTGACATGGTCATAACCCAACAGGTGCAGTACGCCGTGCACGGTGAGCAGAACCAACTCGTGGCTCAGCGGATGACCTGCACGCTCCGCCTGCCCCGCGGCAAACTCCGGGCACAACACAATGTCGCCCAGCATTGCAGGCCCTGGGCTAGCTGCATCTGGTCGGCCAGAGCCAGGAGTGAGCTCATCCATCGGGAAGCTCATCACATCTGTCGGACCCGGCAGATCCAGCCAGCGCACATGGAGGTCTTCGATTGTCTTCAAGTCGACAATGTGAATGCTCAGCTCGGCTGCCGGATGCACGTCCAGGCGGCCCAGCGCATAACGGGCAACGTCGATAAGCGACTCTTCATTGACGCCCTGACCGGACTCGTTGAAAACTTCAATGCTCATGTAATTTCAGCGTCCTTTATCGCTTTGTGGCGGACTGTCGCTTTTGTGGGGACTCGGCGCCCTGTTCAATACCTTCGTTATAGGCATCGTAGTCATCGTAGGCCTCGACAATTGCGGTTACCAGCGGGTTGCGCACCACATCCGCAGCCGCCAGCGCCGGAAAAGCGATTCCCGGCACACCGCGGAGCACCTCACGGGCGACAGCTAGACCGGACTTCTGCCCCCGAGGCAGGTCGACCTGGCTGGCGTCACCGGTGATGACCATCTTCGAACCGAAGCCCAGGCGGGTGAGGAACATTTTCATCTGCGCCGGAGTAGTGTTCTGTGCTTCGTCGAGAATGATGAACGCATTGTTCAAGGTACGACCGCGCATGTACGCCAGCGGTGCGACCTCCACTACCCCAGTTTCCATCAGCTTTGGAATCAGCTCTGGCTCAAGCATTTCGCGCATCGCATCGTGCAATGGGCGCAGGTAGGGGTCAATCTTCTCGTGCAGAGTACCCGGCAGGAAGCCCAGGTTCTCACCCGCCTCCACTGCGGGGCGAGTCAGAATAATGCGTTCTACCTGCTTATTCTTCAGTGCAGCAACCGCCTTGGCCATGGCCAAGAAGGTCTTGCCCGTACCGGCGGGGCCGATACCGAAAACAACGTTATAGCGGTCGATGGCATCGACGTAGTTCTTTTGCCCCTCGGTCTTGGGACGCACGGTCTTGCCACGATGCGTCACGATGCCGCCACCGAGCACCTCGCTGGCGGACTTCTCACCGCGATCCACAATGCCCACCGCGTGCCGCACCGACTCCGGGGAGAGCTCATGCCCACGACGGGCCATTGCCTCTAGCTCCTTGAAAGCGCGGACAGCCAACGAAACATCCGCCGGAGCACCCTTGATTGTCACAATTCCGCCGCGGACATGAATATCCGCTGCCAGCAGAGATTCCAGCAGACGTAGGTTCTGGTCTGCATGACCGACCACGATCGGCGCGAGATTGTCATCGAGCTCGACGACAGCAGTGGTACGAGCAGTTACTGAATACTTTGTCATTATGCGTCTATCCTACTGACCAGGCGTGGGTGCGCCGCCCCAGCGCTTTGTCAACGGGCCCAGTGCGCAAAGAGCAGCAGCTCCCGCGAGGGCGCTGCGGAGAACTGTCGGGCCGAGTACTACCGAGCTCGCACCTGCGGCACGGAAGGCCTCGAGTTCCCCAGGGCTGACTCCCCCTTCTGGGCCGACGATGAAAAGAACCTTGTCAGCATTTGCTGCCTGCGCGGCAAAGTCCACGAACGGAGCTGTTTCCTCCTCGTGTAAAACTGCTGCCACACCACCTGCTGACGTGGTTTCCCGGATGAGTTGCTCAATATCAGCGGAGCTATGCAGGTCAGCGACCGGCGGAATCCATGCACGACGAGCCTGCTTGGCTGCCTCGCGCGCAGCCGACTGCCACTTGGCGCGGGCTTTCGTGACCTTCGCGGTACCCTGCCATCGGGCCACACAATTCACGGCCGCCCAGGGGATAATCTCATCGACCCCGGCCTCGGTCATCAAATCGACCGCAAGCTCAGCACGATCCGACTTCGGCAGCGCCTGCACCACAGTGACGTGCGGGCGCGGACGTGGACGTTCCTCAGCGGCAACCACACGAACGTGAACCTCACGCGGATCTACGTGCATGAGCTGTGCCCGCACCACCTTGTCCGCACCATTGGCAAGAAGAAGCTCCGAGCCCTCCTTCAGCCTGCGAACGCTGATGTGTTTTGCCTCCGACCCGAGGATTCGAATGATTTCTTCCGGGCGCGGCAGCTCGGTGAACTCACCGAGGAATACGGGCAAACTCATGCGTGTTTCACACTCACTGGAGGGGGGCTTTGGGGTGGCTGTTTTAACGGCGACGGAAACGGGAGAAGAAACCGTTGCGCTCACTCGAGTCTGACACCTTGGCATCATCATCGCGGTGCTCGCGTAGCTTCTCCAGCAGCTCGCGGGACTTGCGGTCCAGCTTCGTCGGCACCGTGACATCGACGTGTGCGACCACGTCGCCGTTGCCCTCGCCGCGCAGATGCGGCATGCCCTTACCCGACAGACGAATCTGCTCTGCCGGCTGGGTGCCCGAATCAACCTTGATGGTCATTGGTTCGCCGAGCAGGTCGTCGACCTCAAACTCGGTACCAAGTGCGGCATCAGCCATGGGCACCTGCACGTTAAAGTGCAGATCATCGCCCTCACGCTCGAATACAGGGTGCGGGTCCATGGCAACTTCCACGTAGAGGTCACCCGCCGGGCCACCGCCCGGACCGACCTCGCCCTGCCCTGCCATGCGAATACGCATGCCATCAGAGATACCTGCCGGAACGTTGACCGTCAGATCACGGCGAGCACGGACGCGGCCATCGCCACCGCAGTTGTTACACGGATCGGGGATGATCTCGCCGGTGCCCTCACAAGTCGGGCACGGCCGCGAGGTCATCACATTGCCCAGGAAGGAACGCTGGACCTGCTGAATCTCGCCAGTGCCATCACAGCTGGTACACATCTTCGGCTTGGATTTGGACTTCGAGCCAGTTCCCTCGCACTGCTCACACAGCACCGCGGTGTCCACCGTGATGGGCTTGCGGACACCGGTGAATGCCTCATCGAGGCCCAGCGAAATACGCAGCAGCGCATCTGCACCTGGCTGTACACGCGAGCGGCGCTGGCGGGTACCGCCGGCACCGCCGAAGAATGCTTCGAAGATATCGCCGACTCCGCCGCCACCGAAACCGCCGAAACCTCCGCCTGGCATACCGCCCTGCGGATTGAGAGGATCTCCTCCCATATCCACAATCCGGCGCTTTTCAGGATCCAGCAGGACCTCGTTCGCCTCAGATGCCTCACGGAACTTCTCCGCAGCTTCTTCATCACCCGGATTACGGTCTGGGTGGTACTTGAGCGCCAGCTTTCGGTACGCCTTCTTAATCTCAGCGTCCGTAGCGTCCTTCTCCACTCCGAGGATGCCGTAATAGTCGCGTGCCAACTTTAGCTACTTCCTTTCAATACCCGGCCAACGTACTGTGCAACAGCAGCAACCGAGGAAATTGTTCCCGGATAATCCATAAATGTGGGGCCAACTACGCCCATGCCACCCAAAATTTCGGTGCCGGTGCCATAGCCAGTTGAAACAACTGAGGTAGCGCGCAGCTCCTCGTCCTCGTTTTCCTCACCGATGGAAACGCGAACGTGGTGCAAATCCTGCGCGGCCGACAGCAGTTTCAGCACGACCACCTGTTCTTCGAGAGCTTCAAGAACCATGGGCAACGTAGAAGGTAAGCGACCGGCCATATTACCACGGGTCAAATTCGATGCCCCGGCCAGGATGAGTCTGTCATTCGGCTTCTCAATCAACGACTCCACCAGCACCGTCGAGCAGCGAATAAGCACATCCCGCAAATCACGCGGGGCGTTAGCCGCAAGATCGGAAATCGCAATCGACGCGTCGGCAAGCGTGTGCCCCGACATTGCACGGTTGAAATGCTCACGCAAGAGCGGCACGAGATCGGGATCCATCGGTGCTGGCAGCTCAACATTGCGCTGCTCCACGCGCCCGGTGTCAGTGATGACTACCAGCAACAATCGCGCGTCGGCGAGCTGGACAACCTCGCAGTGCCGGACGCGGGAGACCTCCAGCGTCGGTACCTGCACCACTGCGACCTGACGGGTTAGCTGGGCCAGCAGCTGCACACTGCGACGCAGAACGTCCTCCAAATCGACGCCGCCTTCGAGGAACTCGAGGATAGCTCGGCGCTCAGCCCGGGACAGCGGCTTAATCTGCGAAAGATTGTCCACAAAAAGGCGGTAGCCCTTCTCAGTCGGGATACGCCCGGACGATGCATGTTCCTGCTGGATATAGCCCTCGGCCTCCAGCACCGCCATGTCATTTCTAATGGTCGCCGAGGACACACCCAGATTGTGGCGCTCCACCAGAGCCTTCGAGCCGACTGGCTCCTGGGAAGCTACGTAATCCGAGACAATTGCCCGAAGAACTTCCTGCCTGCGCTTATCCGTCTGAGATGACATGCGGATAGTTTAACTAAGGATGTCAACAATTATTGCGTCGGCCAGCAAACGACCGCGATTGGTCAGCTGAATCCGCTGGCCACAATCGACGGAAACAAACTCCACCATGCCCGCTTCCGCTTGCCGACGTGCCTTGCCCAGCTCATCCTCTCCGAGCAGATTGGCATCGATACCCTCGGCCAAGCGGAGGCCCAGCATAATCTTCTCAGTGTGCCGATTCTCGGCCGTTAGCCCTTCTGAATCCTTAATCGGCAACTCTCCGCCGGAAATGGTCGCCGCGTAGCGAGCCGGATGCTTGACGTTGTAAAACCTCGTGCCATCCAGATGCGAATGGGCACCGGGGCCCGCACCCCACCAATTTCCATCGCGCCAGTAGAGCATATTGTGACGACATTGGCCGCCCGGTTTCGCCCAGTTGGACACCTCGTACCAGGAGAAACCGGCTTGACTCAGTGCGGCATCGATGCGCTCGTAGCGGTCGGCGAGATCGTCGTCGTCAGGCATCGGCAGCTCACCGCGACGAACCTTACGCGCCATCGCGGTACCCGGTTCGACGATCAGCGAGTACGCCGAAACATGATCGACCTCCGTGGCCAGGACCGCCTCCAACGTCGTATCGAGATCCGCCATCGACTCCCCTGGCGTGCCATAGATAACGTCGAGGTTGATGTGCTCAAAACCGGCAGCGCGTGCCTCCGCCACTGCCGCCGCAGGACGCCCCGGCGTGTGCGTACGATCCAGAGTGGCCAGCACATGCGGCACAGCCGACTGCATGCCCAGACTCACCCGGGTAAACCCTGCCTCGGCCAGGCCTTCGAAAAACTCCGGGGAGGTCGACTCGGGATTCGACTCGGTGGTGACCTCAGCGTCGTCAGCAAGCCCAAAGCTGTTGCGCACACCGTCGAGCAGACGACGAAGACCACTCGCCCCCAACATCGACGGCGTACCCCCGCCGACGAATACGGTATCGGCGCCACGCGCTAGTTCGGGGTGCTTTACGACGGCCATCTCGAGCTCAGCCACGATGGCATCGAGGTAGTCTCCCTGCGTTGCGCCACTGCCCAGCTGACCTGGCGTGTACGTGTTGAAATCACAGTAGCCACAACGGGTGGCACAGAATGGGACGTGTAAGTAGACACCGAAGGAATCGGTGTGTGCGGAGGCTTCGCTCACGCATGCTCCTTGGCTCGACGTTGCTTGACGCGGCGGACAATTTCATCGATGCGGGCACGTTCCATCAGGAACTCCGGAGGCCTACGGCCGCGCAGCGCATTGGCAACTGCCGGATGAGTCTCGGGAACAGCAACACACCAAGCGGCGGCAGCGGACAGTGCTCGGCGGCCAGACTGCGCGTAAAGCTGCGGAAGCACCACACTACCGAGCTTCTCCACGCCTCGGATGTTTTCGGCGGAAACCCAGTCGGCGAGTTCCTCCAGGTAAGAAGCCACGGCATCGGAGCGAGCAATCATTGCCTGCGTGACCGTAGGGACTGCAACCGGATGCTTCAAAGGAGCCGGAATGAGCGACAGTGACTGCACATCCGGAGACTTCGGTGCCGGATGCGGGTGTCGACGCGGTGTCGAAGCGGAGGAAAGAGTACCGATGCGCCCCGAGCGAATGCCGGAGGTAAACGCTTGGCGTAGACCATCAAGTTCACCAATCAGAGGGCGGCAGTCCTCAACGGCCTCGTCGACGATGTCAGCGAGCTCGAGAACACATTCGTCCACCAGCTCACGATCTACATCAGCAACCGCCTGAGCGAGGTGCTCGATGTGTTCGGCAACTTCGTCACCAATGTCGTAGAGCTCTTGGGTCACTTCGCGCAGGCGTAGCCGAGCATCGAAGTGGTTAATCATTGCCCGCCCTCCCACGACATCTTCGGTGTCGGTGACATCATTGCAGTTTTCTGCTTCCGAGTACCGACGAACATTGACGAATGCCAACTTTCGAAAACTGAAAACTCCTTAAAAATTTCTAGCGCCCCTCACCTTAATGGGGTGAGGGGCGCTAGCGCGGTAACAACACGCTGCCGTTTTCTATCGACGGCTGACAGAACGTGAATTAACGCTGGTAGAGAGCCTCAATGTCACGCGAGTAGTTGTCCATGACAATGTTGCGCTTGACCTTCATGGTCGGGGTCAGCTCGCCGCTTTCCTCGGTGAAGTCACTGTCCAGAATATGAAACTTCTTAATAGCCTCTGCGTGAGAAACCAGCTCGTTAGCGGAGTTGACGGCGTCCTGAATCTCGGCGCGCAAAACTGCGCTGGAGGCAGCGAGTTCACGGATCGAGGTGTGCTCGGGGACGGAGTGCTCAATCTTCCACTTCTCCAGTGCCTCCTCATCGAGAGTGACCAACACGGAGACGAACGGACGACCATCGCCGATGACGACTGCCTGGGACACCAGCGGGTGCGCACGCATGCGGTCTTCCATCGGACCCGGCGCGACATTCTTACCACCTGCGGTGACAATGAGGTCCTTCTTGCGGCCGGTGATCTTCAGGTGGCCTTCTTCGGTCAGCTCACCGAGGTCACCAGTCTTAAACCATTCGCCGTCGATGAAGGCTTCCTTGGTAGCCTCTTCGTTCTTCCAGTAGCGGTCGAACACAACCGGACCACGCAGCAGAACTTCGCCGTCATCAGCGATAGCGGCGGAACAGCCACCGACCGGACGACCGACGGTACCAATGATTTGCTCGCTCGGGTTGTTCACGGTGACGGCAGCCGTGGACTCAGTCAGACCGTAGCCTTCGTAGACAGGCACACCGAGACCACGGAAGAAGTGCCCGAGGTCAGAGGACAGAGCCGAACCACCGGAAATGGTGTACTGCACGGCCTCACCCATAGCTGCGCGAATTTTCGAGAACAGCAGGCGATCGTAGAGCTGGCGACGCAGCTTCAAGACACGCGACGGACCTGCCGGAGTATCCAGCGCCTTGGAGTACTCGATGGCGGTGGCCTCAGCACGCTCGAACATGGCCAGACCGAATGCGCCCTTCTCCTTAGCGGAGGCGTAGGCGGAGTCACGAACCTTCTCGAACACGCGCGGCACACCGAGAATCATGTGCGGACGGGAACGCTGGAACTCCAGGGTGACGGTCTTGGTATCAGCCCAGTGAGACTGGGTAGCACCGGAAATCATCGAAGCCAGGGACACTGCGTGAGCCAACACGTGCGCCAACGGCAGGAAGGTCAGAATGCGGTTCCCCGGACGGGCAATCAGGCCAATCTCGTTGGTGAGGATGGCGCGGGCCTCCGCCAGCCAGTTGCTGTGCAGGAGCACGCAGCCCTTCGGACGACCAGTGGTACCGGAGGTATAGATCACGGTTGCCAGGTCGTCGGCCTTGGTGTCCTTGATGCGGCGCTCGACCTCGTCGCCGTCAATGTCACGGCCTTCGTAGCTAATGGTGTCAGTAGCGGAAGCGTTAATCTCCAGTACACGACGCAGCTGAGACTCGCCCTCCGGGTTCTCGGTGCCCTTTTCGACCAGCAGAGGCTTCATGCGGTCGGTGTGCTCACGCGACTCGGTAAATGCGAAAACAGCACCGGAGTTTTCAATAATCCAACGAATCTGGCCAGACGAAGAAGAGCCGTAAATCGGGACAACAGCAGCGCCTGCCATCCAGATAGCGGTATTGATCAGGTTCCACTCGTAGCGAGTCTCACTGAGCAGCGCTACGCGGTCGCCCGGCTGAACACCGTTGGCAATTAGCCCCTTAGCGACGCCCTTTGCCTCGTCATAGAACTCCTGAGCAGTGACATTTACCCACTCAAAGTTCTTGGGGCGAGTGAAAAGCACCAGCTTCGGGCGCTTCTGCACCAGCTCCTGCAGCGAGGTAATAATCGTTTCGTCCTCGCCGATGACGTATTTCGCCTCGGTAGTATATTCACGCATCGAGTTACAAACCCCTACTTTCGGTAGTTCTGTCCGTCGTTGGTTTCGTTAGGAATCAACTTAGAACATCAAACCCTGCGCCGTTGTGATTTCAGTAAATATTTCGATAACGAAGTGATTTACCTTACTACTGGCAAAGTTTTTCTAAACTGGCATGATGGAAAGGGTGACACAGGCAGCTTCCAATCCTCCCCTTTCCTCTCCACTCGCCGACCTCGCTAAAGATGTCGGAGTTGGGGTTTCCTACTACTCCACCGAGGGCCAACTCGTGCACGTCTCTCGTGAGACAGTGCTAAAAACTCTCGCTGCTCTCGACATCGATCTGGGCCCAGATCCCAGCGATGCCGACATCAACGACGCCCGTCGTGAGTGGGCAGACACGCAGTGGTCTCGCCTTCTCCCGCCCGTGGTAGTTACCCGCCAGGGCATCTTCCACCGAGTTCTGGTTCACGTACCGCACGGCAGCAATGTCAGCGTGACTGTGAAACTGGAGGACGGCGCAGAATGGCCCTGCGCTCAGGTGCACCACTTGGTACCGCCACGCCAGGTCGGCGATGTGTTGATGGGTGAAGCCGCCTTCGCAATTCCAGAGGATCTGCCACTTGGTTGGCATCGCTTGCGCGCAGTCAACGATGACAACGTCGCTGAGTGCGATGTGGCCGTAACCCCCAACCGTCTCGCCACTGCCGACAAGTACGTGCAGAATCCTGCGCATGGTGTCATGGCACAGCTGTACTCGGTACGCTCCAGCCGCAGCTGGGGTATTGGCGATTTCGCTACCCTCGGCGACTTGGCACAGGTCAGTGCAGAGCACGCGGGCTCTGATTTCGTCCTCATCAATCCGTTGCACGCCGCAGAGCCACTGCCTCCGGTAGAAGACTCGCCGTACCTGCCCACCACGCGCCGCTATGTCAATCCGCTGTACGCGCGCCCAGAGCTTATCGACGAGTTCGGGTACCTGGACAAGGACGAGGCCGATGAAGCCCGTGCGCTAGCGAACTCTTTCCACCAGCTCAATCACAGCCCTGATGAGATTGACCGCAACCCCATCTACGCTGCAAAGCTCAAGGTATTGCGGGCAATTCACAAGATCCCCCTGTCCAGCGCACGCCAGGCGGAATTTGACCGTTGGCTGGAGGCCGAGGGCCGTGGCATATACGACTACGCGTCGTGGTGCACCGAGCGCGAGCTCGCGGATCGCGCTGCTGCCCGCGATACTGCACGCGCTGCCACTTCCGATTCTGGTGCCGTAACCGAGAACGATATCGAGTTGGTTCCACCGTTGGGTAACCACGCCAGTGTCGAATCTCTGCGGGAGGAAATCTTCCAGTTCCACCTCTGGGTGCAGTGGATTCTCGATCAGCAGCTCGGCCAGGCACAAGAGGCAGCCCTGGATGCGGGTATGCGCATCGGCATCATGGCCGACCTTGCCGTCGGCGTGCACCCTGGCGGCGCGGATGCCGAGAACCTTGCGGATTGGCTCGCTCCTGCTATCTCTGTTGGCGCACCGCCAGACGGTTTTAACCAGCGCGGCCAAGACTGGTCGCAGCCGCCGTGGAACCCGCACAAGCTAGCCGAGGCCGGCTACCGCCCCTGGCGCGACATGCTGCGCACAATCCTTCGCCACGCAGGTGGCATTCGTGTTGACCACGTGCTGGGTATGTTCCGCCTCTGGGTCATGCCGCGGATGGAGTCCCCCGTCAATGGCACCTACCTGTACTTCGACCACGAGGCAATGGTCGGCATTCTCGCACTTGAGGCCGAGCTCGCTGGGGCCGTCGTCGTAGGCGAAGACCTGGGCACTTTCGAGCCGTGGGTGCAGGACTACCTGGCCTCGCGGGGCATCATGGGCACCTCGATCGTGTGGTTTGAATCCGAGGGCGACCAGCCGAAACCACCAAGCGCTTACCGCAGCCTGTGCCTGTCCTCCGTCACCACGCACGATCTGCCGCCGACGGCAGGCTACCTCGCAGGCGAGCACATCAAGCTACGGGAACGCCTGGGACTATTGCTTTCCGACGTCGCGGAGGAAGACCGCCGGGACTTCGAGTGGATTCGAAAGGTTTTGGGTGCGGCCAAGGAAGCCGGCTGCTTTGGTGACACGGCTGCGGCGGACATGGATGTTCATTCCCTTACCCGCGATAATCTGCCACCAATTGACGCACTGGTCACGGGGCTGCACCGCTTCCTCGACCAGACGCCATCCGCGCTGAAGTGTGAGGCCTTGGTGGACATGGTCGGCGATCGTCGTACTCAGAACCAGCCGGGCACGAGCCACGACCAGTACCCGAACTGGTGCATTCCGCTAACCGATGCCGAGGGCAAGGCCGTGCTTGTCGAGGACCTGCCTCGCTTCCCCCGGATTCAAGCGTTAATTGGTTCGTGAGCGACTAATCCCTCATTTTTGCTGTTCACCGATCTTTCAGGTTATATGCCCGGCACTAAAACCGAGGCTAAAACTGGAAATCGGTGACTGCACCAGCGATGAGGATGAGAAGAAGCAAAACGATTAGGGCAAGTAGGACCTTCGAGTGCCTCGACCGATGCATGCTAACTCAGCTCCCTACTGCGAAATATTTGCGAACTACCCAACTCTAGCCTGTTGGGCAAATTTCCTAATACTTTAAGACATACCTTAGGGCAGCGATAGCGACCCAACACTTAAAGGGGGATTGTCCCAGCTCAATTCATCGGGACTCCCGGTGAGCTATCCGCAAGGCCACTACCTCTTCGGCTAGCTCTCGCTGCCCGCTCCTCGACGCTCCTGCGAACGCTCCCGCCGATGCACCGACCTCTGCCACAGACGACCGCTGACAACATCGATTGCGCCAACGAGAACGAAAGCAACAAACCCTCCGACTACCAGCAGAACCACGCATAGCACGCTGACCTGCGCAAGCAGTGGCAATTGGATAAGCCACTGCCCTACTCTGTCGAATACTTCTGCCATGAGTGTCAACCTACCCTGCCGGTGACCGGAATAACCAGTGGGCGGCGGTCGCGGCGCTCGTCGTAAAGCGTGAAGCTAGGCATCAGTGCCCGACAGCCCGCGGCGTTCGAGGAGCGGCTGGATGTCCTTATCGCGACCTCGGAAGGCACGGTAGGCGGCCATGAAGTCGATGGCGCCACCACGGGAGAGAATCTCCTCGCGGAAGTGGCTGCCGCCGCTGATTGTGGCACCGCCGTTGTCGGTGAACCAACCGAAACCGTCCGCGTCGAGAACCTCTGCCCACAGGTAGGAGTAATAGCCCGCCGAGTAACCACCGGCGAAGATGTGGTTGAAGTAGCGGGAGCGGTAACGCGGAGCCAGGTGGGGAACGTCGAGGCCGAGTTCGGCAAGTGCTTCCGCTTCGAAGGCATCAACATCAGTGACCTGAGCTGCTTCCTCCTCGGTGAGGCTGTGCCAGGCCAGATCGATGGCGCACGCGGCGAGGTACTCAACCGTGGCGAATCCCTCACCAGCGGTGCGGGCCTTCTTCACCGACTCGACTAGCTCGGCCGGGATCGGCTCACCGGTACGAACGTGGACGGCGTAATTGGCCAGAATGGACGGTTCAAGCGCCCAGTTCTCGTTGATCTGGGAGGGGAATTCCACGAAGTCGCGCGGGACGTTAGTGCCCGAGAAGGTCGGGTATGTGACGTCGGAAAGCAGACCGTGGAGGGCGTGCCCGAACTCGTGGAAAGCAGTGGTGACCTCGTCGAGCGTCCGTAGCACCGGGGTGCCCGGTTCGGTTTCGGCGATGTTCATCACGTTGACCACGACTGGCAGGCGCCCCAGCAGACGGGACTGGTCCCTAAACGAGCTCATCCACGCACCACCGCGCTTGGTCGGACGCGAGAAGTAGTCCGTAATAATCAGGCCGATGGTCTCGCCTCCGCCCTGGCGTACCTCCCACACGGTCGTGCCCGGCGCGTATCCCTGCAGGTCCTCGCGCTTGACTACCTCGATGCCATAGAGCTTGCGGGCAGCGTAGAACACGCCGTCTTCGATAACACGGTGGAGCTCGAAGTAGTTCTTGAGTTCCTCCGTGTCGACTGCGAATTCTTCCGCTTTACGACGGCGCTCCCAGTATGGCCAGTCAGCGCCCGTGACCGTCTCATCGCCAGCCAGATCAGCGACCCGCTTGTACTCGCCTTCAGCATTCGCAATGGCAGCTGGCGCCAGGTCTGCAATGAGCTTCCGAGCAGCTTCTGCGGTGGTTGCCGTCTCCTTGGCAATGACGTAATCCGCATGCGTGTCGTAGCCGAGCAGCTTGGCACGGCGGGCACGCAGGCGTGCCATTTCCAGCACAATGTCGGAGTTGTCGAACTTGCCGGAGGCAGCACCCGCACGCCCCAGTGAGGCTTCGTAGAGCTTGGCGCGAGTAGCCGGATTATCCAGGTCAGCCAGCTGTGCCGGAGTTGACGGTAGGTCCAGCGGAATCAGCCACGGCGCATCGGTGTCGGCCTTTTTCGCGTAGGCGGCGAAGGACGCAATGGCGTCGTCGGAAAGCCCGGCGAGCTCCTCGCGGTCGTAGATTTCCACGGCGCGCGCAACGGTGTCCTTCAGCAGGTTTTCGCCGAAAGCCGTGGAAAGCTCAGAGAGGCGGGAATTGATGCGGCTGAGCTCGGCTTTGTCCTCGTCGCTGAGGTCCGCACCGGCGCGCTGGAAGTCTTCGCGGACTTTCTTCAGCAGCAGCTTCGCCTCTTCCGGGGTGGCGGCATCGTCAACGCTGTCAATGGCATTGATGCGCTGCCACAGGTCACTGCGCATGCGAATCTGATCCAGGTGTGCTGTGAGCTGCGGGGCGATCTCGGCTTCAATTTCCATGCGGACGTCGGTGGCGTCCGTCCCGGCAACGTTGAAGAAATAAGCAGCGACGCGGTCCAGATCTTGGCCCGCCTTCTCCATTGCCTCGATGGTGTTAACGAAGGTCGGAGCCTCCGACGACGTGGCGATGGCGTCAATCTCGCGCGCATGGCTGCGCATTGCTTCGCTAAAAGCCTCGCGGACGTGGCTGTCATCGATTGCCGCAAAATCTGGCAATTCGCAGAACAATTCCGACGGTGTCAACAGTGGATTTCGTGCATCATTGGTCATAGTGAATTCAACTGTAGCGTGCTCGAAAAACCAGAGTGCGCCTACCGTCTGAAACAGACTCCCCGCCCTTCTGGCAGGACCAACCGTGACGAGGAGGCGTTTTCCGCCATGACAGAGACGACTATTTCCGCTCCCTGCGGGAGGCTAACCGGCCGTATTCACGATGGCGCAATACAAGTTTTCAATATCGATTACGCAGATGCTGCTCCGTTCGCCGCGTCGGCACCGGTGGCAGACGGCCCACAGTCGGGCACTCGGCGCTGTGAACCCGAGCGCGAATTAGTTCTCACCGTCACCGCACCGGCTGAGCCCGCGGACGCCTCCTATCCGGTATTGCTGTGGATTCACGGTGGTAGCTACGAGTTTGGGCATCCCTCCGAACCCTGGACGGACGCGACGGCCTTCGCACAGGCGGGCATCGTCACCGTTTCGCTTGGATACCGCAAGGGCCTCGAGGGCTTCTGGCGTGACAGTGAAACAGAGACCTACCGGGCCATTGATGACCTGTATCTGGGGCTGCAGTGGGCTCGTCGTAACGCGCCTGCCTTCGGCGGCGATATCGACAACATCACTATCTCGGGGCAATCGGCGGGTGCGGCGCTGGCGCTCACTCTGGCTGCCGACGATCACACGCGCGGCCAGATCCAACGCACCATTGCCATGTCGCCGGCCTTCTCGCTGCTGTCGGGCTCGCGCCTCCGCCGCACGTTGGCCGACATCGGCGTGGGACGTGTGCCGTCCACCGACGTCTTTTCGCGTGCCGACGAACGCAGGGTCGCTCGGGCCCAGAAATTGGTGTCGGCATCCTCGCCTTCGGATCCGGCAATTGGGCCTCGCTTCGACAGCTTTGCTCCCACACTGCCGACGATGGTGACCGCCACCAGCGAAGAGTTCTTCTCAGAACCGCCGGTTGTGGCGATGGACAAGTTGCCCATGCGAGAGTGGATGGCTCGGCGCTACGCCAAGGGGCATCGCGGCCACGGCGAATTTCCGGCCACCGCCTATGCCGAGCGTCCGATGGGGAATGTCATTTCTGACTCAGCGATTCGCTCATACGCTGTTAAAGTCGCCGAACGGTCCGTGGCGGCTGAGCTGGATGTGTGGGCGGCACAGTTCGAACCGGGAGAAGGGTTGGGCTATGCACCTGCTGGCCGCACCAGTGGTGCTCCGCACTGCATCGACATTGCACGCTTCTTCGGTATGAAAGAACCCAACCATCCATTCCACCAAGTGGCGGTCGAGTTCATCCGCGAAGGCACCTCACACATGCCCCGCTACAACGACGACCGCAAGGTGACTACCTTTGCCGGCGCTGACGCCCAGGCAGTCGAGGGCATTGCTATCGATGCGTGGGCGGCTCCGCGCCAGCTCTTTGGTGCATAGGGAATAAGGCGGGTGAGGCTTGCGCTGGTTAGCGCTGTGCTGTTGTGCTCAACAACTGAGCCCAGCGACTTAAGCTGGCAAAGTCTGCATGTACCGATAAATCTCGACGCAGACCAAAATGGTGATCAGCGTGATAAGTACTGCTATGAGTTTCCTGCGATCCATAGCCACCGTTCTTACCGAAGCACCAGGCCAGACGCAAGCTTTACCCTCTGTGTTTAACTGTCAACGATGGAGCCACTTGATTTACTAGTCCCCGAGAATTCCGCGCTACAGCCAGTCGACCCCGCGCTAGCTAAGGTGAAGCGAATCGCGCACGCCGCTCCCCTGCTAGTTATCACGATTGCAGCCGTCGTCGCCGCTGTGATGTGGACTCCGTGGATGTGGTTGAGCACCCTCGCCTGCGTGCTCTACTTCGCATATATCTACTGGCTCATCGGTCGACGAGTTCGTGCCCACCGATACCTCGAAGAGGACAACGACTTCATTGTTGCGTCTGGACGCTGGTGGCGCTCGGTCACTGTCGTCCCTTACGGACGAATCCAGTTCATCGACATCGATGAAGGACCTCTCCTTCGACTATTCGGACTGGCAACGTTGAAGCTCAACACAGCATCGGCGAGCTCGGATGCAGCCGTCCACGGTTTGCCACGTGAAGAAGCGCTCGCCCTGCGCGCTCGTCTATCTCAGCGCGCCCACGACCGGATGGCGGGTCTCTAAATGAGGCATAGAGTTCATCCCCTATCTCCGCTGCTCAAAAGCTTTGCCACAATCGCTGCGGTGACTGCATTCGCAGTCGCGAATCAGTGGCAGTTGGCCGTTGCGGTCGTGACTCAGCTCTACGACTGGGCATGGCTCGGTCTCCTTGTCGGTACCGGTGCGGTCGCCATAATTATTGGTCTGATTGCATTTTTCTCGTGGCTATCCTGGCGGTATACGTTCTACGAACTCACCGACGATGAGGTTCGCTACGGCTCCGGATGGCTACTGCGTTCTCGACGCGCGGCACGGCTCGACCGCGTGCAGGCGGTGGATATCAACCAACCATTGTTGGCGCGCATTTTCGGGCTCGCCGAAATTGTCATTGAAACAGCCGGCGGCTCCGATTCGCACTTCACAATCAAATACCTCACTCCCCCGCAGTGCGAACAGTTCCGCGCCGACGTGTTGGGTGAGGTAGAAAAGCTGGACACCGAACTGGCACATTCGCTTTACGACGGCGACAGCCCCGCCGCTGCTCAAGACTCCAGCGCCCACATGTCCTCCCGCATGTCCGACGCGAAGACCATCTTTGGCCCGGTCAATGTCGGACGGCTGATTGCATCCGTGGCCATTGGACCCGGTCTTTTCGTCGGCATAGCTCTTATCCTCCTCGCCGTTGTCTCTGCGCTGTTCACCGACTTCATCGTGGAAATCCTCAGCGGAGTAACCATCACTACTCTGATTGTGATTGGCAGTTTCGCGCTCGGCCTTTTCGGAGTACTAAATCAGTCGTGGGATTTCACGCTGAAGGTGTCGTCGGAAAGCAGGCGTCTGGCGATTACCGCCGGACTGTTGTCGACGCGCGCTCAGACCATTCCGATCGATCGCATTCATGGCTTTAAAGTGGTGCAACCGCTCTGGTGGCGTCCGTGGAGGTGGTCCCGTGCGGATGTCTCCGTGGCGGGCTATGGCCTGGACAGTGCACAGTCGAACAACACACTGGTGCCAGTGGCGCCGACACCGGAGACGGACACGATTGTCGATTACCTGATGACTGAGATTGCGGGACCGGCCTCTACCGATGACCTGCTGGGCTCCTGGCAGACTCCACGCACGGCATGGTGGCTCAGCCCAATTGACTGGAAATTTCAAAAGGTGCAGGCCACGAAGCGGGGGCTGTTAGTGACCAAGGGTCGGTTCTGGCATACGCGGTTCATGGTCCCCTGGCAGCGCATCCAGGGGCATACACTAACCATTTCTCCGCTGAAGAAAGCGGCGGGAGTGGCGAACGTGCGGATCGACATGGTGCCGGGAGCGGTCACTCCGGTGGCAACGGAGTTGAAGTTGGATGATGCGTACCAGCTCGCTGCGTTAATTCAGGAACACAAGGCTGTTTAGAATGCTGTTTAATGAGGTCTCCCAGGACGGCCATCTCGCGCGGTCTTGTGGGATCTCGCAGGAAAACTCTCTCTGCAGGCTAGTGGCATAGTCATTACGCTGGGATGCATGACTATCGCCAAGGAAGATTACGAGTGGTACCGCAGCGCGGTGTTCTATGAGGTGCTCGTCCGGGCCTTCTTCGACTCCGACAACAACGGCTCCGGCGACCTCAAAGGGCTGACGGAGAAGCTCGATTATCTGCAATGGCTGGGCGTTGACTGCCTCTGGCTGCCGCCTTTCTACGACTCCCCGCTGCGCGACGGCGGTTACGATATCCGCGACTTCCGCGCCGTGCTCGACGAGTTTGGCACGGTCGAGGATTTTAAGGTGCTTCTCGACGAGGCCCATGCGCGCGGTATCCGCGTTATTACTGACCTGGTGATGAACCACACCTCCGATACCCATGAGTGGTTTCAGCAGTCGCGCACTGACCCCGATGGCCCCTACGGCGGCTTTTATGTCTGGACTGATGACCCGGACACTTACTCGGGCGCACGCATTATCTTTGTCGATACCGAGGATTCCAACTGGACCTATGACCCGGTGCGTGGCCAGTACTACTGGCACCGCTTCTTCTCCCACCAGCCGGATTTGAACTATGACAATCCGGCGGTGCAGGAAGCGATGCTCGATGTGCTGCGCTTCTGGTCCGATCTCGGCATCGATGGCTTCCGCCTCGACGCTGTTCCCTACCTCTTCGAACGCGAAGGTACTAACTGCGAGAATCTGCCCGAGACCCACGCTTTTCTGAAGCGCTGCCGCAAGGTCATGGATGAGGAATACCCGGGTCGCGTCCTGCTGGCGGAGGCCAACCAGTGGCCCTCCGATGTGGTGGAATACTTCGGCGACCCGGAGGTCGGTGGCGACGAATGCCACATGGCTTTCCACTTCCCACTCATGCCACGCATTTTCATGGCGGTGCGCAAGCAGTCCCGCTTCCCCATCTCGGAGATCCTGGAGTCCACGCCGGAGATTCCGTCTTCGGCTCAGTGGGGCATTTTCCTGCGCAACCACGATGAGCTGACGCTGGAAATGGTCACCGATGCCGAGCGCGACTACATGTACGCCGAGTATGCGCACGATCCGCGGATGAAGGCCAACATCGGCATTCGCCGTCGTCTAGCGCCACTGCTGCAAAATGACCGCACACAGCTCGAGCTTTTCAATGCCCTGCTACTCTCCCTGCCAGGTTCGCCGGTGCTCTACTACGGGGACGAAATTGGTATGGGCGACAACATTTGGCTCGGCGACCGCGATGGCGTGCGCACACCGATGCAGTGGTCGCCCGACCGCAACGCAGGGTTCTCCAAGGCCGACCCCGGTCGGCTCTATCTGCCGACCATTCAGGATGCGACCTATGGCTACCAGGCGGTCAATGTCGAAAACCAAGCGAGCTACTCCAACTCCCTGTTGAATTGGGTGCGTCGACTGATTCAGGTCCGCAAGCGCTATGAGGCTTTTGGCCTCGGTGACTTCCGCGAGCTGAATAGCGACACCGCCTCTGTTCTGACCTATCTGCGCACATACGGCGACGAAGTGCTGCTGTGCGTCAACAACCTGTCCTCTTACCCCGCGGCCGTCTCACTGGATCTGTCCGAGTTCGCCGGTGCCACCCCGGTAGAGCTCACGGGTTCGGTTCCCTTCCCCACAATTGGCACCGATTCCTACCAGATCACGCTTCCTGGCCACGGTTTCTACTGGTTCGAAATCCAGCTTCCACCTGAGACAAACCTCGAATCGAGCGCCCCCATGTCGGCACCGACAATCCCGGTTGCGCAGGCGATATCGGACGCGCCGGTGACGTCATCACGCGAGCACTCAGGCACCGCCGCCGATGCCGCAGCCGATGCCGTCACAAACGCCGATAATAAAGAGTGATCTTTTAAGTCCCGAAAGGCGAAAGAACTAAAATGACTATTCCCACCGCCGAATTCATTGCCGAAGAGCTGGCAGACACACTGGTCAAGATGCGCTTTTTCGCTGACAAGGTCTCTGACATCGACCACGTCGAGATCCTCGCGCTTGACCCCGTACTGCGCGACAATCCCGACAGTCCCGATGTCGATATCGCATTGGTGAGGGTGCACACCGCACATTCCGCACCGACCTATCAGCTGCCCATCGCTTGGGCGGAGGACGTCCCCGATGGCCACGAGCAGTCCCTGTTGGTTCGCGCCGAGGGCATCGTCGGCTACGACGCTCTGATCGATTCGGATGCCATCACAGCACTCGGCCAGAAGCTTTCCGACGAAGGCAAGCTCGGCAGCATGGAACTGCGACGTGTGCCGGGCTCTGAGCAGCTCCGACCGGAATCCGGCCGCCCCATGGGAGTCGAGCAGTCGAACACCTCGGTCATTTTCGACGACCGCGTGATGTGCAAGTTCTTCCGTCGCCTCTACCCCGGTACTAATGCCGATGTGGAGCTGCTGGCCGCACTGGCCCAGGCGGATTGCAAGTTCGTCCCCGAGCTCTACTCCTGGGTAGAGACCACCATTGGCGAAGACACCTACACCACCGCCATGCTGCAGGAATTCGCACCGAACTCGGTGGATGGCTGGGAGCTGGCTCTTGGCGCAGTGCGCGATGCCATCCGCGACAGTCAGACCCCGCTGGAAGATTTGGGCACCGACTTTACATCCGAAGCGCGTGCGCTCGGCGAAGCAGTGGCCTCGGTACACAGTAGCCTCGCTGCCGCTGTCGCGGTAAAGGAGCGTCTGACCGGTGCGGAGCTGGTAGCCCCACTGCGAGCTCGCCTGGACTTCGTCGCTGGCGTGGTGCCACAAATTGCTGAGGTCAAGGATAAGGCGCAGGCTATCTTCGATCGCGCAGAGGCTGCGGTTCCGGAAGGTGGTGCCGTCGTCCAGCGAATCCACGGTGATCTGCACTTGGGGCAGGTATTGCGCACGCCGAGCTCTTGGCGCTTGATTGACTTCGAGGGCGAGCCGTCGCGCCCGTGGGAGGAGCGTCGTCTGCCGGATCACCGCCTACGCGATGTCGCCGGCATGATTCGCTCCTTCGATTACGCCGCTCACTACCCGCTGCTGACCGGACGTGAAGACACCGAGGCGGCTACCGAGCGTGTTGAGCAGTGGGCTCGCCGCAATATCGATGCGTTCTTGGAGGGTTATGGCGATGCCAGTGACCCGACGCTACTGGAGGCCTTTGTACTGGATAAGGCCATCTACGAGTGCCTTTACGAAGCGCAGAACCGCCCCAACTGGCTGCCGCTTCCGCTTGGTGCTGTGCACTCGCTGTTAGGATAGGGCTTTTGTCGCAGTAATTTCATAGCGGGAGTGATCCTCCCGCAAGATAGAGGTCTTTCGTGCGTCTGCTCAGCAGAATCCTGTCCACTACACGAGTGCTCTGGCCTTTCTATATCGGGGTCATCATCTGTTCGCTGGCCACCGCCGCCGCGTCGTTGATTAGCCCCTTCCTCATCCGCGATGCCACCGACGCCATCGTCGGCGCGGTATCCAGCGATGAAGGCCTGAGCCAAGCGGCGATGTCCGACACCACTCGCACCGTAATCTGGCTGGTCATAGGGCTGTTGATCGCTGATTTGACGCAGACCATCGTGCATAACATCGGTGGTTACCTGGGCGATGTGATGACTGCGCGCATGCGCGAGATTCTGTCGACCCGCTACTACGCCAAGCTGCTGTCGCTACCGCAGCGGTACTTCGACAGTCAGGTCACCGGCACAATTATCGCCCGCCTGGAACGCTCGATTACCAATATCACGCAGTTCCTCCAGGCGTTTTCCAACAACTTCTTCCCGATGCTGTTGACCGTCGGCGCGGTACTGGGCATCACCGCCTGGCACTACTGGCCACTGGCAGTGCTGTTGATTATCGTTTTCCCGGTCTACACCCTGCTGACCGCGCTGACCTCGAAGCGCTGGCAGAAGATTGAAGCGAAAAAGAACGAACAAATCGATATCGCCGGTGGCCGTTTTGCTGAGGTCATCGGCCAAGTCAAGGTTGTCCGCTCCTTCACTGCGGAACTGCGCGAAATCGCTTTCTTTGGTTCCCGCTTCCGCCGCACCATCTCCCTGACCCGCGATCAGTCAACGTGGTGGCACCGCATGGATGCCCTTCGCGGGGGCATTTTGAACATCATCTTCGCAGGCATCTACCTGCTGCTTTTCCTGCGTACGCTGTCGGGAGAATTCTCCATCGGCACCATGGTCATGCTCATTCAGCTGATTAACATGGCGCGCCAACCAGTGACCATGATGAGCTTCCTGGTCGACGCTGCCCAGCGCGCAGTCGCCGGTTCGCGCGATTACTTCAAGGTCATGGAGCTTACTCCAGAGACCCGCACGCAGCCGGAGCTGCTCAGTGCAGCGACCGCGAATAACGGCGACTTCGACTCCGCGTCCGTTGGTTCCACCGCAGACGCAGAGTCCGTCGACAGCGCCCACCGTTCCTCCCTGGAACGCGCAGCCGAACAGGAGGCAATTGGCGCTCCCATTGTCGACTTCGACGCAGTGGATTTTGCCTACGAAGAGGACAAGACGGTGCTCTCCAATGTCAGCTTCCAGGCGTACTCGGGCCAGAAAATCGCCCTGGTCGGCGAGTCGGGTGGCGGCAAGTCCACCATCGTCAACTTGCTGCTCGGCTTCTACGCCCCGACCGCAGGCCGCTTGAGCGTGCTGGGGTCGGATGTCTCCGAGGTTTCCGGTTCCACTCTGCGTGCTGGCTCTGCCGTCGTGTTCCAGGACTCGTCACTATTCTCCGGCACGATTCGGGAAAACATCGCCTACGGCAAACCCAACGCCACCGACGAAGAAATCATTGCCGCCGCGAAGAAGGCCAACGCCGACGACTTCATCCGCAGCTTCGCCGAAGGCTACGACACCACTATCGGCGAGCGAGGTCTGAAGCTCTCGGGTGGCCAGAAGCAGCGCATCGCCATCGCGCGCGCTATTTTGAAGGACGCTCCCCTGCTCATCCTGGACGAAGCCACTTCGGCGCTAGACACCAAGGCCGAACGCGAAGTTCAGCGAGGCTTGGACAAGCTGATGGAGGGACGCACAACGGTTATCATCGCCCACCGCCTGTCCACAATTTCCGATGTGGACACCCTCGTGACGCTGCGTGACGGTCACGTCGACGAGGTGGGCGCACCCGCAGAATTGGCGCAGACTGACGGTATCTACGCCGAGTTGCTACGCCTGACGGCTTCGGCCTCGGCGGCGGATCGTCTGCGCCTGAAGAAATACGGCATCAAGGGGTAACGCGCCGTCGTCAAGCATGCAGGAAACGCTTGACGACGGGCACTCCTGCGCCCTTTTACGGACGGGGAACGATGTAGCGGCCAGCGCCCGGAACAATTTCGACGGTGACCGGCATCGGGAACATGAGGTCGCCGTCAGCGTAGGCGTTCATCTGGCGTGGCGGGCCGATGTATTCCACGTAAGCCTTCTTGGCGCGGTAGGTGCTGACCTCCCCGATTTTTTCAACGGTGCCGTCGAACACGGACTTGAAGGCCAGGGCGGCCTTGATGCGCCCGGCCTTGCCGATGACAGTGATATCCATCAGTCCGTCGGAGTGGTCTGCGGACGGGCAAATCTTCATACCACCGCCATAAGAACGGGTGTTACCGAAGGCGGCCAGCGTGATTGGATCTTCGAGAACCCGATTGTCATCGAGCGTGATGCGGAATGGCAGCGAGTGGAAAGCCAAGAACTCGCGGACGATGGCCAGGTTGTAGCGGTTACGGCCATGCGGCCAGGTCATCTGATTGACGCGGTCGGAGACAATCGAGTCGAAGCCGGCACACATGATAGTGCCGAACCAGCGCTGCTCCCCTGCCTCATTGGTGATGCGGCCGAGGTCAGTGGTCGTCCAGAAGCCATCGGCGATAACGTGAGCGGCATCGCGAGCATTGCCACGCGGCAGATTGTATTCGCGACCGTGGTCGTTTCCGGTGCCGGCCGGGATAATACCGAGGGGGATGCCGGTCTGTGCCTGCTCCTGCAGTGCGAGGTTAATCATGCCGTCGCCACCACAGACTGCCAGGGCATCAATTCGGCCGTCGGCGATGACCTCACGAATGAGCTTGCGGGCGTCGTCGGGGTTAGCACCTTGGAGAGCGATGACATCGATGCCGCGATCCGCGAACACCCAGCTCGCCCGGGCGGACGCAATCTGCGAGGCGCCATGACCCGCGTGGGGGTTAGTGACCAGAGCAAGGGTTCGAATCTCAGTTGTTCCCAGCGGGTAGTTGAGATCCTTGTCGTTAGCGTTCATCGAAGAAATACCTACTTTTACGTGGGCTTTTGACCGGTCAATACTGGCCTTTATGGGAGTGCGTTAATGCATCTAACTAAAGCTTACCAAGATTGATTGACATTTTTTGAGAAAACGTAACGTAATACCGCTATAATAAAAGATGTAAAGATGTGCTTCCGCGCAAGTTACATATAATTCCGCAGTTCAGACTCGCAGCACCGATGCCCAAGGAGAAGCTCAGGATGTCTAACAAGCTCACGATTCCGTACCGCATGCGCTGGTGGGGCTGGGGTGTTGACGGCAACGACAAGCCAATCACCACGGCCAGCGAGAAGCTACTGCAGCGCGAAATCGGCATGTCGCTGGACGCAAACAACCCGCCGCGCAACATCGCCGACGTCACCATCCCCAATAGTCGCCTCAGCACCGAAGACATCGAAGCCCTGGGCGCTGTTGTCGGCGCGGATGCCGTCGCCACCGACCACGACACCCGCGTCAAGCACGCGGTCGGACGCTCCTACCCCGACCTGGTTCGCCTTCGCGCAGCCAAGCTCGATGTCGCCCCAGATGCTGTAGTGCTACCGAAAACTGAAAAGCATATCGAGGACCTGTTCAAGGTATGCGCTGAGCGCAAGATTGCAGTCGTCCCCTTTGGCGGTGGCACCTCGGTCGTCGGCGGTGTGGAGGCTGTTGACGGAGGCATGGGTAAGGCCATCGCAGTGTCCATGACCGCCTTTAACAAGATCATCGACATCGACAAAGTCGCTGGCACTGTCACCGCCCAGACCGGCGTTTTCGGCCCCGACCTGGAAAAGGAGCTGTCCAAGGCCGGCTTCACCGCTGGTCACTTCCCGCAGTCCTTCGAGTATTCCACTGTCGGCGGTTGGGTTTCCTGCCGCTCGGCAGGCCAGGAATCCTCTGGTTACGGTCGTATCGACCGCAACGTGATTGGCATGCGCGTCGTCACGCCAGCCGGCACCATGGAATTCCGCGACATGCCGTCGTCAGCATCCGGCCCGAACCCGCGTGAGCTTTTCCTGGGCTCGGAGGGCACCCTCGGCATCATCACGCATGTGACGATTGCCCTGAATCAGCGTCCACAAAAGGAGATGCTCTTCGACACCTACTTCTTCAACTCCTTTGAGGAAGCCGCCGAGGAGCTGCGTAAGCTGGAGCAGAGCGGCAATATCCCGCACCTAGCGCGCATCTCCGACGAGAAGGAGACGCTGTTCGGCCTCACTCAGCTTGGCTCTGCCAGCATGTCCGAGAAGGTCACAAAGTACCTGAAGCTACGTGGCATCGACACTCCGTGCATGGTGATTTTTGGCTTCGCACAGACTGATCCGGTCGGCGCCCGCGTCACCCGTGAGCGCCTGGCCGCCCGCCTGCTGACCAAGAAGTGCGTCCGCATGGGCTCCATCCCGGGCATGGCTTGGGTTAACCACCGCTTCTCCTCGCCGTACCTGCGCGATGTCATGATGACTCGCCGCGTCGGCGTCGACACCCTGGAGACCGCCACCACCTGGGATAACGCCGCTACACTGCGCCGCGAAATCGCCTCCGCAATGGAAGCCGCTGGCGAGAAGCACGGCACCCCGGTGTACGTCTTCTGCCACATCTCGCACATGTACGAATCCGGCTGCTCGCTGTACTTCACGTACTTCTTCCGCGAGACCGAGGGCGAGATCCTCCAGCAGTGGATGGACATCAAGACTGCGGCATCAGAGGCCATGATGAACTTCGGCGGCACCATCACGCACCACCATGGCATTGGCCAGGATCACAGCCCGCAGTACTACGAGGAGAACACCGAGTTGTTCGCCAAGGTCATGCGCGCAATTAAGGACGAACTCGACCCGGCTGGCATCCTCAACCCGGGCAAGTTGGCTACCGGTCCGCGCTCCCTGGAAGAGCGTTACGACGGCAACACGATTTAACCCTGTTGCTGTCGGCTTCGGCTAGCGAGCTAGACTAACCAGTTCGCTAGCGTAGATTTCCGGTGACGTCGGGCCGTCATAAATAAACAGTGAAACGTAATCGTCAAGGGTAAAAGATTCAAGTGCTGCGGTCATTGTCGCTGTCGCTTCTTCCTGGGATTCCAAGCGAAGATGCCCGGATAGTGGGATGGTCGGCTCAATCGGTGCGATTTCGTCCGTGCGACCGCAAACAGCGTGGCGTTTTAAATACCTAAGCGTGCTTTTCTAGTTACGACCTGTCTGGGGTGGCACGGACTGGAGACAGCAGCAACACATCTGCAGCGATGGTGCAATAGCAGCGAAAGCTCGGTTCATGGACTCAGAGCGGTTGGACGCTGGGTGCATAGCCATCGAGGTGTCTCCTTCCTTGTAATCCCGGGAAATGATTCGCAACTAAGAAAGATTTCTTGAATCAATATCCGTGCCGGTCGTTGATAATGAACAACTTAGTCTATTTCTAAGCGCCTTGCAATGGGGTACGCCCGAAATAGTTCACACTCACTACGCACTCCACAACTTCATCACTTACGCCAGATAGTTTCATCACTATTACCGTCTTCGGGAAAGTCGAGGAAGAAAGACTATGACTGCCACGCACGCTCCTCAGCGCGATCGCTCAGCTGCGGTTTTGAACAAGGCTCGTCGGCAAGCGGACTTGAATCGTCTACGCGAAGAGACCGTTAAGGGCGACATCCCAGATCTGCTGGTCATCGGCGCCGGTATTACTGGTGTCGGCATCGCTTTAGATGCGGCGTCGAGGGGTTTGACGACCGTTCTCGTCGAATCGAAGGACCTAGCTTTCGGCACCTCTCGTTGGTCATCGAAGCTCGCCCACGGGGGCTTGCGCTACCTTGCCAGCGGCAATGTCGGTATCGCTCGCCGCTCAGCTATTGAACGTGGTGCGCTGCTCGACGTCACCGCTCCGCACCTAGTGCGTAACCTGCCGCAGGTTGTACCGGTGATGGATAACTTTGCACCGTTGACCAGGGTTTTGCCGCGTTTAGGCTTTTTGGCCGGTGACTTTCTGCGCATTATCGCTGGTACCTCCGCCACTACCCTGCCATTGTCCCGCACTGTCAGTTCCCGCCGAGTCAGCCAGCTTTCGCCGACCGTCCGTAAGCGCGACGTGAAATTCGGCTACGTCAACTACGACGGTCAGCTGCGTGACGACGCACGCTTGGTCACCGCTATCGCTCGAACCGCCGCTAGCTACGGTGCAACTATCTTGACCCGGGTCCGCTGCGAGACTGCCTCTGGAACGAGCGCCACACTAAGCGACGAGCTCACTGGCGATTCCTTCGAGCTGCCGGCTCACGCTGTGGTCAATGCCACTGGTGTGTGGGCCGCAAACCTAGCGACGAACATCAAGATTCGCCCATCTCGCGGCACGCATCTGGTTCTTGACGCCGCGAAGCTAGGCAACCCTACCGGCTCTCTGACGGTACCGGTTCCTGGTCACACCAACCGTTTCTGTTTTGTCCTTCCCGCAGAGCACAACCGCGTCTACATTGGCCTGACCGATGAGGATGCACCGGGCCCGATTCCGGACGAGCCGGAAGTGCCGGAGGATGACATCGTTTTTCTGCTCGATGTCATCAACCAGGCACTCGAGGTTCCGCTCACTCGTGACGATGTCATCGGTGCTTTCGCCGGCCTGCGTCCGCTCATCGACGCCGGCGAGGCACACACCGCTGACCTCTCCCGCGAGCACGCCTTGTTGGAGGCCCCGAACGGCCTGATTTCCATTACTGGGGGCAAGCTCACCGAGTACCGTCTAATGGCGGAGCAAACCGTGGACAAGGTTGCGGAAAAGCTCGGTGTTTCGCTTGCTCCGTGCTCCACCCGCACCATCCCTGTGCTGGGCTCCGAGCCAGAGGAGCTCGACCGCGCTCGCACCGCTGCCGCTGCCGGCCGTATCCCGATGCCGCTGTTTAACCGCTACGGTGCCGAATCCTTCGAGGTCATCGAATCCTGTCCGCTCGACCGACCGCTCGACCCGGTAGCGGAGGGTCTCGATGTCACCCGCGCCGAGTTCGCCTGGCATGTGACGCACGAGGGAGCTCTCAGCGTCGACGATATTCTCGATCGCCGCACACGTCTGGGGCTGGTCAAGGCTGATCGCGAAGCTGCCCTGCCAGCTGCTCAGGAGGCACTGGGGCTGGCCTAGCGCTGGCCATTGCCGCGGCTGCTTCTGATGCGGCCGTAGCTACTGGTTAAAGCAGGGGTCTTCGGACTTCCCGCTTTTTCTGTATACACGGAAACTATGAGTGTAAATAACGCTGTCACTTTCCCCTCCCTCGATGAACTCCGCTCCCGCAGGACAGTCAAATGGACCGCATATTCACCGGACGTGCTGCCACTGTGGATCGCCGAATCCGATGCCACAACCTGCCCTGCCGTCAGTGCCGCAATCGACGAGGCGTGTCAGCGCGAACAATTCGGATACCTCTCGCAGGACATCACCGCGCTTACGACCGCAACCGCGGACTTTTCTGCACAACGCTACGGATGGCGCCCGAACCCCGACAATATCTTTGCCGTCGCTGACGTCGTCCGCGGTGTCACACTCGCGGTTGAACGCTTCACCCGCCCCGATTCCGCAATTGTCGTCCCCACTCCCGCCTACATGCCGTTTTTCCAGGTAGGTCCCGCGCTGGGACGCGAGACAGTGTGCATTCCCACGCTTGCCGACGGCCCGGATCTCGGCGCCCTCGAACGCGCCTTCGCCGACGGTGCCGGTTGCCTGATCTTGTGTAACCCGAATAATCCTCTCGGCTTTACCTACTCCCCCGAAAAACTGCGTGAGATTACCGATTTAGCCGCTCGCTTTGGTGCGCGCGTTATCTCAGACGAGATTCACGGCCCAGTTGTTCTAGATGGCACTCACACTCCAACCGCGTCGGTGTCGGATACCGCGGCGGCCGTGACTATCACGGTGACTGCTACCTCGAAGGGCTGGAATACCGCCGGCCTCAAGTGTGCGCAAATCATCTTTAACGACGAAGATGCCAAAACCTGGCTGGAGCTGCCCTTCATTGTTCGCGAAGGCGCTTCTATTCTTGGTGTCGCCGCGGCCACCGCCGCCTACCGCGATGGCGTGCCCTGGCTGGACAATTTTGTCGATGTCCTGCGCACCAACCGTGAGACTCTGCGAACACGTTTGTCCACTATTGCGCCACAGGCTCGCTTTACCCCACCGCAAGCATCATTTTTGGCGTGGTTGGACTTGGGTGACGTGCCTGGTGTTGACAGTGAGGACCCAGCTGCGTGGCTGGTTGAAAACGCCAAAATAGCACTCAACCCCGGCTTCGCATTCGGCGAAGGCGGGGTTGGGCATGTGCGGCTTAACTTTGCGACCTCCCCGGAAATCCTCGGTGAGGCCCTGGACCGTCTTGACGCGGCCCTGCGCTTGTAGTTGACGTTTTAGTTGGTGACAGTGACGCTGCCGTCGGCGTTGACAACAACGTTGGCGGCCAGAGCGCGAGCCAGGTTCATGCGAACGTGCTGGCCCTCACCGTCAGTGCGATCGAGCGGGTAGCCGGATGGGATTGCGGTCTGAGCGAGGACGGAGCTGCGCTGTTCCTCAGTCAGCTGCGGGAAGCGGGTCTCCAGCAAACCTGCGTAACGCTTCGGAACAACAACTGGCTCGTTAGCCGGGCCAACCTGCTTGAAGTCGTAGGTCATGCGTTCGGTGTACTGCTGAACGGCAGCTGCGGTGCTCATGTACGGAGTGTCCTTGGCAACGCAGTTGGCGATGGTGTCGCCACAGCGGTACTCGAGCTCCGTACGCAGCTCATCCATGGCTTCTTCGATGAGTGGGCGGAACTCTGGGTCTGCCCAACGATCAGCTGCGGCCTGGTTGCCCATCATGCGGCCGCCCATAACGTCCAGCGGGTAGTGGACGCCCATGACAAGGCGAGAATGACCAGCCTCGGACGCACGCGCCTGAATCTGCGGTGCAACCTCCGGCAGCATCATAGCCAGCATGGTTGAAGTCCATGCAGCCTTGTTGGTGTGGCCCGACGGGTAGGACGGGGTGGTCGAGTACGGGTCGTCCTGACCTTCGCGGTAGTAGCGCTCGATGCGCTCCGGCGCCACCACAAACGGGCGATCGTAGCCGTAGACGTACTTCTCGAAGAAGGTCGAGCTGACCAGACCGCCGCCGCGAGCAAGGTTGCCGGACAGCAGGGCCTTTACCTTCGGCAGGCGATCCTCGTCGTAGGCATCACGGAAGTGCTGGCCCAGGTTTGCACCGAAAGCAGTGGAAATATTGGCCAGTGGGTCCAGGTAGTCGTCATCAAGAGCGAGTTCCTGTGCCTGCGGGTCATTCTTGGCAGCGTTGTTAATGCGGACGACCGTTTCGAGGTTCTGGTCCATAACCTCTGGGTGGTTCTTCTCCAGCTCCACGAAAGGATGCACAACGTAGAAGTAGAACCAGTTATCGGTGGCGGCATCCGACGGGTACGCGCGTGCAATCTGGTCCGGGCGATACGAGGTTGGCTTCGGCGCATTCGGGTCGGTGTTTTCACCGGAAGATGACGGCAGCGAGATGGAATCCGGGACCTCGAAGCCACCGCCGGGGAGCTTGATTCCCCCTGGAGCGGCCACATTAGCTGGAAGATCAGAAACAGAGTCCAGGCGGTTGCCGAGCTCGGCCAACGGGTTGACCGGAGCTGCCACGGCCGTTGCCGGTGTAAGCCCCATTACAACTGCCATTGCTGCGGTAGCAGCGCCGACGCGAGTACGTGTTGCAGTGCGCTTGTGCGGCTTCAAAGAAGACACTGAAGCATTCCTTTCCAGATTGCTGCGTGGGAGGCACCAGTTGTGAAGTGCTCTATAAGCCAAGGTCTGACAAAATCTTCACTTATGTTAAGCGCACTGTGAGGTTTCGGCGCGTTGAAAAGAAACAAGTTTTCAAAATGCTAGGGCCAATCGTGGGAACTTTCCCCCTCAGACTCCGGATTTTCACTGATAAATGCATAAAAGAAACCGGTTGGCGGGATAAAAGCCCGTCAACCGGTAAGAATTCAATACTCGCCCCAAACGGGGCTAAAAGCGTGGACTACTTGGAGTAGTCGTAGAAGCCACGGCCGGACTTGCGGCCGAAGTGACCCGCCTCAACCATGCGCTTGAGCAGCGGAGGTGCCGCGTAAGTCGGCTCCTTGTACTCATCGAACATGGCATCGGCAATGAACTTGATGGTGTCCAGACCAACCATGTCGGCCAGAGTCAGCGGACCCATCGGGTGCGCACAGCCATTGACCATTCCGGCATCGATGTCTTCTGCGGTAGCAATGCCGTCCTGCAGCATGCGGATAGCGCCGAGGATGTACGGAACCAGCAGGGCGTTAACAATGAAGCCCGAGCGATCCTTAGCGCGAATGACGGTCTTGCCCAGCGCCTCGGAAGCGTACTCGTACGCACGCTCCGACTGAACATCACCGGTCGTCAGAGTAACGACATGCTCTACCAGAGGCAGAACGGGCACCGGGTTGAAGAAGTGCAGACCCATGACGCGCTCCGGACGCTTGGTGGCTGCGGCAATGGACTGAATCGGCAGCGAGGAGGTGTTGGAAGCCAGGATGGCATCGTCCGACTCAACAATCTCATCGAGCTGCGAGAAGACGCTGGCCTTTACTTCCGGGTTCTCCACGATGGCCTCGATGACCAGCTCACGGTCAGCGAAGTCTTCCAGCTTGGTGGTGAAGCTAATACGTCCCAGAATCTCATCACGTGCAGACTGCTCTAGCTTGCCACGGGAAACGGCCTTATCCAGTGACTTTTCAATACGGGCGCGACCGGACTCAAGGAACTCCTCCTTGGCCTCCCAGACCTTGACATCGCTACCGGCCTTCGCACAGACCTCAATAATTCCGGAGCCCATCTGACCGGCGCCGACGATACCTACTCGCGAGATACTATTTGCCATTGGCGTGTTTTCCTACCTTCTACTCTGGGTTATTAGCCAGCATTGTGCTTCATCCGAGTGCGCATTCGCTTGACGACGATCACAGCGCACTGGCTTTATTTACACGCTACTCACTTCCCCGGTTCCCCGGGCACGCTTTGCAGGACTTTTTACTTGAATTTCCCCCCCCCACGAGCTTTGGGCAGCGGCTAGTACTGCATACGTTTTTCCAGCGCCTGCTGAATATCTTCCAGCTGCTGCTGAGAAGAGCGTGCCAACTCTTGCAGGTCGTTTCCGCCATGCTTTTCCAGCTCTTCCCACTGTCCGAGCATCTTATCCAGGCTGCCTTCCATCAACGTCAGATAAGCCATATCTGCGTGTGGCCCCTCCTCGTTCTCGAGGCGAGTCATGGTGGCGGTGTCGAGCTTGGTCTCCGACGGATCAACATCGACGCCGAGAGTCTTGACTAGCTGCGCTTCCTCTTCAGCAAAGATTGGCTCCGCCTGCTGCGCAATCTTTCGAGTCTCTTCCGAGACCGATTCCTTTGCAATTAGTGTCTGCGATGCTTTCTTCAGCGCCGCAGTATCTGCCGCCAGCTGAGCCAAGTTATCCCGAATGGCGGCAGTGGAGGCAACAGCACTCTGCTCCTGGCTTGACTGATTTTGGCTACCCTCCAGGGCTGCCTCATCGCTATCCCCACAAGCACTGAGACCAACGACGAGAGCAGAGGCCAGCACAGCGGAGCCAATACGCAGGCCACGCCCAATCAGAGAATAGGTGTCACTGCTGGAAGCGGCTGCGCTATCGCGAATGGTGTCTGAGGACATTAGTCGACCTGCAGCTCGCCCATGCGATCCCAGTCCTGCTTATCTGGCAGTACCTGCGAGACAATCTTCGGGGTCTCAGCGAGCAGCGGCTTCATCGCCTCCAGGCCCTTGGCGAAGTGCTCGGAATTGACGTGGGCTTCACCAGCGTCATCATCGAATGCCTCGACGAGGATGTACTGGTTGGGGTCTTCTACGCTGCGGGACCATTCAAACCACTTGTTGCCAGCCTCTGCGCGGGTGGCAGCGGTGAACTCAGCGACGTGGTCCATCCATTCGTCGGCAAATTCCGGCTTAACTTGGTAATTCACAACGATAAAAATCATGTCGCCCACTGTAGGCGCGTCCAAGCAGAATTGCACCCTTCGACGAATAGAGTTTCGCTGAGAATTTTTCTTACGCTGACCTCAGGTGACAGTTATATTGGTTTGTATGATGAACACTCCGCTCATTCTCACCTACCAAGATAAGACCCCACGCATTCATTCCAGCGCCTGGATTGCGCCCGGCGCGGTCATTATCGGTGATGTCGAAATCGGTGCGGATAGCTCCGTGTTCTACGGTTCTGTTCTCCGAGGAGACGTCGCACCGATCCGCATCGGCCAGCGCACCAATATTCAGGACAACTCCACAGTCCATGTCGACCGAGGTGTGCCCACAATTCTCGGCGATGATGTCACCGTCGGACACATGGCCTTGGTCCACGGCACCACGGTTGAAAATGGTTGCCTCATCGGCATGAAGTCCACCCTGCTTTCGCGTTCCCGTATCGGCGCTGGCAGCCTCATTGCTGCAGGTGCCGTGGTGTTGGAAGATCAGATTATCGACCCCAGGTCGCTGGCTGCAGGCGTTCCCGCCAAGGTGCGTCGTGAACTCTCCGCCGAGGAAGCAGAGGGCTTCATCGCCCATGCAGGGCGTTATGTGGAAACAGCGTCCAACCACCGCCACCTCCGCGAGGTCGACCTGGATATGGTGACTTTTAACTAGGCGGCTGCCGAGGCGCCTAGCTAAGCGGCTAGGCGGATTGTTTGACGGTCAGCGTCGCAGCACTACACCACTGTCGCGCCCGCCGCGGCCAATTCCGCTAGTGCAGCCTTGCCGCGCTCCGGGTCCACCGCCGCGACCTGATTGCTCAGAACACGAACGGAAAAGCCCTCCTTGAGGCCATCGAGCACTGTGGCGCGGACGCAGTGGTCAGTCGCAACTCCCACCACATCGATTTCTTCGATGTCAGAGGCGCGGAGAGCGTCGGCAAGCGAAACGCCAGCCTCCGTTGTTCCCTCGAAACCGGAGTAGGCGGCGGCGTACTCCCCTTTTGTGACATCGATACGCACAGCAGCGGGGTTGAGCTGCTCAAAAAACGCGATGGCGCGCTGCATGCCGGGGTGAATCTCTGCGCCCGGGGTACCTGCAACACAGTGTTTCGGCCAGGTATCGACGAAATCCGGGGTTTCAGAGAAGTGCGTGCCTGGGTCGATGTGATTGTCACGGGTGGTCGCAAGAACCGAGTACTTGTTAGCTGTGCCCGCAACATGCAGATATGTAGCGGTGTACGCTGCCTCAGCACCGTCGACGGCAAGTGCGCCACCCGCGGAAAAATCATTCTGAGCGTCGACGACTACCAGTGCCATGCGGGGACGCGCCGGGCGCTGCTGTTCCTCGGAGTGGGCGTCATTGCTGGTGTCTGCCTCGGTGCCAGCGTTATCCGAGTTGTCCGCATTGACCTGTCGGTAGATTTCGGAGAAGGAAGCGTTCATGGCCTATATCTTGCCACGTGCCCACGTTCAGAGGAGCACGTGAACTATCGACCGGACATCGACGCCCTACCGACAACACAGAGTCAATCCGGGAAAGCGGTTAAAATTGCTCCGGTAATTCTTTGATACGACGACGGCTCCTGGTCGCGTCCTCCAATACGGGAGGTTTTTATGGCAGGCGGACTTGTCGCGCTGCTTGACGACGTTGCCACGATTGCACGCGCTGCAGCGGCAACAACAGACGATATTGCGGCTGCGGCCGGCAAAGCTAGCGCTAAAGCCGCCGGTGTTGTGGTTGACGACGCTGCGGTGACACCTAAATTCGTCGAGGGTGTCTCGCCGAAACGCGAGCTGCCGATTATTTGGCGTATCGCCAAGGGCTCCTTGGTCAATAAAATTGTCATTATTCTGCCGATTGCATTGCTGCTAAGTCAGTTTCTGCCCTGGGCGCTGACGCCGATTTTGATGCTCGGTGGCTCCTACCTGTGCTTTGAGGGCATGGAAAAGGTCTGGGAGAAGATTAAGCACCGAATCTCTCCCGATCAGACTGAGCAGGAGCGGATGGAGGCGGCGACCAACCGCACACCACAGAATGAAGATTCCCTGGTGAAGTCTGCAATTTTCACAGACTTGATTCTCTCTGCGGAAATCATGGTGATTTCTCTCAATGAGGTCGCTAATCAGCCACTACTCAATCGCGCGCTGATTCTTATTGTGGTGGCACTCATCATCACGCTTGCGGTCTACGGCGTAGTGGGCTTCTTGGTCAAGATTGATGACATTGGCCTGCACCTGCAGTCCAAGAAGTCAGCCGGTATCAGCAAGTTTGGTACGACACTGGTCAAAGCCATGCCAATCGTTCTGAACACAATCGGCATTATCGGCACGTTTGCCATGTTGTGGGTCGGTGGCCACATCATGGTGGTCGGCCTCGACGAGCTGGGCTGGCATCTCCCCTACCAGCTGGTCCACAACCTTGAGCAGCTGTTTACCGGCGGCTTCCTCGGCTGGTTGGCCAACACCACCGGCTCACTGATTTTCGGCGCCATCTGGGGCGCAATCATTGTGGCGATTGTCGCCGTGCTGCCATTCGGCCACGGCAAGCACAACAAGTCTGACGCTTAGGAGTACGTGACCTCGCCGTCGACGTAGACCCAACGTCGCGCACGACGAACAAAACGGGAACGCTCGTGCATCGTGCCGACACCGTCATGGTCATGAAAGGCCGCTTCAAATTCCACGATGCCTTCGCGGTCATCCTCGCCGCCATCGACAGCGTTGATGATGGTGAGTCCTTCCCATTCCACACCGTCATCGACATTGATAACTTCCGGGCGGTAGCGCGGATGCCACGTCCGCCAGATGTAGTCCGCCTCGTGGGCAGCGTAAGCGCTGTACCTCGCTGCCATCAGCTCAGCTGCGGTCACTGCCTCCCGCTCACCGCGGTGCAGCGGGCCACAGCACTGCCCGTAGAGTCCCCCACCACACGGGCACAAATCGGAATCAGTAACGCGGGCGCGGGCGAAAAATGCGTTCCCGCTTCCTGCTCTAGCACCGTTTCCTGCTACCAATCCAGACTCCGTTACAGCACTGTTTTCTCTTACCTGCCGACCCATAATCGCCAGCCCCTCCCCAATCTTGCACGTGGTACTAAACACGTCCTAACAACGTCTTTACATACCTACCAATTGGCCCGCAGCACCGCTAGTCGGCTTAGCCCCGAGAGGCTTGACGACGGCTACCGCGTCGCCCTCGGCATTCCTTCCGCAAAGCCCGCAGCGGATTGAATTCCCACCACTGCCCGCTCAGCGAACTGCTCGATGGTGGCCGAACCCGCGTATGTGAACGAAGAACGTACGCCCGAGATAATGCGATCGATCTGGTCCTCCACGCCTTCGCGGCCTGGCTCCAGGTAGATTTTCGCAGTCGAGATGCCCTCTTCGAACATCTCGCGCCGGGCCTTCTCAAAGGCCTCTACCTGTGCATTTCGGCTCTCCACCGCACGGTGTGAAGCCATGCCAAACGACTCCTTGAACATGCGCCCGTCGACGTCCTTTTGGACATCACCTGGGGACTCGAAGGTACCGGCAAACCACGAACCAATCATCACGTTGGACGCACCCGCAGCCAACGCAAGCGCAACATCGCGAGGGTCCTTCACTCCACCATCAGCCCAGACATGCACGCCGCATTCACGGGCAGCTGCAGCGCATTCGAGCACGGCAGAAAACTGTGGACGCCCAACTCCGGTCTGCATTCGGGTTGTGCACATCGCACCCGGACCGACGCCGACCTTAATAATGTCGGCTCCCGCCTCCGCTAGGTCGCGAACACCATTGGCGGTCACGACATTGCCAGCGGCAATTGGCACAGGTGGGTTGAGCGCGCGGACTCGTCGTAAAGCACGGAGCATCGATTCCTGATGACCGTGGGCGGTATCGACAACGAGCACGTCGGCACCTGCGTCGAGCAGTGTCTTCGCGCGCCCTTCAACATCACCGTTGATGCCAAGCGCCGCACCGACGCGCAGCTTGCCCTCAGCGTCGACAGCGGGCTTGTAAAGCGTCGCACGCAGCGCGCCCTTACGCGTGAGAATACCCACCAGCGCGCCATCGGCGTCCACCACTGGAGCGAGTTTGCGCCCGGAAGCAGTGAGCTGGTCGAAAGCGTCACGGGGCTCAATATCGGCCGGAAGCGTAAATAGCGAAGTGGACATGAGCGTCCCCACCTGCGCAAAGTTGTCAACGCCCGCCAGATCACGGCCGGTAATCAGCCCAACCGGTTTGTTGTCTTCCACCACCACTGCCGCACCGTGCGCGCGCTTCGGCAGAAGATGGCGCGCATACCCCGCGGTGTGGTGAGGCTTGACGACGATCGGAGTGTCGAAAACCAGCCCAGCGGACTTGACCTTGCGGATGGTCTCAGCGGCAATGTCAGCTGGGACGTCCTGCGGCAGGATGGCAATTCCGCCTCGGCGAGCTGTGGTTTCGGCCATCCGGCGCCCGGAAATGGCCGTCATATTGGAGACCACAATCGGAATGGTTGTGCCGGTGCCATCATTGGTGGACAAATCGACGCCCATACGAGAGCCGACGGATGACTTCGACGGCACCATGAAGACATCGCTGTAGGTCAACTCGTAGGGCGCGGACTGATTGTTGAGGAATTTCACACACCCCAGGATAAGCCGATTTTTCCTGCACGCACGGTGAGAGTGCACAGAGGTGAGCATCAGTGACCGGCCTCGCCTGGTGTAGGTTCGAACGGGACTCCATTGACTCAACCGGGATTTTTCAGCCCAGGAAAGATGCTTAGCAGAATCTGATGAAAACGCCGATCAAAGATTACTTGTCCGAAATCGTCGAATCCGTCCGCCCCGATGAGTCTGGCGAGGTAGCGGACTATATTCCCACCCTTGCCCAAGCTAATCCCGACCGCCTGGCACTTGCTATGACCACCGTGTCAGGTCGCACCTACGCCACGGGCGACACCGATACTGAATTCACCATTCAGTCGATGTCCAAGCCCTTCGCTTATGCCGCAGCCATCACCGAGCACGGCACAGACAAAATCGACAGCATTGTGGGCACCGAACCTTCCGGTGAGGCCTTCAACGAGCTGTCGCTGGAGCAGGGCACGCACCGACCAAAGAATCCGATGATTAATGTCGGTGCACTGACCATCAACCAGTTCGTATGCCAGCCAGGTGCCAACTGGAAGACTCGCACCAAGCACATGGTGGAGCTTCTCTCAACTTTGGCTGGCCGTAAGCTCCGCGTTGACTACGATGCCTATGAATGCGAAATGGACACTGCCCATCGAAACATGTCCATCGCACATATGCTGGCAGCTTACGGTTTCATCGAAACCACGCCCCACGATGCTGTCCGCGGCTACACCGCACAGTGCTCCGTGCTGGTCAACACTCGCGATGTCGCCATGATGACCGCAGTGTTGGCCAACGGTGGCGTTAACCCGGTCACCAATCAGACTGTGCTCGGCCGCTCGGTTGTTCGCAGAGTCTTGTCCGTGATGGCTATTGCCGGCATGTATGACGAGGCCGGTGAATGGTTTACCGAGGTCGGGATTCCCGCCAAGAGCGGTGTCGCCGGCGGCTTGCTGGGAGCGCTGCCTGGACAGGCGGGTCTTGCAGCCTTTTCGCCGCGATTGAACGACCACGGCAACAGCGTCCGCAGCATTGCCATCTTCCGGAAGCTCTCCGAAGATTTGGGTCTTCATCTCATGGATGCCGATGCGATTGGTTCGCGTGCGCTGCGCGGTACGCGCGTCAGCAATGGCCGCTCGATCATCGAGATTCAGGGCCCAGTCAACTTCACTGCGGCCGAGATCATTCTCAACAGGTTGGCGACTTCCACACCGTCGGAAAGCGAAGTTGTCTTCGACGTCAGCCGCGTTGGCATTGTCAACCCGGTGGGACGCACGTTGATTCTGGAAGCGATGCGACGTCTGAGCCATGACGGCAAGGAGATCTTGTTCTACGACCCGGAGGGCGTACTGCCGAACCCAGATATGGGCGAGGGGCTGCTGCCAGTCATCCTCCAGGATGCGCCGTAAACTGCGCTAACCGAAATCCAATATGGTGACGTTCGGGTAGTCTTGAACGATCGTAACGCCCGAAAGGCAGCAGCGCGAGAACAACCGGAGGGATGTAAATGCAGGTCAGCGATGTGGCATTAGTCTTCGAGGGCGGAGGGACTCGCAATAGTTACACGGCACCTTTCGTCGAGCGGCTACTTCGCGAGAGCATCGATGTCGGCTGGGTCGGTGGCGTAAGCGCCGGCGCCTCTCACGTGGTCAATTACCTTTCCCGGGATATCCAGCGCTCTATAAATAGCTTCACTGACTTCATCGCGCAGCCGGACAGCAGTGGCTGGCGCCCAATGTTGCGCGGGCGCGGCTATTTCGATGCCGAGTACATCTATGAAGACGCGGGACTTCCCGACGGCGCCATGCCCCTGGATTACGAGACTTTTAAGAACAATCCAACTCCCTACCGGATTTCTGCTGTCCGAGCGGATACGGGCGAGACCATCAACTGGGGGCCGGACAATATCCCAGATCTACCCACGCTGATGAAGTACACTCGCGCCAGTTCGACGATTCCGGGCGTCATGCGTATGCCCTATATTGATGGCGTTCCCTTCGTCGACGGTGCACTGGGATCATCAGGCGGTATCCCAATCGATGCCGCAGAAGCCGACGGCTTTAAGAAGTTCCTCATCGTTCTGACCCGTCCGAAGGGATTCCGCCGCACCGCCCCTAAGCGCCCACAGCTGCTGCGGCAGATTTTCCGCAGTAACCCGGTGGTGGCTGAGCTACTTATCACCAGGCACGAGCGCTACAACGCCTCCCTCGATTGGGCTGCTGAGCTTGAACGAAAAGGCCAAGCATATGTTTTCTACGCAAATAATATGAGCATCACAAAGGCGGAGCGGAAGCGGTCGAAGCTGATACACAACTACGAGCTCGGCCGGGCGCAAGCCGATGCCGAATGGCCAGCAATTCTAGAGTTCATGGGCTTGTAGCTTCCGCCACCTTTAGGAAGCTTTTCGTTCATTCCTCTTTACTGCGTACGTAACCTTGTGTTAACCTTTGCGTAGCGAACAACCTCGTTAGGTAAGGCTCCTATATCTACATAGGCCGCTGCCCTCCACTTTATCGAGAGTTTCGAACGACTCCCGAGGCAAGGGTCCATCTGAAGTGGCCACCTTTAGTTACGGTATTACATTGCCAACACTCTTAGGCGAAGGAGCCATAATTTTTCAATCAACAGAAATTCCCTCCTAGCAAAGGAGCTGGGATACCTGGAAAAGGATCCACAATGACACAGACACAGAACACCATCGCCAACTTCTTCAAGCCGAAATCTTCAATCAGCCCGTACAGCCTCCTGCCTGACACCGTAAGCATGCACATGACGGATTCTTACATTGCGCTGCCGGAGGACATCACTGTCGGTGAGGCACTGAGCACCTACGCAGCTGAATTTGCTCGTCTCGATGACGATACCTGTGTCTTCCTCGTCGACGATGAAGGCTACCTGACCAGCGACATTACGCTGAAGGAACTCCGCGAATACGCCGACCGCGATGCCTATATGAACACCGTCGGCGCTCCTGTGAAGGTCTTCGTCAAGCCCGAGGATCCAGCTGCCATCAGGGCTCGCCAGCTTATCGACGGGCGTCGCAGCGAGTTGCCCGTCGTCAGCAGCGGCAAGCTGGTAGGGGTTCTTACCGACCGCATCTCTGAGCGTATTCTTGGCAGGACTAAGGCAGCTAAGAAGTCAAAGAAGTCCAAGGGATTCTTCTCGCCGATTACCGCGTTTTTCGGCGCCGCCAATAACTAGGGCGACTAACTTGGGTAAGCAACCCGAGTGACTCAATAGGCCAGCTAGCGTTTGTTAGCTGGCCTATTGTTGTTACCACACTGTTCTATCCCCACAGATGAGAGCCCTCAGGAGGCAACCGTGATACGAGACTGGATTCGGGTAGCCCTGGGCATGTTCGCGGTTGCGTTTGGAGCCAACCTCTTCGCACCACTCCTGCCCGCGTATCGAATAACCGATGCTCTCAACCAGTCCCAGGTCACCTTTCTCTTCGCCATCTACGTCGCAGGACTCATCCCCGCACTACTCATCTGCGGCCCACTTTCCGACCGGCTCGGCCGTCGCGCCATCATCCGGCCTGCACTCATAACCTCTGCCGTTGGCTCAGCCGTCCTACTCACCGGCATCTGGTTCCACTTCCCATCACTTCTGGTAGGACGTCTTATCATCGGCATTTCGACGGGCATGGTAATGGCCGCCGGTGCCTCGTGGATCAAAGAAATTGTACCCGTCGCACCTCAAATTTCTGCCCGGCGCGCAACCGTTGCACTCTCCGCCGGATTCTCCCTCGGCCCCCTGGCTTCAGGGTTGGTCGCAGAATTCACTCCGCGCCCTGATGTCATCCCCTATCTTGTTCATCTCGCACTGTTGCTTAGCATCACACCACTGACATGGAACGCCTCCGGCGGATTACCGGCGGCAGGGCACAGCGACTCTCCGCAACGGTTCTTCTCCTCCGCCACTCTAAGCCCGAGGTTCCTGTGGGCAGTCGCCGCTTGGGCACCGTGGGTCTTCGGCGCTGCATGCACATCCTTCGTCGTCCTGCCGACAATCGCCGAATCCCGCTACCCCATCGCCTTCGCAGGACTCATCGCCTGCCTTACGATGGGCACCGGTGTTCTGGTGCAACCACTGGTCACTCGCATCAGTTCCAGCAGCTTTATCCCGCCAGCTATTTTCGGTCTTGGCTTAACGACGGTCGGAATGCTGCTCAGCCTTATCGTCGCACTCACCCAGAATGTGTGGAGCGTTTTCCCCGCTGCTCTGGCCCTCGGTGCCGCGTACGGCGTGATGATGGTCTCCGGCCTCCGCGAAGTGCAAATTATCGCACCGCCTGCCGAGCTGGGCGCTGCGACTGCTATCTACTATTCGCTGACCTATGTTGGTTTCTTCGCTCCTTTTGTTATTTCCTTCGCGGCACCGAAGTTCGGGTTCGTGCCCGTTTTCATCTTCGGTGCGATTATTGCGTTGGTATCCACGTACCCCGTGGCAAAGGTTGCACAGTCTGCGGTGAGGTCCGACGGAGCGTCGTAAAGCAGACGCGACTGAAATTCTTGATATTGGGAAGCGTGCCGAGGCGAGCTCTTGTATTCTTTCTTTCACAAAAGGTTGGCTCCGGCCCAGGGCTCCTGGGCGGGTTGCATAGGTTGTTGAAATTCAGCTCGATGGAATGAGGAATCATGAAGCAGCGCAGCTCTGGAATGTGGAAGAAAATTGCGGCAACCGTTGTCGCAGGTTGCACAAGCGCCGCCCTGCTCACCGCATGTGGCTCGGGGGAAGAAAGCAGCAATGCCGGTGGTGAGGCAGGCAAAGAGTCGACCAGCAAGATGACGAAAGCAGATGGGTCAGCTCCTGCTGCAGCCGAAGATCAGCTCCTGCTCACAAATGAAGTTCAAGGGGCGGACTTCTCCAGAAACAAGATCACCGGGTTCAAAGATGCCATGGAGATGTTTTCGGAAGATTCCATGAAGTTTGAACCGGCCGAATGCGCCACTTTCACCAACTCAACTGAGGAATTGGAGAATGCTGCCGGCGCTTACACGGACATTAAGGAAGAGAACGTCACTGTCAGCGTCTCGATATTGAAGAATCCTGAGGCGTACCAGAAGTACGAGGACAGCCTCGAAAAGTGCTCCGACGTGACGGCTACGATGGATGCTTCCGACATTCTGAAAGACTCCATGGAAGGTCAGGAGATTTCTCCTGAGATGCAGGACATGTTTAATGACATGGACATGACGACCACAATGAAACTGCACCGAGAAAAGTGGGAGCCAAATCTTTCCGTCAAGCCAGCTGAGTTCACTGCACACGAGACCAGTGCGAACATCAACGCCGGTGGCACGGATACTACGGCCACCAGCTACGACATTGTCGGGATCGTCAATGGCGTAATGGTAATGGTGTCCGCCGCCCCGACTCCGGATGTACCAACTGGCAACATGGAAAACACGACGGATCCCATGCAGATTCCAGAGGCAACTCCGGAGTCTAAGGAAGCGGCAAAGAAGCGCGCCTTGGAGGTCTTCGATGCCCAGGCAAAGAAGATTATGGACGCCGCTTAGTTTTTCTTCTCAGCCTACTGTTTTCTGAAACCACAGTTTTTACGAAATAGCGGGACGCAATCGCTGAGGAACAGCAGCACAAGTACTGGAGTCTCCCTAGAACTCCGTTAATTCCTGCACTTTGGGACTCCAGAACGCAGCTCGTGGCGCATTGAGAGTTTTAAAGTGCGGGTTCGTTATTTCGTCAAGTGCGCGCACATAGTCCGGCACAATATCCCGCGGAATTCTCAGGCCCATGGTCAGGTGCGGAATCCAGCGGGAGCCGCGGCCGTCAGGGTTGAGACGACTGATTGCGCGAGCAGCCTCTTCCAGCTCATCGCTTGCTTCTAATAACCATGCGACGGTCTGTTTACTCTTTGTGCCGAACACTACCGTTCCTACCCTGCGGAACTCCGCAGGCATAAGCGGTGGGAGAATCTCGGCTGCTCGTTGGACTACCTTCGGTCTCATAGTCGGCGCAAAAGTCACAGTGATGTGGGGCTTTTGATTCTGCTGCGGGAATCCACGCTCTGCCAGTTGCGCAAAGATCTCTTTAACCTGCGCCTCTTGCTCAGGCAGAAGGTACATCAGGATGTTGTCAGGTGACACCACGTGACGCTTACTCCTCCCCTATTGCTGTCGGTCGACACACTTGAAGCACTGACGAAGGGCGCCGTTACTAGCGCTCTTCACCTAAGACACTCAGGACCTTGCACTAACCTTGCACTCCAGAGCATAGCGTAAGGATTTTCCACAATTTATAACCTACCTATTGAAATTTCTAGCCTCTTATTATTACCCCTGGTAAAAACAACTTTTTATTGGGATAATGGAGATGGGCAGGCTTCCTGAAAGCCCTCTAGAGCATCTTCAAAAACAGTGTGGAGTGACGGCCGATTCTCCACGCGGCACAAATACCGACACGGCTGGAAAGGTAAGTAAAGACATGGCACCGAAACCTAAAAAGATTACGCCCCCGAAGAATCAAAAGTTGGTGAAGAGCAAGGCAAGCTTCAGTCGCGACGAGCTCGCTGATTTGCTGGAGACGCTGGTGGCTCGCATCCGCGCCGGGGAAATGACTCTCGGCACTGGCAAGTCCGCGGTGACGATGACCATGCCAACATCGTTTAATACCACGATGGAAGTTGTCGATTCCCGAAAGCGCGCTGGCATTGAGCGCGAGCTGGAGCTGGAAATTGACTGGATGGTCGACGAGGCTGGCGAGCCCGTCGAAAAGCCAGGACCAGCATCTGGCTTCGCAATCTCCTAGCAGGCTTGTTGCTGTCCGGTTTGTCCCGCGCAGTGTTGACTAAGCAAAGGGCGACTTCGGAATTGTCTACCGGAGTCGCCCTTTGTCTTGGCTCCTAATTCTGCAGACCTTACGCCTTGAGCACATAGCGCAGAATCTCTACAACCTGGTCGGTCGTCGTCCACCACGCCTGAGCCGCAGCATCAACTTCCTTGAGCGGGTGGACAATGTCCTCACCGTGAAGCGTGATGTACGGCTAGTCCAGCGCAGCACAGTAGCCCGCGTCGAAAGCTGCGTTCCACTGCTTGTACTGGTCGCCGAAACGGACGACAACCATATCCGCCTTCTCAATCAAAGTACGAGTACGGATTGAGTTGACCTTCGAGGACTGGTGATCACGCCAGAATCCCGCAGGTGCCTCCCCCAGGTGGTCGCACACGGGCCGAGTGTTTCTCGGGTTGTAACGCCGTCTATGCATGCTTCGTGTTAATGGGCTCGGGCTTTGACAGCGGTGACATCGGCCCAGCGGCCAGGGTGATGCTGTCCAATCTGTCGCACAATGAACTCCTGCACGCCGAGGAGCGCCCGTCGCCGAAACAACTCACTACCGCTCGCCATTTCCGCAGGCCAAAGCAAACAGACCTGAGTCGTTTTGGTCGATTTTGCGTCCTTTGGCCGTCATTTACCGCTGCGACACTGGCCGACAAGCAAGCCGTCGTCAAGCAACACCCAATTACACCCGCCAGGCACCCACGCCTCCCCACATCGCATGAGGTGACGCTAACCTAATTCGGGAAAATTCGCGACGAAGGGAACGCGCATGGCCAAGGGCAAGAAAGGCCACAAGGGCAAGAAGAAGGACTCCGCCAAAGCCAAGAAAAAGGCTGCGGCGACGACCTCGCTACGTCTGCCCGAATACTCGAAGGCCGAGGCCAAAGCCGCGAAAAAGCTCGCCGGCAAGGACCCCTTCAAACTGGCTGCGATGACGCCAAAGAAGAAGTGCTGCAAATCCGGCATCCGCTGCCTGCGCTGCCCCGTGGTGCTACACAAGCTCAATCGCGAGATCAAAAACGGCGAAGTCGACCACGCCGCCCTGCTGCTCGTCGCCGCGAAAGCCCGGATCCGGTAGCCGGCCCTCGCCCCCCCCCCAGCCCGCCGTCAGGCCCGACCCATGAGCAGTGGTGTCGCGCTCTGTATGACACTGGTACCGGTTCTCCTGGGCTACCTGCTCTTCGGACACCGGCTCACACGCGTCACTCCAAGCACCGCGACAACGCTCCAGCGAACTCCCGCCAGGTCAGGAAGTTTTATTCCGCCGACATAAGGCCTCGGCCAGAACCGGGAATGTAACCGTCGGAGGATGACATCTTGTGTATCCTTTGAGTGTCATTGAGCCCTGAAGGAGCAAGAAAGTAGCATGACCCGCCCCTCCTCCGCCGTCTCTAGGATGGACATCCGGTCCCGTGCTCTGCGTTTCGCGCCGCGCCGCTCGGACTGGTCCCGCGCGACGATTGGACGCGACCTCTCGGCAGGCCTCATGGTGGCCCTCGTCGCACTCCCCCTCGCGCTCGGTTTCGGCGTGGCGTCCGGTGTCGGTGCGGCGGCCGGAATTACGACGGCCATCGTCGCGGGCATCCTGACCGCGGTCTTCGGCGGTAGCAATGTCCAGGTAAGCGGCCCGACCGGCGCAATGACCGTCGTGTTAATCCCCATCGTGGCCAACCATGGCGCCGATGGGGTGCTCGTCGTCGGCGTGCTGGCAGGGCTCATGCTGCTCGTGTTGGCGTTCACCGGTGCTGGCCGAGCGATGAAGTACATGCCGTTACCTGTCGTCGAAGGTTTCACCGCCGGTATTGCGTTAATCATCGGCCTCCAACAGCTGCCCGCAGCACTCGGTGTTGACGTGGACGGCGAGAAAGTCCTCGGGTTGGCGTGGGGCTCGATCAAAGCTTGGTTAGACGCTCCGGCATGGCAGGCGCCCGTGATGACCATTGCGGTGGCGGCTGGAATCGTGCTTGCTGCGCGCGTTCGTAGCGGCTTCCCCGCGGCGCTGGTGTTGGTAGCTGCCGCGACGGCCATCAACATGCTGGCAGACAGCGGCCTGAAGACAATCGGGTACATCCCGTCGACGTTGCCTGCCCCGCGCTGGCCACAGATCCCGTGGGAGCACCTGGATTCGCTTCTGTTGGCAGCAGTCGCCGTCGCAGCTCTCGGCGCGTTGGAATCGTTACTATCTGCGACGGTTGCCGACGCAATGACTGTTGGCGACCGGCACGATCCCGACCGCGAGCTCTTCGGACAGGGCGTGGCCAACGTCGTCGCGCCCCTGTTCGGCGGGATTCCCGCGACCGCCGCGATTGCCCGAACTGCCGTCAATGTGCGGGCAGGCGCAGGCACACGCCTGGCAGCGGTGTTCCATTCGCTGCTCCTGCTCGTCGCCGTACTCGTCGCGGCTCGGTGGGTGGGCGAGATTCCTCTCGCCGCGCTCGCCGGCGTGCTCATCGCCACTGCGATTCAGATGATCCACCCGCGGAACCTCCGCTCGGTGATACGCGCCACCAAGGGCGACGGGGCGACCCTGCTCATCACGGCTGCCGCCACCGTCGTGTTCGATCTTGTAGTCGCCGTGCTCATCGGCCTCGTTATGGCGGGCTTCTTCGCACTGCGCGATACCGCCCGCACGGCGGTATTAGAGGCCGCCCCGCTAGACGAGGGAGACCACCGCGACAAGGAGCGTGAGCTTCTCGACGAGCACATCGCCGCCTTCCGTATGGAAGGCCCCCTCTTCTTTGGTGCAGCGCACGATTTCCTCCTCGAGCTAGCTGATGTCTCGTCGGTCAAGGTTGTCGTGCTCCGCATGCGCTACGTTACGACGATCGACGCCACCGGCGCCCAGATGCTCGCCGACACGATTGGGCGCCTCGAACGCCGCGGTACCAGGGTCCTGCTCGCAGCCACGAAGCCCGAACATATTCCGGTGTTGCGCGAACTCGGCGTATTCGACCAACTTGCGCACGAGAATCACGTCTTCGACAACACTCTCGACGCCATCGCCCACGCCCGACTGCATGCCGCACGCATTCAGCATGAAGAGTCTGATGGCGCACCCGCGGCATCGCAGAGTCAATAGCTTGGCTGAGCCAGACAATGGTCACTCCGTCGCAGTCGACCCTGCAATCGTGGGTCCACATCCCCATCGCGCGACGCTTGAAAAACCTTTACACGTTGCACTTAAACTCCACGACGTGTCGTTGCAAAGTCACCTTCTCATTCGTGAAGCCGATGTGAGTGTAATCGCTTGGCGCGTAGCATTGGTGACATGCGCATTTTCACCGTGGGCCACTCCAACCTCGAGTTCGAGGACTTCGCTGAAATGATCAAGGCGGCCGGTGTGGCATCCATCGTGGATGTGCGCAAGCTGCCCGGGTCCAGGAAGTACCCGTGGTTCAACGGCGACCACCTTGCCGAACACCTTCCCACATGTGGCATCACTTACAGCAGAAGCGAGGGCCTAACCGGACGGCGCAACGTGTCCCACTCGGTGCCGTTTGAGGTTAACGGCAACTGGCGTAACCGCAGTTTCCACAATTACGCCGACCATGCGCTGGGCGAGGAGTTCTCCGACGCGATCTCGCAGCTACGGGCGAACGCAGCCGAAACTCCCACCGCGATCATGTGCTCCGAGGCGGTGTGGTGGCGCTGCCACCGGCGTATCATCGCCGACCACCTCATCGCCCACGGTGACGAGGTTGGCCACATTATGGGCCTGGGTGCAGCCGGGGCGAAGGTGAGCGAGGCAACGCTCAACGACGGCGCAGTCATCGGCAACGATCTCCTCGTGCGCTACCCCGAGCGGGGCTAGCGCATACACCAGAGCCCAGGGGGCTGCATCCTCCTCGGCCTGACCTACGCTTTGTATTCATGGAGCGCCCGCCACCTTATGAGCAGCAGTATCGGAGGCGCACCAGCGGATAGCACGCTCAAACGAGCTTTAGGTTAGGAAATCTGAACCGCTCAATCTAAGAAGACCACCGGGGACTCCGGTAGCGCCCCAAAGCGCCGAATCGAAAAATCGATCTACCGTCTTGCCACGGACCTAGACGTCGAGCTTAAAGTCCACGGTATCTCGTTGCAAAGTTACTTTCTCGTTAGCACCATGAAAAGGAGTGTTATCCAATGAAAGCGTTCGGATTCTTAAGCTTCGGGCATTACGCCTTCGGTGGCCAGCGCGGGCCATCTGCGGAAAAGATCGCCAAGACTCATCTGGAGATCACCCAGGCTGCGGACGAAATCGGCGTGAACAACGCGTCCTTCCGAGTCCACCACTTCGTGCCGCAGGCCTCCGCCCCGATGCCGCTGCTGGGTGCTGTCGCGGCCACCACCAAACACATCGAGATGGGCACCGGTGTCATCGACATGCGCTATGAAAACCCGCTCTACCTCGCCGAAGAGGCCGCGTCGCTGTACCAAATTTCCGGTGGCCGCGTGGCCCTGGGCGTCTCGCGCGGCGCCCCAGAGGTGGCTGACCGCGGCTGGGAGGCCTTCGGCTACAAGGGTAAAGCGCCCAACGGCGCGGACGTGGCGCGAGCCCACCTCGAGGCGTTCATGGCTGCAGTGGACGGCAACGGATTCGCCACCGCCGCACCGCTAGACCGGCAGTACCCCAACATGTTCCAACCCGGCTCCGCCCTGCCGGTCTTCCCCATGGTGCCCGAGCTGCGTAAGCACATTTTCTACGGCTCCGGCACCCACGCTTCTGCCGAGCAAACCGCCAAGGACGGGCTCAACCTGATGTCCTCCACCCTGGTCTCCGAGACCACCGCCGAGACTCTGGGCGAAATCCAGGCGGATCAGATCAGCCGCTACCGCGCCGCGTGGAAGAAGGCGGGCCACGATTGGACGCCGCGTGTGTCGGTGTCCCGCTCCGTCTTCCCCATCGTCGACGGCGCGGACATGCAGTTGTTCGGCATGCAGGCCTCCGGCTCCGATCAGGTGGGCATGCTTCCCGACGTCGGCGCCTCCACCTTCGGCCGCGCCTACGCCGCCGAGCCGGACAAACTCATTGAGCAACTCAAAGCCGACGCCGCCGTCATGTCCGCCGACACCCTGCTCATCACCATCCCCACTGGGATGGGCGTCGACGTCAACGTGAAGATCTTGGACAACTTCGCCACGCATGTCGCCCCCGCGTTGGGTTGGCAGCCGAATCACGAAGGCCCAGTTACCGGCTATCCCATCGACTAATTCCTCCAGTTCGCAAGCTCTTCGCTTCAATGTCAGTTCAGTGCGTGTTGAAAAGTTCAGTAATTGCTGTATAGTTCAGCATATGCTGACTATTGCTTCACGCCTCGACGTCATGAACCGGCTCGGCCGGGCCATGGCGGATCCGACGCGCTCCAGAATCCTGATCACCCTACTCGACGGCCCGAGCTACCCGGCCGTGCTTTCGCGCGACCTGGACCTGACCCGCTCGAACGTCTCGAACCACCTGACCTGCTTGCGTGACTGCGGCATCGTCGTCGCCGAGCCGGAGGGCCGCAAGACACGCTACGAAATCGCCGATCCGCACCTTGCGACAGCGCTCAACGCGCTAGTGAACGCGACGTTGGCTGTCGACGAAAACGCCCCGTGCATCGACCCTGAGTGCTCGGTGCCCGGCTGCGACGGAAAAGGAGCGGACGCATGAGTTCAGCATGTGGATGCGAACACGAACCAGCCACGGAGATCGAAGATCTCGATCGGCCATGGTGGAAGGACCCCGAGTTGCTAATGCCGATCTTCTCCGGCATAGCCCTCGGCATAGGCCTGGCGCTGGACTGGTCCAGGCTCGAGACACCCGCGACAGTACTGTTCTGGGTCGGCCTGCTGCTAGGGGCATATACGTTCGCGCCCGGCGCGATCCGAAACCTTGTCACGAAGCGCAAGCTCGGCATTGGTTTGCTGATGACGATCAGCGCGGTCGGCGCGGTGATCCTCGGTTACGTCGGGGAGGCCGCGGCGCTAGCGTTCCTGTACTCGATCGCCGAGGCGCTGGAAGACAAGGCGATGGATCGGGCACAGGGCGGACTGCGGGCGCTGTTGAAGTTGGTACCGCAGACCGCGACGGTGCTGCGCGACGGCACGTCGGTTGAGGTCGCAGCGAAGGACCTCGTGGCTGGCGAGCTGATGCTCGTGCGCCCCGGAGAGCGGATTGCCACGGATGGCATCATTCGGTCTGGGCGCTCCAGCCTTGACACCTCAGCGATCACCGGAGAATCCATTCCGGAGGAGGTTGCGCCCGGCGACGAGGTGCCCGCGGGAGCGATCAACTCCGCCGGCGTGCTGGAGGTCGAGACGACCGCAGCTGGAACGGACAACTCGCTGACCACACTCGTGGACCTGGTCGAGCAGGCGCAGGCGGAAAAGGGCGACCGCGCCCGGATCGCCGACCGGATTGCCCAACCCCTAGTGCCCGGGGTGATGATCCTGGCGGTGCTGGTCGGCATGATTGGCTCGCTGCTGGGCGACCCCGAGACGTGGATCACCCGTGCGTTGGTGGTTCTGGTCGCAGCGTCGCCGTGCGCGCTGGCAATCTCCGTGCCGCTGACGGTCGTGGCCGCGATCGGCGCGGCCAGCCAGTTCGGCGTGGTCATCAAGTCTGGCGCGGCGTTCGAGCGGCTCGGCGGCATCCGTCACCTGGCGGTGGACAAGACCGGAACCCTTACCCGCAACCAGCCCGAGGTTACCGGCGTGGTCCCGGCAGACAGGTTTGATCGGGCGCAGGTGCTTACTTTCGCGGCGGCAGTTGAGCAGCAATCGACGCACCCCCTCGCCGCGGCGATCGCGGCAGCGGGGCCCGAAGCGCCCGCCGCCCTGGACATCAGCGAGGAAGCCGGACATGGCATCGGCGGCACCGTCGAAGGTCGACGGGTGCTGGTCGGCAGCCCCCGGTGGATCGACGCCGGGCCACTGAAGGGAGACGTTGAGCGCATGGAGTCCGAAGGCCAGACCTGCGTCCTGGTCACCGTCGATGACGCCCTCGCCGGAGCGATCGGCGTCCGCGACGAGCTGCGGCCCGAGGTGCCCGAAGCCGTGCAGACCCTGCGCGCCAACGATGTGGAAGTGAGCATGCTCACCGGCGACAACACTCGTACCGCCCGGGCGCTGGCTGAAATCGCCGGAATCGACGACGTGCGCGCCGAGCTGCGCCCGGAGGACAAGGCAAGCATCGTAGCCGAACTCTCCTCCAAGACGCCGACGGCGATGATCGGCGACGGCATCAACGACGCGCCGGCACTGGCGGGCGCAACGGTGGGCATTGCGATGGGAGCAACCGGCTCTGACGCCGCGATCGAGTCCGCTGACGTCGCCTTCACTGGCCACGACCTCCGGCTGATCCCGCAGGCGCTGCAGCACGCCCGCCGAGGCAGCAGGATCATCAACCAAAACATCGTGCTGTCTCTGGCTATCATTATCGTGTTGATGCCACTGGCGATCAGCGGTGTGCTGGGCCTGGCCGCCGTCGTGTTGGTTCACGAAGTCGCCGAAGTCATCGTGATCTTGAACGGCCTGCGGGCTGCACGAGCGAAACGCTGAGGCTGTGACCGGCAAGTCTTATAAGAGTTAAACCACGCGCCGAGCGCACACACGTTGGACCAGGCGAGTCATTCGAGTTCACCACCTGGTCCTTCTCGATGCGTGCAGGCACGGGAACTGTGGGTGAACCTAATAGTTCAACGGCCCGATACCGCTTGCAGATTCTACACTCGAGGTAGCGGAATGGACCGAGGCCGAACGAAAACCGGAGATAGAGACAGCGCTCTTCAACCTACCCCCCCCAATAACGCGAAACGTCATTAACGCTCCGCGTTACACGTTGAACTTGAACTCCACGGAGTGTCGGCGATAAATAACCATTTTATTCGCAAGTGCGGAAGTAGCAACGAAATACCGCTAAAACGGACAACATGGGGGTGCACAGAAATACATATAGGTTCTGCGGAAAACCTATAGGGATCGTCGCTATAAACCGCTGTGCGTGGAAAACATAAAGGGTTTACGGACCCGGTCCCAGCCCCCTCAATACTCTGAGCCGGGAGAATGGAAAATGGAAGTCGATGTATCCCCACTATTCATTTTTCCGTTCTTCGGAGTACACCGGGAGCTACTCCTTCGGACCAGCTCCGTGTGAACTAGATGAGAAAGCGCAGCAGCGAATCATCGACGCTGGACAGTTGGTACTGCGGGCCCGCGAGCGGCACCCCGAGGGGTCACTCGCGGAGCACTACAACCCGTTAGCGATGGACCAAACTCTGCTCAAGGCTCACGACGAAATGGACCGAGAAGTAAATAAAGCTTTCGGTGTGGCACGCAAACTCACCAACGAGCGCCAGCGCCAGGAGCTACTGTTCGCCAGCTACGGGGAGTTGTCGAGGGGCTAATCTCCTCGCTTCCATCAAAATCGAAACCACCAGCAGGGTCGTTCCCCGTGCGGGTAATTTTGATCGGCCCCGCTGCTGGGTATAGAACCCTGTCGCCGGCAACGCCGGGAACTATGACTGTGCCCGACGAGAACACGTCACTGTCATAACCCGGCTCACGGTAGACCAGCACTGGTCGTCCACTACTACTGGTGGATTTCGGTTTGGGTGGCGGGGAGATTAACGCCGCCGGCCTCGTTTTTTGCGTTGAGGAGGGCGTTGACTACTTCCCGATTGTGAAATTGGCCGATGGTGCGATGGAGAGGAACCAGTCACCTGAAAGAGATCGATCCAGTCGCTGGTGCGCAATCTGGGGGGTAGGGTTGCGGGGTCGATTCCTCGCGAGCGCAACCATGATTGTGTATCTGAACGTGATGAAAACAACCCTGCCCTTCGGAGAATTTCCCCTATCCCGCGTCCCCGGGCGGTGAAAACGGTGTGCACCATAGCCTGAAAGGCTTTGCGTTGCTCTATCGGGATCTTCGGGTCACCCACCCGGCGGATCACTAAGATCCCCCCGTCAACGTTAGGCTGTGGACGGAAAGCAGACCTTGGTACTCGGGAACCAAGGTGAAACGTGAACCATGGGGACCACTGAGCCGTCATCATCGTGCTTGCGCCTACCCCGGCCCGGCGGCGAGCGACTTCCCACTGCATGAGGAGTACAGCGTCAGTCCATGCCGGCGCATGCAACAACTTTCGAAGAATGGCAGTGGTGAGGTGAAAGGGAATGTTTCCCACAATGACGCAGGGAGTGGCGGGTAACGGGAAGTTAAGGAAATCATCATGGACCACTTCGACCGACGCCGAGGCGGTCTTTTTTGTGAGTTTGGCAGCTAGTTTTGCGTCTACCTCAACTGCCGTTATTGCCCTCCCCAAGCGGGATATCGGGTGAGTGAGGGCACCGCTTCCCGGCCCGATCTCGATGATGGGGCCGGTGGTTTGTTTTACAAGATCGACGATGGTGTTGATGATCTTTTGGTCTGTGAGAAAATTTTGGCCATGTTCGTGACGGCCGTATCCGTATGTAGACATCAGGTGTGCTCCGTGGAGTTGAAACGGAGCCGGGCATGGCAAATGGCCGCCCGGCTAAAGGACCGGAGCGGTTTTTGACCCGCGGGAGGGAGAAAACCGCCTTAGCGGTTGGTGAGCGGCCGCATGAAAACGAAACTTAAAATCAACATGGTTCTATCGTATCCAATTAATTTCGCAGGGTGCAATACGGTGAGAAAGAAGACAACCGCACCGCAACAGTGCAAGAGCTCTCTGGATTGGAATTTGTCCTACCTTCGGGGCGTCATACAGACGCCACTGGCGTATTTTGTCTCTGGGCAACGAGGGGGAGTTACCCCCACCTCCGAATGTTTTTAAGGTGCACCCCTGATTACGCTGGGGTGCGGGAGTAATTCTGTCCGACCGATCGGACTGTCCAGCGAGGTCCCAGCAGATGATCGCGTCGATTTCGCCGCGTTCGAGGGATGCCACCATGGCGTCGTAGTTGGGGCGAGCCACATTCTTCTTTGACGCGGAAATGGACTGATCGACGTCGTTATGTCCTATGTCCAACGTGCAAGCCACGCTGCTTTGCAATGACTTCACAGTCCTGAGGCTGCAGGTCGATGGTGCGGCCATCCACGTCAGCGTCTCGTGAGATACGACGGCAAATAGGAGCGCTTGTTGTCAAACGCTATTAATAAGGCCCTTAGCTACACGTTGTACTTAAATTCAACCACGTCGCCGTCGTGCATGATGTAGTCCTTGCCCTCCTGGCGAACCTTGCCCTTGGCCTTTGCCTCGGCAATCGAACCGGCCTCGACCAGATCACTGAAAGACACAATTTCAGCCTTAATGAAGCCACGCTCGAAATCAGTGTGAATCACGCCGGCAGCCTGCGGGGCCGTAGCACCCTTCGGAATGGTCCAGGCGCGAGACTCCTTCGGGCCAGCGGTCAGGTAAGTCTGCAGACCAAGAGTGCGGAAACCAGCGCGAGCAAGCGAATGCAGACCCGGCTCGGTCTGGCCAATTTCAGCCAGGAGCTCATTGCGGGATTCCTCATCCAGCTCCAGTAGGTCCGACTCAGCCTTGGCGTCGAGGAACACACAGTCCGCCGGTTCCACAGCAGCGGCCAGATCCGCGCGGCGGTCCTCGTCGGCAAGCACTTCCTCATCAGCGTTGAAGACGTAGAGGAACGGCTTTGCGGTGAGCAAGTGCAGCTCGCGCAGAGCGGAGAGCTTCACGTCATCGGAAGCTGCGAAGAGAGTGCGTCCCTCTTCCAGCACAGCGAGAGCCTGCTTGACGGCTTCAACCTCACCGACCTTTTCCTTATCCTTCTTGGCTTCCTTTTCCAGACGCGGCAGCGCCTTCTCAATAGTCTGGATATCAGCCAGAATCAGCTCGGTTTCAATCACACCGATGTCAGAGGCCGGGTCAACCTTGCCGTCGACATGCACGACATCATCATCATTGAAGACACGGACGACCTGACAGATCGCGTCAGCCTCGCGGATGTTGGCGAGGAACTTGTTACCTAGACCTTCGCCCTCCGATGCACCCTTGACGATGCCGGCGATGTCCACAAACGACACTGTAGCCGGAAGAATACGCTCAGAGCCGTAAATTTCGGCGAGCTTATTCAAACGGGGATCGGGAAGCTCCACAACGCCGACGTTCGGCTCGATGGTGGCGAACGGATAATTCGCAGCCAGCACATCGTTGCGCGTCAAGGCGTTAAACAGGGTTGACTTTCCGACATTGGGCAGACCGACGATTCCAAGTGTAAGACTCACATTGCCCATCTTACGGGCTCGGAGAGACAGATTTGAACTCGCCCTAACTTCGTGAAGTTGCCCCCTATCCCCTCCGAACCCCCATAATGAATACGTGAGCAATAAACCCAATGAAGGCGAAGAGTGGACTGCGCAGTCCGAAAAAGACGCTATCGATCACGTAATGGGATCGGAGCCTCTGCGTATAGAACAGTCTCTGTCTATCCCCTCCGATGCCCATAAGTCAGCGGCAACGCAGCCGGATTTGCCGGAAGATGCTGAAAACCTCGATGAGCTTATGAGCGAAAACGACGCCGAATCCATCGACCGCGCCGACGTCATTGGCGAGGGTGCCCGGTGGTTCGCAGGTTGGTGCCTGCGTTTCCTCATCACCGCAGCGGCGCTGTACGTCAGCGCTATGATTCTGGGAAAGATTTGGGCTGGCGTTCTGCCGATTCTGTTGGCCCTGATTGTCTCCACGGTGCTGGCTCCGCCCGCCGTGTTCCTGATGAAACACCGCTGGCCCCGCGCACTCTCCGCACTGACGGTCATCCTAGGCGCGCTGGCGCTGCTTGGCGGCGTCGTCGCGTTCCTCGCACCGACTGTGCAGTCGCAGTTCCCCGAATTGCGTCGCCAGTTCACAGATGGCATTCAAGAAGTCCAGAACATCATTCAGGCCCCGCCATTTAACGTCAAGGATGAACAAATCCTCGACGCTCTGGACCAGGGTTCCCAATGGCTCCAGGAGCGCTCCGGCGATATCGCCAACACAGTCTTCCAAGGCATCTCGGTGGTCTCTTCGGTCGCCGTAACCTTGATGGCAATGCTGGTGCTGACGTTCTTCTTCATCAAGGACGGCCAGGACTTCCTGCCATGGCTCCGCCGCCTGACCGGACGTCGCCTCGGCTGGCATCTCACGGAGGTACTCACCCGCTCCTGGAACACGCTGTCGGGCTACATCCGCACGCAGGCTATCGTTTCGCTTATCGACGCGGTCTTCATCGGTGCCGGTCTTGCGATTTTGAATGTGCCGCTGGCAATGGTCCTGGCCGTGGTGACTTTCTTCGCTGGCTTCATTCCTATTGTCGGCGCGTTCACCGCCGGCTTCATTGCGGTGGTTGTCGCACTTGTTGCCAACGGCCTGACCACAGCAATCTTTGTCTTGCTCATCATCATTGCCGTCCAGCAGATTGAGGGCAACATCCTCTCGCCGATTCTGCAGTCCAAGGCTATGGACCTGCACGCCGCAATCGTCCTGTTGGTGGTTCTGCTCGGTGGCGGTATCTTCGGCATCATCGGCGCTTTCCTGGCTGTGCCAGTCACTGCAGTCGTCGCGGTCTGGTTCCGCTACCTCGGCGACCTCACGGATTTGCGAACGGGTGACAAGACCGCAAAGGACATCGAGTTCGCCACGGATGCCGGATCAATCTCCGGCATTCAGATTGAAGCTGCCGGCCGTGCAATGCGCGACCGACTGGCTTCGTTCCGTCTGGGCAGTGATGACTCCGACAGCTCCGCGGAGAGCGCTGTGAAGGCAGATGCTCGCACCGCCGGTAAAGTTTCCCCCGATGCTGGTCCGACCAAGCAGGAAGAGGGAGCGATGACCAAGGCCTTCCACAAGGTCACTGAAGTCGTCTCCGGGCCTTTCTCTAAGAAAAACAAGTAGGGCGAGATTCCAAGACACGGGCAGGCTCTTATACCGGGCTTGCCCGTTTTTATCACTAATAACCGGTAGGATACGCATTCGTGTCGAACAGATCAGCAATAACCCGTAAAGGCAGTGGGAACAAACCCCTGCTTCCACGCGTGCCAATGTTTGTGCCGCCGTTGCTGATGCTTCTGGCCGGCGTTTTTGGTTTGCTCTTTTCTGTTCCCAACGGTTCGCTTGGCAAGCCCTACTTCATTGCTTTTGCCGTGGCTGCTGTGGCCGGAACACTGTTGGTGGTTCCTCGCGGTCTGGTAGTTACCGTCGCTCAAATCCCTATTTTGTTCGCGCTTGTCACCTTTTTCACAGCGTGGTTTACCGGTTCTCTCGCCGATCCCGAAAATGGTGGCGCGACCGCGACGACCTCTAAACGCGCTCGCCTGGTGACCTCCGCATATCCCATCATCCAGCAATTCCCGTGGCTGCTGATCTTGATGATTATCTGTGTCATCATCGCAGTGTGGCGTTACCTCGAAATCACCCGCACCCAGGAGAAATCCCTCAACACCCAGCGCAAGGCCGCTAAACAACGCCAGCACCGTGACGAAGCCGCTGTCGAATCCAGCTCTCAGGTTCGCCGTCGTCTCGCCGAATCTGATCGCCGCGTAGCTTCTCGCTCTCAGGAACGCCCTGCTTCACGACGTCCCGCTGCGGACATTATCCGAGATGCCGAAGCTCGCCGCCAGGCGCGCCAGCAGGCTGCACGCTCTCGGCAGGAGACTTCTCGTTCTGGTGCCCGACCGGCAGCGAGCGCCAGCTCGGCATCGCGCAACGCCGAGCAACTGCGTGAGCGACCAGTTGACCGCTCTGGGGAGCGCGCCCAGCAGCGCTCGAATTTCGCCCAGCGGGCCCAGCAGCCAACATCCCGTTGGCAGTCTCGCCCGCATCCGGGCCAGGCGCAGTTCACTCAGGATTCCACTTCGCCAAACTCGACCAGACAGCAGCCTCGTCGTCCGATTGAACGGCCAAACGCACCGCAGCGGCCAACGCAGGAGTTTCCCCGTCGTCAAGCGGCAGGAACGGCACGGATGTGGGGAGAACAGTCTTCGCCGGAGTCCCGGTCCGAAAAGCCTCGACAGAGCCCCGCACGCCAAGTAGGCAACCACCGCCGCACCGAGGAGTGGCCACCGCGACAGCAGCGCCCTCGCCAGGAGCGCATAACCGGGCGCGATAGCAGGTCTCGTTACCGCAAGTAGCTCGGGCTTGCACCTTACCGTCACAGTTGCCCACAGGCAGATTTAGCCTGTGGGCAACGTGCGTTTATAAGCAGGACGATCCGCCCCATCGTGTAAGTGTTGATGTATGTCGAAATTGGAAACGTCGGCCGAGAAACCGGTTCAGGTTCGGCGCCTGAACCAGTTAGTCAAGGACTATATTGAGCGCCTTGGACAGATTTGGGTCGAGGGGGAAATCGCCCAGGTCAACTCCAAGCCGAGCTGGAAGCTCTCCTACATCACTCTGCGTGACACCTCCGCGGAGTTTTCGGTATCGGTGACTTGTTCTACGGCGGCTCTCCGCAATAATCCGTTGCGCAACGGCGACCGCGTAGTGGTTTTGGGCAAGCCTGCGTTTTATGCCGGGCGGGGGCAGTTTTCCCTGTGGGCTACGGAGTGGAGGCCCGTAGGTTTGGGGCAACTGTTGGCACGGTTGGAGCAGCTGCGCCAGGCACTAGCGGCGGAAGGCCTCTTTGATCCACGGCTGAAACGCCCTCTGCCCTACCTCCCCAACAAGATCGGGTTGATTACCGGTCGCGGTTCGGCAGCTGAACGCGATGTGCTTTCGGTCGCGGGTGCCCGCTGGCCCGAAGTGGATTTCCGGGTAATCAACACAATTGTGCAGGGCGCCAAGGCTGTTCCGGAGATTATTGAAGCGCTGGCACAGCTCGACGCCGACCCGGAGGTCGATGTCATCATCGTCGCCCGTGGCGGTGGCAGTGTCGAAGATTTGCTGCCTTTTTCAGATGAGGCGCTGATTCGTGCGGTGAGTAAGGCGACAACACCGGTGGTTTCTGCAATCGGGCACGAGCCGGATACTCCGCTGTTGGATTACGTCGCTGATTTACGTGCTGCCACACCGACGGATGCAGCCAAGAAAACAGTGCCCGATGCTGCTGAGGAACGCCGCCTCATTGCACAGCTGCGTGAGCGCTCCTCGGCATCTCTGCGGCGATGGGTTGACCGTGAAGTAGCGACTCTGCGGGATTTGACGTCGCGGCCGGTACTGCGCGATCCGCTCACTCCCATCCGCGTGCGTGAAGAGTTTGTCACGGCGCAGGTCGATCGGCTACGTTTTCTCATCCACCGCAGTCTGGAACGTGAGGAAGCCGTGGTATCGGGATTGCGCGGCAAGGTTTCAGCACTTGGCCCCTCTGCCACGCTCGCTCGCGGCTATGCCATCGTGCAGGCACAATCGGCTACTCAGCCGGAACCACAGATTGTGACCTCTATTGCAGATGCTCCGATGGGTTCCCAACTGCGAATTCGCGTCAGTGACGGCTCCATCTCTGCAGCGACGCTAGCTACGAAGCCGGCGAATTAGTAAGCAATGACTTTTCCAACCTTAGAGCTTTAACTACTAGATGTGAAGGACGTATTCGCTAATGAATGACAATGTTTTCGGCGCGGGTCAGGCTCCCTCTTCGGAGGAACAGGTACCGGTAGAGAACCTGAGCTACGAGCAGGCTCGAGATGCGCTGGCCGAGACCGTCAAGCTCCTAGAACTCGGACAGATGAGCCTGGATGAATCCCTGGCGCTGTGGGAGCGAGGCGAGGCGCTGGCCCGCCGCTGCGAGGAGCATTTGGCTGGCGCACGGGCAAAGGTTGAAGCCGCCTTGGCCAGCAAGAATCAGGATGTCTCGGCTTCTGCCGAGAATGTGGGCGATGAGGACTAAAAAGAGACGAGAAACGATCGTCAGTTCATATCGTTTCTCGTCTCTTCGCTGATAGCTGAGTTCAGCTATTTTATGGCCCTAGTTGGGATTACCCATCCAGGTGAGTGCTCGACTCGGCCTACTTTGCTGGTGCCGACGGCGTCTCGGACGCAGTCTGCTGCGGCTGTGACGAATCCGGCATTGTCGTGTCCGGATCAATTGGCTCGGCCTTCTGCAATGCCGCCGCCAACTGTGTGAACTCCTCGTCGTTGGCAGTGCCCTCGATAATTGCGCGGGAGTCACCGAGGTCCCCAACCCATACGCGACGCACGTTGTCCTCAGCCGGCTCATACTTAGTCCAGGTTGTACCTTCCACGTCAGTAGTACCGTCCCGGAGACGGTTCTTACCATCATCCGGCAGCTGACCTGCTTCCGCATCTGTTTGCGTGACCTGAATGAATGCTCCGCTAGCGGTGACATAGCCAATAATGGTTGTCTGCTTCCCCGCCGCCATACCCGCGCGGGTCGAGTTTGAAGTCCAGCCCTCAGGCACCTTCGGCAGGCGAACTGGATAGTCCACGCGCCGAGCCTCCACGTTCACGAATGGGGCGGCATCGACCTCGCGCACCGGACCGTTTTCCGGCTTCCCGGGGTTAAAACTGCACAGGCCGGTAAAGCCAATGGTGACAGCCACCGCAAGAAACATCACCACGAGGGTGAGAATCATGTCTCGACTGTCCTGCAAAATCCTAGGTTTCTCATTCGCCACGCGCTCAAGTATGCCAAAGGCCCCGCAACGAACCTAGTCATCAGTCGCACCCGCACAGCTGCAGCTAGCAATACTTGATGACGGACGCTGTCGACGTCGTCAAGCGAACTGACGCCGGAACAAACTTTTGATAACCGCGTGATGTGGGGGTTTAGCCCTGAAACTCCCCCCACTTTGGCGCTGCGTCCACCCCCGAACACCAAAAAGGTGGAACACTAGTAACAGATGCAAAGGCGCTAAAACTGATGCGCCAAACATCAATCAATAGAAATTGTTGCAACGCTAAACCCCAGTTTCCTGGCGTGGCGTCTCCCAGCACATTCTCAAACCTCAAAAGAGTTCTCAAAAACCACGGAAGGGCCAGAAGTCAATGAACGCCTCGAATCCTGAAGCACCAGATCGCAACCTTGCGATGGAGCTCGTCCGAGTTACTGAGTCCGCTGCACTGGCAGCTGGTCAGTGGGTCGGTCGTGGTCAGAAGGAAAAGGGCGACGGCGCTGCCGTCGATGCCATGCGTCAGCTCATCAACACCGTGGCTATGAACGGTGTCGTTGTTATTGGCGAGGGCGAAAAGGACGAAGCCCCGATGCTGTTCAACGGCGAAAAGGTCGGCAACGGCCAAGGCCCGGCCGTTGACATCGCGGTTGACCCGATTGACGGCACGACTCTGATGGCAGAGGGCCGCCCGAACTCTATCGCTGTTCTTGCTGCTGCAGACCGCGGCTCCATGTACGACCCGTCGGCTGTGTTCTACATGGATAAGATTGCTGTTGGCCCGGAGGCTGCCGGCAAGATTGACATCGAGGCTCCAGTTGAGCACAACATCAAGGTCGTTGCTAAGGCCAAGGGGCTGCGTCCGGAAGATGTCACTGTTGTCGTGCTGGATCGCCCGCGCCACGCTGACATGATTCGTGACATCCGCGAAGCTGGCGCCAAGGTTCGACTGATTGGCGATGGTGACGTTGCTGGCGCTGTTGCCGCAGCTCAGAACACGAACTCGGTCGATATCATGATGGGCGTCGGCGGCACCCCAGAAGGTGTCATCACCGCATGCGCCATGAAGTGTATGGGCGGCGAAATCCAGGGCAAACTGCACCCGCGCGATGAGGCCGAAATTAAGAAGGCTCTCGACGCTGGGCACGATCTTTCTCGTGTTCTGACCACCGATGACCTGGTCGCATCCGACAACTGCTACTTCGTTGCCACTGGTGTCACCAACGGTGACATGCTGCGCGGTGTCGCTTACCGCGGTAACGGCGCGTGGACCCGCTCGCTGGTTATGCGCTCCAAGTCCGGCACCATTCGTCGCATCGAGGCTTTCCACTCCCTGGAGAAGCTGCGCAAGTACGCCAGCATCGACTACGGCAAGGGCGAGATGCCTGACATCGATCTGTAAGTAACTACCCCTTTAGTGGTGCCCTCAGGGCACCACTTTTTTAACAAACTGATTCATACTTGAAGACGAATGCGCTAACGGTTCTGCATCGCATGAAAATTGCATGCGCAATGAGGGGTCGTTCTGCGCGCACTCAAGTTCCCCTAACTGAAAGAGGCAACGAATGACAGAGCAGCAGTTCCGCATCGAGCACGACACCATGGGCGAGGTTAAGGTTCCGGTTAACGCCCTGTGGCGCGCACAGACTCAGCGTGCAGTTGAGAACTTCCCGATTTCCGGCCGTCCGCTGGAGTCTGCACAGATTCGCGCTATGGGTCTGCTGAAGGCAGCTTGCGCCATCGTCAACAAGGAGCGCGGCCTGCTGTCTGCTGAGCAGGCAGATGCCATCGTCGCCGCTGCCAAGGAAATTGCCGAAGGCAAGCACGATGCTGAGTTCCCGATTGACGTCTTCCAGACCGGTTCGGGCACTTCTTCCAACATGAACACCAACGAAGTCATTGCGTCCATCGCAAAGGCCAACGGCGTTGAGGTTCACCCGAATGACCACGTCAACATGGGTCAGTCTTCCAACGACACCTTCCCGACTGCCACTCACGTCGCAGCAACCGAGGCAGCTGTCAAGGACCTCGTCCCGGGACTGAAGGTTCTGCAGGAGTCCCTGGCTAAGAAGGCCAAGGAATGGGAGACCGTTGTTAAGTCCGGCCGCACTCACCTGATGGACGCTGTCCCGGTGACCCTGGGTCAGGAGTTCTCGGGTTACGCTCGCCAGATTGAGGCTGGCATTGAGCGCATCGAGGCCACCCTGCCGCGTCTGGGCGAGCTGCCAATCGGTGGTACCGCTGTTGGCACCGGCCTGAACACCCCGGCGGACTTCGGTGCCAAGGTCACCGCTGAGCTCGTCGAACTGACCGGCATCAAGGAGCTGCGCGAGGCTCAGAACCACTTCGAGGCTCAGGCTAACCGCGATGCCCTGGTCGAATTCTCCGGCGCTATGCGCACCGTCGCAGTCTCCCTGAACAAGATCGCTAACGACATTCGCTGGATGGGCTCCGGCCCGCTGACCGGCCTTGCTGAGATTCACCTGCCGGATCTGCAGCCGGGTTCCTCCATCATGCCGGGTAAGGTCAACCCGGTTCTGTGCGAGACTGCCACCCAGGTCGCAGCGCAGGTTCTGGGCAACGACACCGCTGTTGAGTTTGCTGGCGCTAACGGCGCATTCGAGCTGAACGTCTTCATCCCGGTCATGGCACGTAACGTGCTGGAGTCCGCTAAGCTGCTGGCGAACACCGCACGCGTCTTCGCCGAGAAGCTGGTGGACGGCATCGAGCCGAACGTTGAGCGTATGAAGACTCTGGCTGAGTCCTCCCCGTCGATTGTGACCCCGCTGAACTCCGCCATCGGCTACGAGAACGCAGCTAAGGTCGCTAAGACTGCTCTGAAGGAAGGTAAGACCATCCGTCAGACTGTTATCGACATGGGCTTCGTCGACGGCGAGAAGCTGACCGAGGAAGAGCTGGACAAGCGCCTCGACGTGCTGGCAATGGCCAACACTGATCGTGACTAGTTCTTTCTGAACTCGAAGGTGTGAGAGCACCTTACGCATAAGACCCCGTAGTCTCACTTCGCTGAAAGACTTCGGGGTCTACTATTTTTCCTTAACGTCGGACAAGTTTCAGAGAGTGACTAACTATTCCCACCTATCGCCACACCATCGCATTTCCTCGCCGTTGCGTCGCCGAGTGGTTCTCCCGCCCAGGCGCTGTCACCCGCCTAACACCGGGGCTTCTCCCGATGTCACCGAAATCCGAATCCGCCAACCTCGCCGACGGCACGACCGTATTCTCCATGCCGGCTGGCCTCAAATGGATTGCACGTCACGACCCGGCCGGTTTCCTCCCCGGCCAGAGATTCATTGACGAAGTCACCAGCGAGCCCTTTCGCCGCATCACGGGGTGGAAGCACACCCACGTTCTCTCCGATACTCCGCTTGGCGACGGCAGCGCTGGCACGGTTTTAGAGGACACCGTTGACACCAAGGTTCCGGTACCCGGGTTGGATTCGATGTTCGCCTACCGTGCTACGAAGGTTGCTGGCGACCTTGCGGCCGTCGATAGGCTTTCGGAGTATTTGGGGCATGTGCCGGAGCCGCTGACAGTGGCGATCAGTGGAGCTACGGGGACCGTCGGAACGCAGCTGCGCGCGCTACTGACCACGGCCGGACATGAGGTGATTTTGCTGGTGCGCTCACGTGAACAGACGGGTGTGGACAAGCGATATTGGGATACTGCGGCACCCGCAGCTGACTTGCTGGAGGGAGTCGACGCGGTCATCCATCTGGCCGGCGCACCGATTGCGGGGCGCTTCACGGAGGCGCATCTTCGAAAGGTTCGCCATTCCCGTGTCGAACCAACGCGAGCTCTGGCAAAGCTCGTTGCATCTACTGACAGCGTGAAGGTCGCGGTTGGAGCGTCGGCGGTGGGGTTCTACGGTGCGGATCGTGGCCCAGAGGTGCTCACCGAGGACGCTGGCCCTGGCGCGGAAGCGCAGCGTTACGACGGCAGCGCCGCCGCGGACAGTCTCTCGGCTATTGTGCGCGATTGGGAAAATGCATGGGATCCCGCTCGCGATGCAGGCAAGCGGGTCGTAAACGTCCGCACTGGTCTCGTGCTTGCTGGTGGCGGCGGTCTCTTGCCGCTACTAGCGGGCGTGGTGTTCACCGGGCTTGGAGGCAGATTGGGGTCGGGCGAGCAGTGGTTCCCGTGGATTGCTTTGGACGACCTGTTGGACATCTATCACCGGTCGTTGGCAGATTCCGGCCTTGCCGGACCTGTCAATGCGGTGGTGCCACTGGCTTTCGGAGTGAATAATGCGGAGTTCACGAGGGTATTGGGAGAGGTCTTGCACCGCCCGACGGCGGTTCCGATTCCTTCACTGGGGCCTGCAGTACTGCTGGGCAAACGCGGTGCTGCGGAGTTGGCTCTCGCGAATCAGAGAGTAGAGGCAGCAGCGCTGCAAAAGGCGGGGCACAGGTTCCGCTTCACTTCGCTTAACGACGCCCTGCGCCACGAGCTATTGAAGGAGAGGTAGCCTTCCACCGTGCCTACACAAAACACGAAGGTTGTGTAATTGAATGGCGCGTTGCGACTATCAACAACCCGACCCCTGCGCCTGAGTCCACGGCATCCTGAACAACCCAAAGATGCTCTCTGCATAGGTACTTAAACACCTGTTGACTCATCAACTTGCCATCACATTGCACTCGGTGTAACTTTGCACCTCGTGCAAATTGATGAGAATACCTATCACAGATTGGATCCGGGCCAACACCCCGAGTGCGGTCTCCGGGAGCTCAAAAGGTTTCAAACACACTGCGCTTTGGCCGATGCCGCGACCGCCCTTGTGTTGGATCGCGGATACGACCAAGTCAACATCGAAGACATCTGTCAGCGGGTCAATATCAGTCGACGCACATTCTTCAATTACTTCGACTCCAAGGATCAAGCCATCTTCGGCAACGGCATCATGTCATTCGATGCTGACGATGAAGAGGTATTCCTCGCCCAAATTCACCAAGACCCCATCGCGGACATGCTCGATTTCATCGAGAAAAAGCAGCAATCCCAGCTACTCCGATATAAAGAGCTGGGGGCAACCGAAGAGTTTCACCGTCTGCTCAAGGAGCGTATCCGCGAGATTTTGCGCAATGAGCCAAAGCTATCGACGGTTGTCATTTCGAATTTTGGCAACTCAATGCGCCGCGTCCGTTCTGCCTTTGAGCGCTATTTCGAGATGAATCCACAGTCGCGCACGCACCCCGAGCTGCCCGTCGGGCACGAGGTAGCACTGTCGGTCGGTTTCGTCCGCGAATGCGTGCTGTACTCATCGGCTCATCGGGACGAATTCACAACAGATACACCGCTTCACGACGCCGCCGACGTCGTTAAAAATTTCTGGAGGAGGAATAGTGACAGCTAGCAACACCACTGCTCAAGATCAAACCGACACCACGGTTTCTGACAACAAGTCCCACTTGGGAATCATTTTCTTCGCGCTCATTCTCACTATGCTGATGAGCTCGCTGGGGCAGATGATTTTCGCCACTGCCCTGCCGACCATCGTCGGCGAGCTCGGCGGAGTTGACCACATGTCGTGGGTTATTTCTGCATTCCTGTTGGCACAGACTGTGGCAATGCCGATTGTCGGCAAGCTCGGTGACATGATTGGGCGCAAGGGCCTGTTCATGATGGGCATCGCGCTGTTCATGGTCGGTTCCGTCATGGGTGCAATCACCAACTCCATGAGCCTGCTCATCGCCGCCCGCGCTTTTCAGGGATTTGCTGGCGGTACATTGATGGTTTCCTCACAGGCCATCCTGGCCGAGGTTATTCCCGCACGCCAGCGCGGTAAGTACATGGGCATCATGGGTGCTGTGTTCGGTCTGAGTTCCGTGCTGGGACCAGTGCTGGGAGGCTGGTTCACCGACGGCCCGGGCTGGCGCTGGGGCCTGTGGATCAACGTCCCGATGGGCGTGGTTGCACTATCGGCAGCTGCGGCCTTCCTGAAGCTGCCCCGACGCCAGAGTGAAGGAAACTTCGACTACATCGGCACGATGTTCTTGACTGCCGCTGCCTCGACGCTAATTCTCACCACCACGTGGGGCGGTACACAGTACGACTGGAACTCCGGGGTCATCATCTCGCTTATCGTTGCCTCTGTCGTTTCCTGGGTGCTGTTCTTCCTCACCGAGACTCGCGTTTCCAACCCACTGATTCCGACGCACTTGTTTAATAACCGGAACTTCGTGCTCACGACTGTGTCGGGTCTCATTCTGGGTATCGCGATGTTCGGCACTATGGCCTATATTCCGACCTACCTGCAGATGGTGCACTCAATGTCACCGACCGCTGCAGGTTTGATGATGACGCCGATGATGGTCGGCATGCTGCTCACCTCAATTGGCGTTGGCCAGATTATTTCGCGGACTGGTAAGTATCGCTTCTACCCCTTCGTCGGCCTGATGATTATGGCTGTCTCCCTCTACTTGCTGTCCACGCTGGAGACCACCACCCCGCTGTGGCAGGTTGGTGTGTACCTGTTCATCATGGGCTTCGGCCTGGGCACCGGCATGCAGGTTCTAGTTCTCATCGTGCAGAACTCCTTCCCGGTCGCGATGGTCGGTACCGCTACCGCTGCGAATAACTTCTTCCGCCAGATTGGTGGTGCGGTCGGTTCCTCCATTGTGGGTTCGATTTTCATCCACCGCATGAAGGACCTGGCAGGCGAACGCGTTCCGGCTGCTGTCGAACAGATCAAGGCCGCATCACCGGAGGCTGCAGCAGAGTTCGCAAAGCAGATGGGCCCGGAGGGCTTTTCCTCTAAGTCGATTGGTTCACTGACGCCGCACGTCCTAGATAGCATGCCGGCGCCAATCCACGAAGCGCTGATCTCCAGCTACAACGATGGTTTGACGCCGATCTTCTTGGTACTAATGCCAGTGATTATTCTGGCAGCAATCATTGTGTTCTTTGTTCGCGAGGATCCGTTGAAGGAAACCGTCGAATAATTAATTCGCGGGAGCCGCGGCTCCCGGCAGCTATGCCCCCACCTGGCCGTCGGCGCGGTCGAGCTTGTCCAGAATCGGACGGTTCGGCTCACCGGCGGCTTCTGCTTCTTCCTGGACGCGCTTCAGTGCGCGCTCCTCTGGCTTTTCCAGGAGCTTTTCCAAAATAATGACATCGCGCCACTGCCCCGCCATTGGGCCGTAGGTCATCTTTGCCATGTGGTGGTAAATCCCCACTTCACGGAAGCCGAGCTTTCGATGCAGCTTTAACGATCCCACATTCTCCGGGAAGACCCACGAGTGAATCGACCAGCAGTCGAGCTCCGTGGCATCGTCGATAAGCTTCTGCAGCAGCGTCGCCGCCAGCCCCATGCCCTGCCCGTCAGGATGGACGTAGATGGAGTCTTCGATGACGCCATTGAAAATCGGGCGCTTGGATACCGGCGCTGCCGATGCCCAAGCCAGAATCTTGTCCGGGTTTTCTGCGTCGACGGCGACGTAACACAAATCCACTCGTTTGAGTGCGATGAATTCGTCCCACTCGGGAGCGGAGTGCTCCCAGGACGCGTGCCCCGTATCCAGGCCAATCTCGTAGATCTCTTGGATCTGTGGATAGTCCTCTTCACGCATCATTCGAATCGTGAAATCGCGCTTCTTTTCAGCCATAACTACAAGTGTGGCTAATTTTTCCGCGCACGTCGAACGAAACGGCAAAAATATTGTAAAAAGATTACTTTCGCCTACGCGGTCGACCGCTTCCACCGCTGCTTCGACGCCCGCTACGGCTACTACGCGCATGCTTTACGACGGCCCCAGCGCGCTGCCGGCGGGCTTGCTTAGCAAGCGTCTTTTCTCGGGCCGACAACTTCTTTGGAGCTTCATCAGCCTTCTTGCGCCCCAACTGCGTGCGCGTCGAGCCCTCCCTGCGCCCCTGGACAATGCCGACGAACTCCTGCCGGAGCTCGTCGTCCTCTACTTTCGGCCACACCAACCAAATAGCTGTCCGAGACAGCGGTTCCGTGGCGCCTTCCTCGGCCACCAAGTTCGATGAGGCCACCGCCTTCTTCGACAGCGCCTTCAAAATCGTGCGAGGTCCCACCACGACACCTGCACCAGTGGCCGCAACGGGCAGCATCTGTCGCAGCTCATCCGGATCCACGGAGGTCAACAGCACAGTTTCGTCCGCCAACAGCTCCTCCGGCACGGACTCTGTGAGGGAGAACACGTGCTCTTTCTCGAAGGCCACGCCCCAGGCTTCGTCGTAAAGCCGGATGCGATGGAGCGACTCGGGCAGCGAGCTTTCGGACTCTAACCGAACCAGCGCCATGTCAGCGGCGCCGCCGACCAGGTCGGACATCGGATCGTCGGCGGCGTGGGTGTGCAGTGTTGCCGGAATTCGATCCCTAAAGCGGCGAAACCACTTCTCGGGACTGGTGCCGGTGGCGAACACGATGCGCAGGACGGCGGGTTCAGGAGTCGACATACTCCGCAAGGTTACTCGAATGGGTGCTAGCGTTGAACCCATGAAACCCCTAACCGCAGCCAAAAAACTTGGCATTTTCCTCCCGGCCACACCCGAGGAATTTCGCACTGGTGAGATTTCGCACGCGCAGTTTGCCGAACTGCAATCCAATCCGCCGGAATGGCTCGCTGAGCTACGCCGCAACGGACCGCACCCGCGTCCAGAAGTTGCCCGCAAGCTGGGCATCACTATCACGGCGTTGAAGAAGAACGACATGGACAAGCCGCTGACAACGGCGGAGATTAAGGATTTGCTCGAGCAGATGCCGGAGTGGCTGGAGGCCGCTCGTGAGTCCATGGCGAAGCAGCGCGTGGAAGCCGCTGAGGCAGAGGCCAAGAAGGACGACGGCCCTGGTCGGGCTGCCGCTGAAGCTGCTCGCAACGCCGAGAATTAGCAGACACAGCTGGCACAGCTGACACAGCCAACACCTTCAAGGAGGATCTCGTGGCCATCGACTACACCGCACATGCAATCAACCACAAGGACAACGGTACGGTTGTCCTGATTGGCTCGCTGGGCACCACACAGGAGATGTGGGAGCCCCAGGTAGCCGCTTTGAGCGAAAAGTACCAGGTCATCACGCCAGATGTCCGCGGCCATGGCGATTCCCCTATCCCCGAGGGTGAGTGGGACATGAGCCACTTGGCCGCCGACATCATCGAGGTCCTCGATGAGGAGGATGTTGACCGTGCACATTTTGTGGGACTATCTCTCGGCGGCGCTATCGCCCAGACCATCGCACTAGAACACGCCGATCGCGTGGTCAGTCTGACACTGTCGTCGACGGCGCCGAAATTCGGCACACCCGAGGCCTGGCAGGAAAAGGCCCAGCTCGTGCGTGACAAGGGCACAGGCGCGCTCGCGGACACTGTCGTCCGCAACTGGTTTACCGACGAGTGCTTCGACACTACCCCTGAGCTCCCCGCCCGCTTCCGCGACATGATCGCAGATTGCCCCGATGACGGCTACATCGGCGCCTGCGGAGCACTCTCTCGCTTCGACACCCGCGAGCGCCTCGCCGAGATCACCGCTCCGACGCTGGTCATCGCCGGTAAGCAGGACACCTCTACGTCCCTCGACGTCGTCACTTCGCTTCACGACGGCATCGCGGGCTCGACCATGGTCGTCATTTCGCCGGCCAAGCACCTGCTCAACCAGGAAACCCCGGAGTACTACAACTCGGCCCTGCTGGCGCACATTGATGGGATTGCCGACTAGCGCCTAATCGGGGTTAAGGGTCAAAAAGTGTGTCCGGAATCGCGGATTTTCACGGATTGACCTGTAGGTTTCCGGAAAGTATATGCTCCGGAAGCATATATCTAG
>NZ_JBFLKW010000010.1:0-86274 GCF_040743205.1 Corynebacterium sp. 045007
TAGATATATGCTTCCGGAGCATATACTTTCCGGAAACCTACAGGTCAATCCGTGAAAATCCGCGATTCCGGACACACTTTTTGACCCTTAACCCCAAAATGCAGCGTGAGGCGCTGCTCGATTAGTCGGCCTGAAGGTACTTAGCTTGAGGAGTTGCTGGGTTGATTCTGGTCGATTTGCCTCAGCTCATGTACGCGCTGCTAGCTTTCGGTTTCACATATCGATGAGTTATTCACTTATGGATACGCTGGAGCGCATCGATGGGTGAATCATGCATCGATAAGTGAGCGCAATACTGGCAAAACGGTGGGCAGACAGCTGGCAGACAGCTGCCAGACAGGCTTGGACTCCCACGGTGGGCTCGAAATGTGGGCGGATGTGGAGTGACTCGTTCCTTTTTTCGCCCCTTCATAAAGAACTCTACGAAGTCTTGGCTTTCGATTTTTTCAGCCAGATCATTGGCGGAATCAACAGAGCCAGGCCACCGATAGGTGCGACCCCACCGAATCGTCGATTCTTAGAAAAATTGGAATAAAACCATAGGATTACCTCACGATTGTACGTCAGTTACCGAGAGATTTTGTGGCTTCGGTCACGATTAAGTTCCTCGCATGCACGATAAAAGCCGCCTACCCAGTACTTTCCGGGGAGGCGGCTTGTGGTTGTGGTTAGACGGTTCTACTGTCGGCCATTCCTAATGCGCGGCCAGGCTGCTGCGACAACCAGGCCAACGCACGCGATGGCGAGGTAACCCCACATGTGATCGGCGCTGGTCTGAATGGTCTTTGGCGGAGCAGGAGTGTTCTCCGCGGTCAGCACGCTTTCTGTGTCTCGGCCAGAGGTGATGTCATCGATCCAGTCAGCCGTGCCAGCGAGGGTGGTGATAGCTGCGCTGGGGGAGGGTAGGTCAGGATCGCCATTGGAGGTTCCGGCAGTAGCCAGGCCCGCGAGCTTGCCGTCGACGAAGAACGGGCCGCCGGAGTCACCGCCCTGCATACCCGCGCCAGAGACGGAATGTGCGTCCAGGATGGCGCTTTGAATCATTGGCATCATGGCAGCGTCGGCTGGGATGCTTTCCGTTCCTGCGGGGATCGACTCGGTTTTGGAGTCATCTGGCTTTACTACATCCGGCTTAACTGCACCCGGCATTGCTCCGCCTGGCTGCATCTCCATTGATTCCATGGCATCGCCCGGAACAGCTTCGCCTGGAGTAGCGTCACCCGGAACAGCACCACCAGGCGCAGCCTCACCTGGGGTTCCTTCAGTGGGGCCTCCTCCCAGCAGCTCATTGACGACCATCTTGGTCATCGGAAGCTGCCCGGATCGTGCCATGGACGAGCTGCTGCTCCAGCCGTAGAGAGTTCCCGTCTGTCCAGGTGTGGGGATATCGCGGGAGACCTTCGCCGGGGTTGCGTCGGTGACCTTTTCGGTCAGGTGAAGCAATCCCGCATCAGACATTGGAGAAAGCGCCCAAGAATCGGCATCGTAGACCTTTCCACCGATGCGGGCCTGGGTCCCTTCGTTGTTCACAGACTCCAGGCAGTGGCGTGCGGTGAGCACCCACTGGTCGGCAACCAGCGTGCCGGTGCAGTCACCGAAATTACCGATTTTGCCAATCTTTAGCGCGGCCACAGAACTGCTTTCAGCATTGGCGGGTGCGGGTTCGCCGTTTTCCAATGCAAGAGCTGGAGTCGCAGATAGAAGCAGGGTGCTGCTAACAATTGCTGCGATGGAAAAAGATGTTTTCTTCACGGTTATTTCCCTTTCCCAGAAGGAACAATGCCCTTGATTGCGGTGGCAACGAGTTTTTCGGCAGGGCCCTGTCCGACAAATTTCTTCCAGAGGCTAGCGATGACGAGGAAGAATACGATGAAACCTGCTGCAGACAACGTGGAATGCAATGCAACATTCTGCTGCCAATAAAACGCGGTGAGAACGTGCAGGATGTAGATTGTCAGCGACATTGTTCCCATAGCCGCGAATGGGTAAACCACAGCTGGGAAGCGATCGCCTATGAAAAGGCACAAGTGCAGGACAATGGCGGCAACTGCGACGGAGAGAATGATTTCTCCGAAGACGCCAGTGTGTCCGGTAAAACGGAGCCAGCCAGCAATCTCGGGATCAAATCGGAAGTACATGCCGACGGCCGTGATGACAGCACTGACAGCGGTGACAATCCAGCTCAACCGAGCATTGGCGCTGTTCTCAGAGGTGGAAGTGTCTTGCAGGCGACGGCGTAGGTAGACGTCGTAAAGCAGCATGCCGCCGATGAAATATGCGATCCACGCGAGTAGCGGATAGATCTGCGGCAGCGTCATAGGCGCGTACTTAATTGTGGCGGCGATGGTGGCGGCGATGAAGAAGCCGACTCGCCACCAGGTTCCGAGCGCTGGCATCCAGGAAACCAGCATCATGACCAGGCCCATGATGACGAGGACCACCTGAATTTCTCCACCCACCGGCAATAGCGCCAGGCCGATGAGAATGATCAGGGCACCGCGAGTGATCAGGCGCAAGAAGGTAGTGCTGCTGTAATTGCGGCCGATAATCATCATTGTGGCGCCGGCGATAATGGCGAACAGTGATGAGGGTAGGCCAGAGAGCACAACCTTTGTGCTCCAAAGTAGTGAGGCCATATGGACAATGATCATGCCGATGATGGCGAGTGAGCGCGCTATATCGAGCCCCACAATTCGGGTAGGTTTATTCACCCCGGATTTCTCCTTTACTACAACTTATAGGGAGGTGCTCTTTGGTAAAAAGCACTCTCTACAAACGGCGTATTGAAAACGACTTTTTAGTTGTAGCAACCGAACCTGACAATACATTAAGTGACTATGTGTAAATCATGGTGTTTCGTCTGTGTTTTTACTGGGAAACTAGCGCGCTCAAAAAGCTAAGAGGCAGGCGTAACCTGGTGGCATGACATCGATGCTGACGAGTTTCACCTGGGCAGAGGTGCCAGGCGTCTTCCTCGCGTACCTATTAATCATTGCCATCCCCACCGCTCTCGCATGGGTGGGTGCCGCATGGTTGGCCAAAAAATACGGCGAGCGTATCGCATTTGGGCACACGATTTTCGTCTTTGTCGCAGCATTCCTAATCTGCTTTTGTACGCTCGCGTGGACACTTGAGGGCGAATACGACTACTCGCCGTGGCAGGTTTTCTGCAGCGGCTTTGCGATGGTCATCCTCACTGCCTCTGCCATGATGCGCGTGCCCGCCCCAACTCTGAACCTGCTGCCCACCTGGTGGGCTGCCGTCGCCGGCTACGCCCTGTGCTGGAGCATCATTGCCGGCACCGACGACACCACCGGGCTCTGGGCAGTCGGCCTGATGTTCCTGCTCCTCGGTCTCATCGCAGGCGTCGGCGCAGTCGTGTGGCTTACGCTGGCGATAAGGCGGCTTTTGTTGGATTCTGCCGCTTAGGGATTCTTAGTGGAACGGAGTTCGACAGCTAACTCGTCGATACGGCGCTCGAGGTCATCGCGAATCAGGTCCATGCGTTCTTTTCCGTCGATGCCTCGTTTTGAGGGCTCGTCAGTAAGCCAACGCTCGAGTGAGCCTTGAGCGTCCGAGGGGAGCTCTACATGAGCGGCATCGCCGATGATGACAACACGATCTGCAGTCCGGAGAATCGTGGGGGCAATGGGCTTTGGTGATGCACTGTCCATAGAGGTGCCGATTTCTGCAACTGATTTGGCTGCAAGCGCATTGGTAGTAGTTTTGGGGTTCGTTCCTGCTGAAAGGGCGATGAACTGCGTGGCATATTTTGCACGCGCAATGGCCTCGGCCATCTGGGATTTACCGGCATTTGCCACGCAGATGAAAAGTACCTTCGGGATTTCCTTCATTTCAGAATCCTTTTTCTATAGTTTGTCCGGTACGGAAAGGTCATTAGGGAAAAGGCGCGGCCCGAGCCAGCGGGTGACGTAGACAAGTGCAACGAGTACGGGTACTTCAATAAGTGGTCCAATCGTTCCCGCAAGTGCTTGCTGGGACAATGGGCCGAAGGTGCCAATCGCAACCGCAATTGCCAACTCGAAGTTATTTCCGGCGGCCGTAAAGGCAATCGATGCGGAGGTTGCGTAGTTCATGCCCGCGGCCTTGGCCGAAGTGAGAGCGATCGCGAACATGGCGAGGAAGTAGATCACTAGTGGTAGTGCCACTTTCGCAACGGTCCAGGGATTCTCAAGAATCTGCTGTGACTGAAGCGCAAAGAGCAACACGATTGTGTATAGAAGGCCGGCAAGTGCCAATGGTGAGATTTTGGGCAAGTACTCATTTTCATACCAGTCGCGACCACGGGTGCGTTCACCAATTATGCGTGATGCCGCGCCAGCCAGAAGCGGAATACCGAGGAATACCACTACAGATAGTGCGATTGCCCAAAAAGAAAAGGTGGCGGAAGTGGTTTCCAGTCCCAACCAGGAGGGCAGAATCTGCAGGTAGAACCACCCTAGAGCGCCGAACATGAAAATTTGAAATAGCGAGTTGACGGCCACCAATACGGCAGCGACTTCAGTATCGCCGCAAGATAGGTCGTTCCAGACCAAAACCATTGCAATGCAGCGGGCGAGACCGACGATGATCACGCCAGTGCGCAGTTCTGGACTATCACTGAGGAATATCCAGGCAAGGGTGAACATCAGTGCGGGGCCGAGAATCCAATTGAGGAAGACTGTGATGCCCATCAGCTTCCTTGATGTCAAAATTTTGCCCGTTTTGTCGTATCGAACCTTTGCGAGCGGTGGGTACATCATGACCAGCAATCCGATGGCGATTGGTACGGAAATTGTCGTAATTTTTGCCTCTGCCAGCCAGTTCACAAGTGACGGTGCAATTTTGCCCAGAATGAGGCCAATTGCCATTGCAGCTGCAATCCATAGCGGCAAGAAGCGGTCTAGGAAGCTGAGTGACTTTGTAGTCTGTGTCATAGTTTCCGGTGTAATCAATATATCGATGATTGTCAATATATTTAGAGGGGAGGCCGTGTAGCCTCAACGGGTATGGACGAAATCTCAGAATGCTGTGCACTTGGCGGTCGGCCTCTCGACGCGGCGGAAGCGCAGGCTGCGGCAACGCTCTTCAAAGCGCTGGCGCAACCGGCGCGCCTGCAAATTTTGTCTCAGCTCGCTGCCGCTGGCTGTAGTCCGATGACCGTAGGGGAGCTGGCCGCTGTTTCTGGGCTTAGTCAGCCGACGGTGTCGCATCATTTAAAGACCATGGCGGATGCCGGGCTGCTAACTAGGTCTAAGAGTGGACGGGTGGTAACCCATGAGGTACGCCCTGAGGTATTTGCTGAGCTGCGACGTATCCTGGATATCGGTCACGCGGACGGGAGATAGTGAGCCGCTCGTCGCAAATTGCGATAGGTTGGAAAACCCTGTTTACCCGCCCAGGCGCTTGACGACGGCGTCGTGAAGCACCCCATTCGTCGCAACTGCGTCCCCGCCGTGCGGCCCGTCGACTCCCACTAGGGAAGTGAAGTGGCCGCCAGCTTCCTCCACCAGGATCGCAAGCGCTGCCAGGTCCCACAGGGAAACCTCCGGCTCTGCGGCGACATCGACCGCACCCTCGGCTACCAGGCAGTAGGAGAAGAAGTCGCCATAGCCACGCAGTCGCCAGGCGTCATCGGTAAGCCCGATGAAGTTGTCGCGTAGGTCGCGCTCAGCCCAGCCGGTGAGCGAAGAGTTGGAAATTGAGCAGTCCGCGATGTCTGCCACCTTCGAGACCTCAATGCGGCGCTCGGTGGCTTCCCGGCCATCGACGTGGGTGCGCTTGAATGCGCCGTCGCCCTCGGATGCCCACCAGCGACGGCCCAGTGCTGGGGCAGAGACTACGCCGACAACCGGCTTGCCGTCCTCCAGCAGGGCAATCAAGGTGGCCCAGACCGGGACATTACGCACGAAGTTCTTAGTGCCGTCGATGGGGTCGATGACCCACTGGCGCCCCTCAAACACAGCTTCGCCACCGAATTCTTCGCCGAGAACTTCATCGCTCGGGCGCTTGTCCGACAGAATCTCGCGGAGCAGTTTTTCGCACGCGATATCGGCATCGGAGACCGGTGTCAGGTCGGGCTTGGACTCGACGATTAGATTGGCCGCCTCGAAGCGGGACATCGTGAGCTCGTCGGCTGCGTCGGCAAGCGAGAGTGCGAGGGCGAGATCTTCGGAGTAAGAGGTGGTCATGGCCGAAATTCTAGCGCAGAACCTCACGTAACTCTGCGACCTGGCCACTCGAGCCCGCGAGCTTCCAGCGCCCCACCGACGTGCATTCGCCGCCTGCGCCCGAGATAAGCGCATACCCAGGCAGCCAGTCCCAGGCTGCGACGTCGCGCTGGAACCACACGCCGATGCGGCCGTCGGCCACGCCTGCCATATCTACCGACGCCGAGCCCAGCATGCGCCAGGTAGCGCTGCGGGACACCGCATCCAACCAGGACTTTGTGGCGGTGACCTCGGATTCCTCGCTCGAGCTCACCACCGTGGTGTGGAGGTAGGTCGCTGCGCAGACTTCCGAGAGGGGGCGGTCAGTGACCCGGAGGTCATCAACAGTGCCATCGAGGTTGATGCGAGTGGTCGGGAGATTGGGGCCACCAATCCAGCTCTCGCCCGTTGCCGGGCGGTGCACCGCGCCGAGGACGACCTCATCCGGATTGTTCGCATCGCCCATAACCAGCGCCAATGCGCTGCACCAGTAGTCCGAACCAGTGGTGAAGTTGTAGGTGCCATCGACAGGATCGATCACCCACGTGCGACCAGACTGGGACTCCTTCGCTGACCCTTCCTCGCCAAGAATGCCGTCCTCCGGGCGGAGCGCGGCCAAAGCCTCGACGACGAATTTCTCCGCTGCGCGGTCGGCCGCGGTGACGACGTCGGAAATCGATGTCTTGTACTCCGTGACCAGGCCTTCGTCGCGCATACGAGCGGCAATGGTAGCGGCACGCTTCACGATGGCAACCGCAACGCTGGTATCCGATGCCACAATCGACTCGGATACTTGGGAGAGAAAGAGTTCTAGGTCTTGGCTGGAATCTTGGCTGGCGGTGGATTCAGACATACGTCCTATTGTGCAACGAAACAGGCGGTATAGCTAAGGTAGTACCCGTGAACCCGGATCTGAATGCTGACCTCAAAGAACTCGACGCGACGCTGACCACCATTGAGAAGGTGGTCGATGTCGACGAGCTTTCCGACCGGATCAGGGAGTTGGAAGCCCAGGCCGCCGACCCGTCGCTGTGGGACGACCCCGACTACGCGCAGCAGGTCACCAGCGCACTGTCGCAGGCGCAGGCGAAGAAGAAAAAGATCGACTCGCTGCGCGGGCGCCTCGACGATCTCTCCGTGATGTACGAACTCGCGGAAGAGGAGGGCGACCCCGACGCCGTCGAGATGGCCGATGCCGAACGCGCTGAGCTGCGTGCCGACATCGAATCCCTCGAGGTCACGACGATGCTTTCGGGGCCTTACGACGAGCGCGAGGCGGTCATTAACATCCGCTCCGGTGCCGGTGGCGTGGATGCCGCTGACTGGGCCGAGATGCTCATGCGCATGTACCTGCGCTGGGCCGACAAGCATGGGCATAAGGTCGAGGTTTACGACACGTCCTACGCTGAAGAGGCCGGTATTAAGTCCGCTACTTTCGTCGTCCATGGCGAGTACATGTACGGCACCCTCTCGGTCGAGCAGGGTGCGCACCGTCTGGTTCGTATTAGTCCTTTCGACAACCAGGGGCGCCGCCAGACTTCCTTCGCTGAGGTTGAGGTGCTGCCGGTTGTGGAGGAAACGGATCACATCGACATCCCCGAGTCAGATTTGCGTATCGACGTCTACCGCTCCTCCGGCCCAGGTGGGCAGTCGGTGAACACCACGGACTCCGCGGTCCGACTTACGCACGTCCCAACCGGCATCGTGGTGACCTGTCAGAACGAGAAGTCGCAGCACCAGAACAAGGCATCTGCCATGCGTGTTCTGCAGGCGAAGTTGCTGGAGAAGAAGCGCCAGGAAGAGCGCGCGGAGCTGGACGCTCTCGGCGCAGGCGGCAATGCCTCGTGGGGTAACCAGATGCGCTCCTATGTGCTGCACCCGTACCAGATGGTGAAGGATCTGCGTACCGAATACGAAGTCAACAACCCGCAGTCGGTCCTCGACGGTGACCTCGACGGTTTCATTGAGGCCGGTATTCGCTGGCGCATGGCTCAGCAGTCCGAAGGGGAGCAGCGCTAGAAGGGCGGTTCGTCTTCGGGTGCTTCCGGTGTCTCGGGAGTTTCCGGTGCTTCCGGTGTGGTGGGCTCGTCGGCTTCTGATTTTCTCTCGTTTTTGTTCATTCCCAGTTCTTCGCGAGCCTGATTTGTCAGCTCCTGTGATTCGCGGAGGTTTTCCAACCTCTGCTCGTTGTACTCCTTGAGCGTCTGTGCTTTCTTTGTCTTGCGCAGGTCGAAGGAGTAGCGACCGTGGCCGGAGAGCGGCCCTGATTCTGTGCTGATTAGGGCAGCTTTTTCAGCGCTCTGATCAGTGGCGGAGGTCCAGTACTCCACGCCGTCGATATCGCGCACGACATTCCAAAGACCGGCCGTTTTTAGATTGTGGTGGCGACGGCATAGGCAATGGAGGTTGGGCGTCTCGGTTTGGCCACCTTCGTCGGGATTCTCGTGGTTATACGGCTGAATGTGGTCGATGTCGCACTTCGTCGCATCGACATCGCATCCGGGAAAGCGACAGGTGCCGTCTCTACCTTGGATGTAAGTACGCTGTCGCTCTGTTGGCGAGTACTTTTCCGTTTTCTCGTCTGCTAGTAGCCGGATGCTAGTGACCCGATCGAGCCAGGATTCAGTGGCGATTTTGTTGATCCACCCCAGGCCACCGATCCAGGCTTCCTGGGGCTTGTCTTGGGTTAGTGGGCAGTACAGATTCAGTGTGGCGGTGACCTGGGCAGTCCCGTGCAGAAGATGTGAAAAGGCCTCGACAAAGTCGCAGTCCTGATCAGCGGTGATTTCTTCCAAGACCTTCTGAAACTCAATTGCCCGCTCAGGCATTAGTTCCATGGTGACTTCAGTGAGGTTGTCCTTTAACTCGAACGTTATAGATTCGCCAGCTTTTTGCTCGATGCCTTTTTGAAACGAAGTGATCGGCGGGTCGTACTCATTCTTCGGGCGCAATAGCGGGCTGACTTCATCAACAAGTCGCTGAATATTCTGTTGAAGGCTCCGAACTCCGCGAAGAACTTCACCATTGACTCTCGGCGTGATCAGCTCAAGGAGATGGTCTTCGAAATATCTCACAGCCGAGGCGTCATCCAAGGGGAGGACGGCCGTGGCAATGACCCGCATGTGGGGAAGCGGTAGCTGTGCGCGTTTGAGCAGAAGCTCTTTTAACCGCGGGAGTCGCGCTAGTTGCATCCCGACATCGATGTACTGGAGTGTTCTCCCACGTGACATGCCAAGAGCTGGAGCGATTTTGGCGATGTAATCTTCGACATCTTTTGTTGAAGAACAGGGAACACAAGCAAGGGCAAGCTTCAAGTCAGCTCGATTGCGGTCAATTCCAAGACGTGCTGGTGCTGTTTGAGAAATCTCATGGTGAAAGCGTGGCGCTGTTGCTTCCATCGCCGCAGTGTAAGTGCGTTTGCGTGGTATATGTTCCCCGCTGGCCATTGGTGAATCCCCCTGAAAGATAAGGCCTGGACGTTGAAATGTTGAAATAAGGAAGAGGTAGGGAAAGTATTTTCGACTAACTCTGGGTGTCAATTTTCCAAGCTTGAAGCAGCTCGGCGACGTTATTTGGTGCTTTCAATCCTCGTGTTTAATCTTTCATGACCCATTTTAATCGAACAGATAAGCGAAGTAAAGGGTGATTTAAAGATTTTTAGGGAAAATAATTTCGAATGCCGCTATGTCGTGAGCTTTCGTGCGGTCGCGCTCTGGGGTTAGCGTTCGACGCCGCCTGTTCCCGCAATCCCGCCATCCCAGCGCCTAGTTTCGCGCATTCCAGAGTGACTTGAGTGGCTTAAGTGATTAGAGTGTCTACTTATGATCACTTTCGACGGGGTTACCAAGTCCTATTCGACTTCTAGCCGACCAGCTCTCGACGACGTTTCAGTCCACATAGATAAAGGTGAGTTTGTCTTTCTCATTGGACCGTCGGGCTCTGGTAAGTCGACCTTCCTGCGCCTTATGGTGCGTGAAGAGAAAGTGGATTCAGGAAAACTGACAGTTGCAGACCAGGATCTAACCAAGATTTCTCGTCGCAACATCCCGAAATTGCGTCAAAAGGTGGGGTACGTCTTCCAGGACTTCCGCCTGCTGCCAAAGAAGACGGTGTACGAAAATGTCGCGTTCGCATTGCAGGTAATTGGCAAGCCGAAGGCGAAAATCGACAAGGCAGTTCCGGAAACGCTCGAAATGGTCGGGCTCTCGGGCAAGGAAAACCGCTACCCGCATGAGTTGTCGGGTGGTGAGCAGCAGCGCGTCGCCATCGCTCGCGCCTTCGTCAACCGCCCGCTCATCTTGCTTGCCGACGAGCCCACCGGCAACCTCGACCCAAGCACCTCCGGTGACATCATGCTCTTGCTTGACCGCATCAATCGCATGGGCACGACCGTTATTGTGTCGACTCACGACAACGATGCCGTGGACTCCATGCGTCGCCGCGTGCTGGAGCTGGAGCTGGGGCGTCTCGTGCGTGACGACGCCACGGGTGTTTACGGCCTGAACAACTAGCAGACAGTCCATCGGTAGAAGAACTCATTCGAAAGGTATTACTGACCTATGAAGACTCGCTTTGTCCTCGGTGAGGCTTTCTCCTCCTTGGGCCGAAACATCACGATGACCATCGCGATGATTATTACGACTGCGGTGTCGTTGGCGCTGCTTGCGACGGGCATCCTGGTTACTGAGCAGACCAGCCGCACGAAGGATCTCTATCTCGATCGCGTAGAAGTGCAGATTGAGCTGAATGAACAAATCTCCGCCGAAGATCAAACTTGCTCATCGCCGGAGTGTGCTGAGGTCGTCGGCAAGCTTGAAGAGGCTGACGGCATTGATTCGGTGACCTTCCGAAACCGTCAGCAAAACTTTGACCACTTCGTGGAGATGTTCAAGGACAGTGACCCCGTGCTCGTGGAAAATGCGACGCCGGAGTCGCTGCCGGCTGTCGTGATGGTGCGTCTGAGTGATCCGACCGATGTAAGCCCGCTCGATCCGATTCGGGAGCTGCCACAGGTCGACCACGTTACTGACCAGCATGAAGAGATCGGTACTGCAGCTCAGAACCTGGACTCGGTTCGAAATGCGACCTTCCTGCTGGCGGCGGTGCAGGCCGTTGCCGCGGTGTTCCTGATTGCGAACATGGTGCAGATTGCGGCGTTCTCGCGTCGTAAGGAAGTTGAGATTATGCGCATGGTCGGTGCCAGCCGCTGGTTCACGCAGGCGCCGTTCGTCCTCGAGGCTGTGATTGCGTCGCTGATTGGTGGTGTGCTGGCTATCGGTGCGCTGTTCCTGGGCAAGGCGACGGTCATCGATCCGGCGCTGAGCAACCTGTACAAGGCACAGCTCCTGGCGCCGCTGACCAACGGCGATATTGGCGTAGTGGCGCCGATTGTGGTGGTTATCGGTATGGTCTTTGCTGGGCTTGTTGCACAGGTCACGCTGCGTCTTTACTCACGTGACTAGGGTTGCAAAAGGTTAGCTATTAGGCCCCGCGGTTAAACCCGGCGAATAGGGTCGTCGCGCCCTGCCGGGTAAACTGTGGACTATGAATAATGACGACGTCCAGCGCCCACCGAAGCTCGACAAGAAGGCTTATGAGGCCGAGCTCAAAAAGCTCCAGGCAGAGCTCGTCGAAATGCAGCAGTGGGTGGTAGAAACCGGTGCCCGAATTGTCATCGTGATGGAGGGTCGTGACGCCGCCGGCAAGGGGTCGGCCATTAAGCGCATCACGCAGTACCTGAATCCCCGTACCTGTCGCATTGAGGCTCTGCCGGCTCCGACGAGCCGTGAGCAGGGTCAGTGGTACTTCCAGCGTTATGTCGAAAAGCTGCCGACTGCCGGCGAAATCGTGATTTTCGACCGCTCCTGGTACAACCGCGCCGGCGTTGAGCGCGTCATGGGCTTCTGTACCTCGCAGGAGTACCGTCGCTTCCTGCACCAGGCTCCAATCTTCGAGCGTCTGCTGGTTGAAGACGGCATTATCCTGCGCAAATACTGGTTCTCCGTGTCGGACGAGGAGCAGGTTGCTCGCTTCAAGTCCCGTCGTGAAGATCCGCTGCGCCGCTGGAAGCTCTCGCCGATGGACCTGGAGTCCATCACTCGCTGGGAGGACTACTCCCGCGCTAAGGATGAGATGTTCATCCACACTGATATCCCGTCCGCACCGTGGTTCACGGTTGAGTCCGAGGACAAGAAGCGCTCGCGTATCAATGTCATCAACCACCTGCTGACCACCATTCCGTACGAGCACATTCAGCGGGATGTTCCGGAAATTCCGGAGCGTCCGGAGTCTGAGGGGAGCTACGAGCGTCCGCCGCGTACTGAATTCCGCTATGTGCCGGACGTTGCCGCGAAGCTCGAAGCTGACCGTGTGAAGGGTGCAGGCAAGTCCGATAAGAAGGGCAAGAAGCACAAGAAGGACAAGAAGGGCAAGAAGAGCAAGAAGAAGTAGCTTCTTTGTTTAGGCAGTTCTCGCCGCGGTCAGTCGTTCCATCAAGCCAGAGCCTTTCCATAGATAGTTATCTGTGTCACACTGGGTGACATGACTGCTACTGATAACGGTTCTGGCACTGCACGCACCGAGGTCAATGAGCCAAAGGTGCTGCGAGAAGTCCACGGGCGATCTGGTCACCTTCGGCTGAATAGGCCGAAGGCACTTAATTCGCTCGATTTGGATATGGTCACCGAGGTCGTCGAGGGGCTCCGCGCATGGCGTGACGACGACTCGGTGGACCACATTGTTGTTTCATCCGGTCACCCCAAGGCGTTTTGTGCCGGTGGTGATGTGCGCGCAGTTCGGCAGGCTGTGCTCGATGGTGTTCCGGAGCAGGGGGAGAAGTTCTTCCGGGACGAGTACGAGATGAACGCGATGATTGCGGAATTTGCGCAGTCCAAACCATATATCGCGATTATTGATGGCATCGCTATGGGTGGTGGCCTGGGAGTTTCCATGCACGGCTCCCACCGAATCGTGACTGAGCGAGCCAGCGCCTCCATGCCAGAAATGGCAATCGGCTTTGTTCCCGATGTGGGCATTACCTATTTTTCGCAGCATGTGAACACGCGGTTAGGAGGGCCCTCGCCCGCGATTGCTCGGTTTGCAGGACTGACCGGTTACCGCCTAACTGCGGCGGACATGCTGTGGGCTGGATGGGCAACGCATGCGGTGCCATCCGCGCAACTGGACGAGTTCGTCGCGGCACTGGACCGAGACGGAATTGATTCGGCGCTTGCGGAGTATGCGCTCGATGTGGACTCGGCTGAGGCTCGTGAGCTGCTCGGTGAGCCGCAGCTGGCCGAGTGGAGCGATTGCATCGAGGCCTGCTTCGGCGCTGATAGCTGGTTGGAGATTGAGCGTGCTCTCAACGAAGCCGCTGAGGCGGGCTCCTGTGCATCGTCAGCAGTGGAGACTTTTCGCGACCTGCTGGCACCCGCCAACCCGGAAAGTCTCGTAGCGGCCGTGGAACTCTATGCGGCTAACTCGGCCCACGAGGTCACCTTGCAGGAGGCGCTAGACCGGGAAATGAAGCTTGGCGCTTACATGCGTCAGCACCCCAATTTTGCCGAAGGCGTGCGGGCAGTGTTGGTGGATAAGGACCGCGACGCCGCCTTTAAGCCCGCTACCGTGCAGGAAGTTGATGTCGAAGAGATTCGACAGCACCTTCGTTAGCTGGCTATGCGTTAGACAAAGCTGTGGCGGCCAGTCGTCGGCGCGAAATCATCGGCAATCATGGCCGCTAATTCGAGATAACTCTGGGTGGTGGCGGGCTGGAGATTGTCCAGCTCGATATTGGCACCATTCGCGATATGCGGATCATAGGGGATGACCTGTACTGCGCGGCAGCGCTGGGCAAATAACTCGTGTACGGTCTCTGTGGACAGTCCCTGTTTATTTAGCTCGTTGACCACCACGACAGTGGTAGAGACCAGCCGTTCGAAGCCGTGCGCTGAAAGCCAATCCAATGTCGTCCAGGCACTTTTCACGCCGTCCAGTGCAGGCGTGGTGACCAGCACCAGACAATTGGCCGCAGACAGAATCGAAGCGGAGATGGGCTGCGTCAGGCCGGTACCGCAGTCAGTCAGACTCACGTTGTAATGCCGCCGAAGGATGTCGAGGGCCGCGCAGTATTCGCCGTCGGAAAGCGCGATCGTCGATGTCGGATTTTGGTCGCTGCCGACAACCTCCAGCCGTGACGGCGTGTGTGATGTATATGCGCGGACCTGCGCGTATTTGTCCGTATCCGGGGCTCGGAGCAGATCGCGAATAGATGCGGGATTGGCTGCGGTGACGCGTGCACCGAGGGTGCCAAAGTCCGGATTCGCGTCGATTGCGACGATTCGGTCACTGCGCAGGCTTGCAAGCGTGGCGCCCAGGCACATGGTTGTCGACGTCTTGCCAACGCCGCCCTTCACGCTGATAACAGCGATGTTGTAGTCACCGTAGATAGGCTGTCGCACCCGCTCTATCAGCTCGCGTTGCTTGCGTGCCGACGATGATTCCCGCGGTGAAATTGCGCCCCAGGTGGCCTTATGAACCCAGCTGCGCCAGCCCGACTGTGGTGCCTGCCGCGAGTTCAGGCTAGCGGCCAAGTCTGAGACGGAAACTGCGTGATTGACTGCGTGTTTGGTGGAAGCCATAGACTTCATCCCCTCCCCAAAAATCCCCAAAGTATGTCCCCGCCGTCGTTTTTACCACGCAGCCAGGACGACGGCGACTCCAAAGAAGGCATCGAGAATTCCGACCTGTTTCGGAGTCCACGGCCGAGCGCGGCGAGCGCCGGAGATTGGCATGGTAAAAGACCTGATGAGAAGCCCAATTGCGACGATGGGCACACCGATGCTGATGAGGTTCCGGTCGTGGAGGAGGAGCCACCCGATGATGGCCACGGCGGTAATGAGAACGTGATACGTGACCGAGCCAATGAGCCACTGGCGGTTGCCGCGCTTGCGAATCATAGTTTTTACATAGGGCACGGTGCCGACGAAATATCCAGCGTAGATAGCCGCAATTGCCCAAGCTTTCGGGGTTGGTCCGGCGATGATAGGCACCATGAGGCTAGCGGCCAGAACGGTGGAGACACCAGAGAGAAGTGAGCGCGGTCGGCGGCGGTAGGTCTCCCAAATAGCGATAGCGGCAAGAGGGGCAATGAGGGCGACCCAGGTGAGGAGGGAAACGTCGGCAAGCAGTGTGATGCAGCCGGCGACGGCAGTGAGCGCGGTGTACGTGGCGGCGGGTGCGAGGTGGCGGCGTTGGCGACGAGAGCGGAGCCAGACGCTCACGGCGAAGAATGCGAAGTAGCCGAGCAGCCAGGTCGCGGTGACGGCAAGGCCTGTCCATGTGGGGGTGAGGGCGAGAGCGGTCAGCGGGGGAATGGTGACCATGAACCAGGCGCCGTGCTGGTCCGGAACCCAGCCAGCGGAGCGCTTGTGATGGGAGCGGCGGGCGGGGCGGGGAGGACGTGGTTGGCGGGGCTTTTGGCTCATACTACGCATTGTAGATGCGTAATTATGTCGGGGCTGTATTAGAACCTCATATTGAAACCTCATTGAATAAAATGCACATGCGCGCAAGGCGACAGTGCTAACGTTGAACTCGCATTCTCAGGGCGAGGTGAAATTCCTCACCGGTGGTGATGCTGCGGCTGACGCAGACAAGTCCACGAGCGCCCTACCTGTGGCCAGAAGGGTCGTCAGGTAGGGGACAAGCAGATTTCGGTTGGAATCCGAAACCGACGGTCATAGTCCGGATGAAAGAGAAGGAGTTGAATAATTCGTGGAATACGTGTCGGATTTTTTGGTGGGTTTCCTCACTGCACAGCTCAGTGTGGCGGGAGCACCAATCTTGATTCGTGAAATTGTCGGTAACCTCTTTGGCCTGGCGTGTGCCTTCCTAGGTATGAAACGGAAGGTATGGGCTTGGCCGGTCGGCATTATCGGAAATGCCTTGCTGTTTACCGTCTTCCTCGGCGGAGTTTTCCACACGCCACAAAATCTTGATCTCTATGGCCAGGCTGGGCGTCAGGTCATGTTTATCGTCGTCAGTCTCTACGGGTGGTTCAGCTGGGTCAAGAGCCGCAATCAGAGCGGTGACGAGGTCGCAATTGAGCCGCGGTGGGCGACGGCATCGGAACGCATTGGGATGATTACCGTGGCTATCTTCGCCACTGTGATTTGTGCCAATATCTTTGAGATGCTGGGCTCGTGGGGGACATGGGCCGATGCCTGGATTTTCGTCGGTTCGATGTTGGCGACCTGGGGTATGGCCCGCGGGTGGAACGAATTCTGGCTAATTTGGATTGCCGTTGACGCCGTGGGAGTGCCGTTGCTGCTCAAGGGTGGCTACTACCCGTCGGCGGCGCTGTACCTCTTCTACGGATGCTTCGTTATTTGGGGCTTTGTCTCCTGGGTTCGCCTCGAGCACCAGAGCGACAGTGACCAGCAGAAGAGCTCCGAGACCGACCAAGTACCGGCTTTGGCAGCAGCCGAGCGGTAGGATAGTCCAGGTGAGCTTCCGACCAGATAACTCCCGTACCAACCGCGCCCATCAAGCCGAAGAGCGTGCCCGCAGTCTCGTGCAGGACGTCCTCGACCGCGAGGAGCGGGTACGCAACAATCTGGCCAGCGCTGATGTCGACCCGTGGACGATGCGCTTCGTCGTCGATGAGTCGATTTCTGAGGGCGCAATCATCACCTGGCGCAATGAGGCCACTCGTGCCCGCCGCATCATGCGCCGCTATGACATTCAGCGGGGCTACCGCGAGAAGTTGCGCGAAGTTGAAAAGCGCATCGATGCCATGTTGCACCTCGCGGAATCGCTGGAGGAGTCGTGGGACGCCGCGGCACACGCCTCGAAGAGGCTTTCCGACGCGGAGGCCCGCGATGTCGCAGCCTTTGAACGCGAGCGCGAGCGGCAAAATGACGCGGCAGAGACTAAGCGGCAGCGTGAGGAGAAGGTCCGCAAGTTCCGTCGGAAAGCGGAAAATATTGCTACCGACGCGTGGGACGCGGGCCGTGACGCGCTGGAGAAGCTGCCGCCGCTGTCGTCTTCGCTGAAGGACATCGCGGCTAAGTTCCGTTCGCGGGGCTCGGAGGAGGAACCGCGCGAGGTACGGCGGGCAACAGCCCGCGACCTGCGCAAGGAGCCCCCGCTGCCGGAGGACTAGCGCTCCTCAGCTTTAGCTGCCTGGACTACCTCAGCGAGCTTGGAAATCTCCTCGTGAGAGGGGCGGATATCCGGATGCGTGCGACAGTAGTCCAGCAACAAATAGCCAGCTGTGCGAATGCGACGATGCCCATCCCAGTGTGGAGTGGCGATTTCGGGGTCGTTGGTGGCCAAAGACGAGATGGCCTGGCGCTCACTGAGCAGCTCGTACTGGAGATCCCGACGAATATCGAGCGCCTGATTCGGAGTACCGGTTAGCAGCGCGCCGAGAAGAGCGCCCATCTGTCGATAGCAGCGCGGAATATGACGCAGGTAGTGCTTTTCAATGCTCTCGGTTGGCCAGAAGTGCAGGACAGCGAGAGCCAGCGCGCAGGCGATACCGACTTCCAAGACACGATCGGTCACAATCGGTGCGAGTTCGCCAGCGACGTTTCCGCCCAGCAGCAGCGCCAATGGAGTGGTGACGATTGTCGTCAGCGCATAGTTTTTCACCACGAGAACCTCCGCGCCGAATTGGCAGGCTGCAAGCGCGATAAGTAGCGTCCAGCTGTCCAGGCCAAAGGAAAAGAGCAGCGCATAAAGGAAAATGCCGATAATCGAGCCGACCATGCGGTGAATCCCTCGGATCGAACCAGCGGTGCGGTCGGGACCCCACTGCAGAGTCATCAATGCGCTGACCACCGCCCAGTCAGGCCGGTCGAGACCGACAAGCACGCTAATGAGACCAGCTAAGCCACCGGTAATAGCAACCTTTGCCGCAGTCATCGACGCATGGGAATAGCGATCGAAAGAGCGGAAGATCCGGTAACTCACGCTTGGTCGCGCGAGTGGAATGGTTGTCTGCGTCTCGTCGAAGAGGTTAGGCGTGTCCACGATGTCCACAGCGCTGCCGTGCACGCCCAAGCGTGTGCGGATAGCAATCAGACGCTGATGAGCAGCAATGACACGGTTGACCAGTTCCGTGTGGGAGGGCTTGACGATTTTGCTGCCACGGATGATGCCTGCGTCGGCAAGCGATTCCCATGCGTCGGTCAGTGCAGTTTGCGCCTGGTGATGAACGGCGAACGATGTCGAGTCTGACTTTTCCATCGCGTCGATGGCTGATTCAAGGGATTCGACAGCCGCCATCTCGGGGCCATGCGGATTCCACAACCGCGGTGCCATGCCGATGACTATCGCGGAAAGCACGCCAACGGTAGCCCACATGGCGGTTTCCACCGGGTTGAAGCCAAGGCGGGCGACCATTGTTGTGCCGCCGGAGACCATCACAATAAAAAATGAACCCGGCGGTGGCCATCACGCGCAGACGACTGCGGTAGGGGTGGCCCTCGCCATAGATGACCACGCAACCACCAGCGGCGATAAGGAGCATTTCCGAGCCATGTCCGGTGAGAAGTGCCACGGCACCCGGCAGGAATAGCGCGAGTGCTGCGCGGAGGGCGCCTGGCCATCTCTGTGCACGGGAGTGGAAGGCAGTAAAAAGTTGCCATGCACTTGGTTGTGGAGGAAGCTCAACCGTTTGGCTCAATGTTGGTGAAATCTCCTTAAAACTCTAGTCCGCGACCAGCGTCTCGAGCGTGAACTCCGGGTGCTCCTTCTCAATGAAGGACAGCTTCCACTTGTCGCCGAAGAGGGCGATGAGGGCGCCGTCGGAACGCGTGAAGATCTCAACGCCGCGCTGCTTTGCCAGCTCAGGCGCGGTCTCTTCGTCCGTGCGGCGGGCGACGGAGTAGGGGATGGGCTCGGCGATGGTCTCGACGTTGTACTCGTTTTCCATGCGTGCCATCATGACCTCGAACTGCATCGGGCCGACCGCGGCCATCACCGGGGCGGCATCGCCGCGGGCATCGTTGCGCAGAATCTGCACCACGCCCTCGGCATCGAGCTGATCGACAGCTTTGCGGAACTGCTTGTACTTGCCCAGGCTCTTGGCGCGCAGAGTGCGGAAGTGCTCGGGCGCGAACTGCGGCATCGGCTTGAATTGAACCTTGCGGCCCTCGTAGATCGTGTCACCCGGCGCCAGTGAACCCGCATTGACCAGGCCGACAATGTCGCCCGGGTAAGCCGTCTCCACGGTCGAACGTGTCCGGCCGAAAACGGTCAAAGCATACTTTGTGGAGAAAGTACGTCCCGACTGCGCATGCGTGACCTGCATGCCGCGGTCAAACTCGCCAGAGACAACGCGCATGAAGGCCAGCTTGTCGCGGTGGTGCGTATCCATACCCGCCTGCACCTTGAACACGACGCCCGAAAAATCATCCGTCGGTTCGCGCTTTTCGACGATAGCCCCCTGGCCGCCAGCCGCTGCAGCGGCAACGGCAGCCGGGTCGGACTCGCGGGCACCAGGTGCCGGAGCCAGCTCGCAGAGAGTGTCCAGGATCTGGTGGACACCCCAGTTCAGCATGGCGGAGGCGAAAATCACCGGAGAGGTGTCGCCAGCGAGGTACATCTCCTGGTCGTGGTCAGCGCTATCGGCGGAGAGCAGCTCGGACTCCTCGGCTGCCGTCTCCCAGGCGTCGCCCTGCTCTGCGGCGGCCTCATCTGGGGTGAGGTGACGCTCAGCGGCAATAGTGGCGCCACCGGCAGTGCGCTCGAAGCCGATGAACTGCTTGGCTTCGCCGTCCTCACCACGCTCCAGCAGACCGCGGAAGTCGCCGGCCTCACCAACTGGCCAGTACAGCGGAGTCGGTTGCAGTCCAATCTCCGCGACAATCTCATCCATCAACTCCAGGGGAGCCTTACCCGGGCGGTCCCACTTGTTGATGACGGTGACGATGGGAATTCCGTTGGACTTACAAACCCGGAACAGCTTCAACGTCTGAGGCTCGAGACCCTTGGCACCGTCGACAAGCATGACAGCGGCGTCGACAGCGGTGAGCACACGGTAGGTGTCCTCGGAGAAATCAGCGTGACCAGGCGTATCGACGAGATTGATCATGTACGGCTCGCCGTCGTGCCCCTCTGGCTGGTACTCGAACTGCAGCGCGGAAGAGGCAATCGAGATGCCGCGATCCTTCTCCATGTCCATCCAGTCGGACACAGTCGACTTGCGGCCGGCCTTGCCGTGGACAGCACCGGCTTCGTTAATGACATGAGCATGCAGCGCCAGCGCCTCGGTGAGCGTGGACTTACCGGCATCCGGGTGTGCGATGACGGCGAATGTGCGGCGGCGTGCGGCTTCTTCGGCGAGAGTGGTCACAGGGAAACTACGCTTTCCTTAAAAAGAAAATCGGAATAAGGGAATCGGGTTCAACCTTTCTAACTTACCGCTCCAGTGGGGTAAGGGGTCAATTGCAGTTAGAGGTTGAACAGCTCGCGCAGCGTCGTGATGACGCCTTCCTCCGCGTTCGACGGTGCGATGTCGGTGGCGCGGCGTTTGATTTCCGGGTGACCGTTGGACATGGCAAACGAACGGCCTGCGTGGTCGATGAGCTCGAGATCATTCAGGTAGTCAACGAAGCAGACAGTTTCGGCAGGAGAGACACCTAGGGCCTCCTGCAGGGCGGCGAGTGCCGTGCCCTTGTTGGTGTTGGCATCGATGAGGTCGACCCAGTGGGCACCGGAGACTACCGCGCGCAAGTGCGAGCTTTGGGAACGCAGGTAATCGGCCGATTCCTCTTCGACGGAGTAAGGATCAAAGGCGGCAATTTTGACGATGCCGTCCTCGGCGGCAGCGGCGATGACATCATCGACCTTCTGCAGCTTCAAGTAGTACTTGGCGGCCTCGTCGAACTGCAGCTGCTGAACTTCCTCCGGAATATTGAAATGCGGCGGGAAAAACTCCACGTATGCGCTGGCAGCGCCGCAGATAATAACCGACAGAGGAGTGCGACCCGCGGCCACACGGTTGTCGTTGAACTGGCGGATCGCGTGCACCAACTGGGTGACGATGTCGTGGTCGATACTGGTAACCGAGACCACCTCGCCCGCATCCGCGACGTAGTTGCCGTTTTCCGCAATGATTGGGATGCGGTGTGCAATGGGGGCGAACTGGTCGGCCAGAGTTGCGTACTGGCGGCCCGACGCGGGAGTGAAGTGGACACCGCGGTCGAGCAGCTCGGTGACTACCGGCCAAAAGGACTCCGGGATTTCCTTGTCTTCATTTAATAGAGTCCCGTCCATATCCGTGACTACAAGGCGGTATGGCGGCTGGCCGGGAGATTGCTGCTGGATATCCAGGGGTTCCGTCATGGCTCTTATTCTAACGGGTAAGTAGGGTTCATTTTTCTTCCTTGGGGTGTCTCCCAGGGGCTCCCCCGATTGGGTGAAAGCTGGGCCACAATACGGGGTACCCAGTTGAGGACGATAGCCGTTGAATAGCGTGTGCGGGGTATTTTGAGGGGGAACTCATACTCATTTAAGCCAGGAGGATTTATGTCGGATTCGGCCCCCATCAAGCGCAATGACTGGAATGAGCGCATCAGCCTTGCAGAGCAGATGATCCCCCTCCTGGGACAACTGCGTCGCAACAACGATGTCGTGACTTCAATCTTCGGCCGCCGACTGGAAAACGTTACCGAGACCGGCATCATTAAGTCGCACCGCTACGCCCGTCGCATCACCTCGCAGGAGCTGCCGCTGAGTCAGACCCTGCCGATTCTGCAGGAACTGGTGAAGATGGATCTCGGCACCGCCTCCATCGACCTGGGTGCCCTGGCTACCAGCTTCGAAGAGGAAGGCGGCGAGCTGCGCGCATTCCTCGAGCGTGAGCTTGCCGACGTCATCGGTGCCGGGACACAGACCCCGAAGACCGACATTGTCCTCTACGGTTTCGGCCGCATCGGCCGTCTGCTGGCTCGCATTCTGCTGGCTCGTGAGGCACTGTTCAACGGCCCGCGCCTGCGCGCTATTGTGGTTCGCCAGAATGGTGAGGACGACATTGTCAAGCGTGCTTCGCTGCTGCGCCGTGACTCCGTCCACGGTGCATTCGACGGCACCATCTCGGTTGACCGCGAAAACAACATTATTTGGGCAAATGGCACCCCGATTCAGGTCATTTACTCCAATGACCCGGCAACTGTTGACTACACCGCCTACGACATTAACGATGCGATTGTCATCGACAACACCGGTCGTTGGCGTGACCGCGAGGGACTGTCACAGCACCTTCAGTCCAAGGGTGTTTCCAAGGTTCTGCTTACCGCGCCGGGCAAGGGCGATGTGAAGAACATCGTCTACGGAATCAACCACAACATCATCGAGGAATCTGACAACATTTTGTCGGCAGCTTCCTGTACTACCAACGGCATCACCCCGGTGCTGAAGGTCGTCAATGACAAGTGGGGTGTCGAGTTCGGTCACGTCGAGACTGTTCACTCCTTCACCAACGACCAGAACTTGATCGACAACTTCCACAAGGGTTCTCGCCGTGGCCGCGCAGCCACCCTGAACATGGTTCTCACTGAGACCGGTGCCGCAAAGGCCGTCGCCAAGGCTCTGCCGGAGTTCGAGGGCAAGCTGACCGGTAACGCCATCCGCGTTCCCACCCCGGACGTTTCCATGGCGGTGCTGAACCTGACCCTGGACACTGAGGTCGACCGCGACGAAGTCAACAACTACCTGCGTGAGGTTTCCCTCAAGTCCGTCCTGCGCCAGCAGATTGACTACATCCACTCCCCAGAAGTGGTTTCCACCGACTTCGTCGGCTCCACCCATGCTGGCATCGTCGATGGTCTGGCTACCATCGCCAACGGTAAGCACCTGGTGCTCTACGTCTGGTACGACAACGAGTTCGGTTACTCCAACCAGGTCATCCGCATTGCTGAGGAGATCGCAGGCGCTCGTCCGCGGGTCTACCCGAAGCGCAAGCACATCGACGAGCTGTAAGTCGGCGGTCCTGGGCTCGAGCTGCTGAGCCCTCGAAGGCCCTCTTCCCCCTCCTAAGCCACGGGGGTTGCGGCGATGGGGAGGGCAGGGGAGGGGGACGGGAAGATTTTCCTGTCCATCGACGACGACCTGGATTCCGCGTATGAGCCGTTCGAGTTGGTGAGGATTGTGATCCTGCCGGAACTGAGCGACGAGGATCTGGTTTTCGGCCTCCAATTCCGGGCCTCCGGCGACATCGAGCACGGGCGGGGGATGAAGATTCGGGAAAGTGATTTCGGGATCGTCGAATACGGCTCGGCGGAAGTGGCCCTGTTCGGCGCCTAGGTGGCGGTGTCCGGCCGCCACTCGGTTCCAATCCGCGTGGGGCCCTATGTGGATTGTCAATAGTCAGGCGAGACTTTCACGTACATCGTATGGGAGGGGTGTAGCCATGACTGATCGCCGGGCCGCATCGTGCGGGCCGGCGGTGATCAGCGCAGCGGCCTACGCAGCCGTGGCGATGGTTCTAGCAGGGATTTCTCGGAAGAACTCACGCCGAGTCAACAGGGCATAGATGACGTTGCAGCGGCTTCGGGCAAGCCACATCACCGCGGCATTGTGCTTCTGTCCTTCAGCCCGTTTACGCAGGTAGTAGTCGCGCGATGCGGGATGGCAGTGCGACGCGATCCACGCCGATCGAAACATCGCGTTTTTCAACTGTTTTTTGCCGGCCCTGGTGGGAAACTCGCCGCGGACCGACGTACCCGACTGCCGGGTGGTCGGCGTAAGCGGCTAAGTGTGCGGCGTCGGCGAAGTCCTGGCAATCGCCGATGGACAACACGATGTTAGAGGCGGTCTTGATGCCTACGCCGGGCATCGACATCAAGACCTGGGCAATAGGGAACGATTCGAGCATCTCCTCGACTTGTCCGGCAATCGTGTCGCGCTGTGCTTGAAGCGCTTTGATGTTCGCCGCCAGCTGGGGAATGACCAATTCTGCTGCCGCAGTGCCGGGTACCGTGACAGTTCGCTCGGCAAGGGCGGCGAAAATTGCGTCAACCAGGGCAGCAGGGTCCTTCTTGGCGCGGTTGCGCATCCACTTCAGGACCCGGCCTCGACCTGCGGCGGCCAGTTTTGTCGGACCTTCGTAGTGGATGAGCGCGTCCAGCACCAGCGTGCGGGAGAGAATCTCGCCTGCAAAGACGCGCTCGAGTACGGGGCGAATCTCTGTGAGCACGCTGGGAAGGCGGTTTTTCGTTCGGGGGGGGGGCGGGGGTAACTTCAGTAAATTGAGCCTGGCGTAATCCGATAAGCATTGCCTAACCTAATACTGTTTCAGGTGGTGTTCGCGATCGGGAATCGGCAACGGAAGCGAGGCGGCGACGATGAACGGAAAACGTGGATCGACCGGAGAACCCCTCTCCGGAGGGGGAGCCGGGGACGCGGTGGCGTCGCAGACGGATGACGGGCGGTTGGTGCACGTCGCACCGGTCGCAGCTGGTGGCCGACCATCCACCCGCGACATGCTCGTCGCCGCCGCGATCGGCGTCGCGGGGTCTCTCATCATCGTGCCCCTGACCTACCTGCAGGTGTTCGCCGGCATCGCCCACGTTTATCTCGTCGCGGCGACGCTCGGGCTGTGGTTCCTGCAGTGCGTTGTTCCCCTCATCGTCGTCCGCAAGCCTGGCGCGAGCCTTATCGCGTGCCTTGCCATGGGCGTCGTGTCCGCGGCGACCACCCCGTTCGGCGTCGCCGCAATCGGGGCGCTGACTATGGAAGGATTGCTCATCGAGCTTCCGTTCATGGTCACCCTGTACCGGCGGTGGACGCGTCCCCAGTTCGTGGCGTCGGCGATGTTGTTCTCCGCGCTGATGGGAACGATGGCCCCGCGCGCAGTCGGCGTCGACTCGCCGACCACGCCCATGACCCTGATTAGCTTCGCCGTAGCCTTGGCATCGAGCCTGGTGTTTTTGGTCCTGGGCTTTGCCGTCGCAAAGGGGCTTCGCAGCCGCGGAGTCACCCGGTGACCGGCGGAGCACCCGCGTGCGCCGGTGCGACACGCGGGACGGCCCCGGCCCGGTTACGGGTTAGTGGCGCGGGCGTCCGGCACGCCGATGGGCGATGGGCACCCGACATGGTGGATCTCTCCTTCGATTTCGGCACGATTAACGCCATCACGGGACCCGTGGGATGCGGAAAGACGAGCCTGGCCCACCTCATCGCTGGACTGATCCCCTCGCACATCCCCATCGACCATGCCGGATTCGTGCACATCGTCGATGCCGACGGCACCGAACGCCCCGTGGACGGGGACCGGGTCACCTTCGTCGGGCAAGACCCGTCGACGCAGGTGCTCACGCTCCGAGTCGTCGATGACGTGTCGATGGCCCTCGAGTTTTCCCTCGTGGAAGCCGGCATCGTCGCCAAGCAATCAGCCGAGGCCCTATCGGAGCTCGGGCTGTCAGAGCTCGCGGAGAAGGATCCGTGGGCTTTGTCGGGTGGGCAACGCCAGCGGATGGCCATCGCCGGTGCTGTGGCCAGGGCGCCGGAGGTCATGATCTTTGACGAGCCCGCGGCCCACGTTGACGAGGACGGTCGTCGGTCGCTGTTCGCCGCCATCCGTGATTTGCGGGCCCCGGGGCGCGTTATCCTGCTCATCGAGCACGACCTCCGCCCGTTCGACGGGTGGGTCGACACGGTGACAATCCTCGATGCGGACGGGAGCGTCGCCGCGCACGGAGCACCGGAGGGCATCGCGGTGAAGGGCATTGCGACGTCGGCCGCGCCCGCCGGAGCGCCGGACGCCAGTACGCCGGGCACGGGGGCGCCGGACCGTCCCGATTTGGAATCGGAGGCGGATGCCGTTCCACTGCTGGCCTTGACCGGAACCCACGTGGCCCGAGGCGGGGAGAGGATTCTGGACGGGGCCGATCTGACACTGGAACGGGGCGAGATTCATGCCCTAGTCGGCGCCAACGGAGCCGGTAAGTCCACCTTGCTGGCGGTGCTGTCAGGCCAGATGAAGGCGGGAGCGAACTTCCGGATCGACGGCGCGTCCGCCCGGCGCGTCCCCGACGCCTTCGCGTCGTGGGCGTTCCAGAACCCCGAGCACCAGTTCACCCGCGCGACCGTCGCCGCGGAAATCGACTCCGCGCTGGCCGGCACGGACCCGCACGGACCACTCGGCGCCGATGAGCTGCGGAAACTGCGGGAAGCCCTGTGCCCCAGGGCACTTGACCCCGTCTCGCCGTTCGTCCTGTCGGGCGGACAGAAAAGACGGTTGGGCATCTTCCTGGCGGTGGCGGCCAATCGCCGTTTGCTGCTTCTCGACGAGCCGTTGGCGCACCTGGATTCGCCGAGCTCGCGCATCGTACTGGATGCGCTAGCGGAATACGCCGGGGCCGGCGGAACCGTTGTGTTCACGTGCCACGACCGCCGTGTCGCGCGAACGTGGGCAGATAGGGCGAGCATCGTCGCCGAAGGGAAGGTCGCCTGGTCCGGTCCCGCAGCCGACCTGCCGACTTCCCCGGAGTCGTCCCGGCGGGATCGCCCACTGCCCGCGGCCGGCGCACGGACGTCCTTGGACGAAAGCCCCTGGACCAGTGAATCCGCCGCTCGAAGGCGCGCGGGGTTGAACGCCATCACGATTGTCGCGGCGGTGATGTTCGTCCTCGTCGCCGCGCTGCTCTCCGGCGGAGACGCCGTTCTCGCCCTGACGGTGGTCGCGTTCCTCGCACTCGCTGCGATCGCGGAACGCGACGTTCGGGCGACGGCGGGGAAGGTCCTTCTTGTCCTGTTAATCGGGGTGTTCTTCGGCCTGCTCGGGTGGCGCTCCGAGTTCTACGGAGATGGGGATGCGTCGGAAGCCGTCCGCCACGGCATCCATCACGGACTGCTGTTGATGGCCGTGTTCGCGGGGACGGTCCTGGTCTCCGCGTGCATGCGCGTCGAGGAGCTTTTCGACGCCATGGTGCAACGCCTCCGGGTGCCCTACACATGGTGCACCATAGCGATTTCCGGGGTGAGCATCGCAGCGTTCCTGCGCAGTGAAATCCCCCAGCTGACATGGGCGATTAGATTGCGCTCGATGCGACCGGAGCAGTCTTTCCGCTCCGGTTTCATTCGCGCGACGACGCCCGCGCGCATCGCTTTCCCGTTGTTCGTCAGCGCCGTGCGCTGCGCCGAAAAGCTGTCCCTGACCCTGGCGATGCGCAACTTCGGCCTCTATCCGCGGCGTACCTTCCGCACCGATCACCCCTGGCGAGTGCGTGACGGGTTCGCGGCCGCAGCGTCCGCCGCGGTCTTCGTCGCCGCCCTGGTGTCCGCAGTGACTTGACGGGCGCCTGGAACCGGCGGGTCCCGGGCCCGCGAGCGTTTCTGAGCTTGTGCGGAGACGCGCCCCACCCAGTTGCTTCACCCTTTCAACCCTTCAGACACATCCTCCGGGTCACGCCATGCGGGCCCGGTCCGCCCGGCACCGGCATGGCGCCGACAACCGAAAGAGGTACCAATGAACACGATCCGGACCATCAGCGACGTGCTTCGGGACAAGGCCGATGAGACGAAAAAGGGGATCACCTTCGTCGAGAATCGGCGGGACGTCTTCGTCCCGTATGGCCGGGTCCATGCGGAGGCGGTGGCGGCTGCGACTCGGTTGGCCGAAGCCGGCATCGGCCCCGGCGATCGCGTGATCTTCCAGGTTTCGGAGAACCGCGGGCTCATCCGGGCGTTCTGGGGCTGCGTCTACGCCGGCGCGGTTCCGGCGCTTGCGCCGCCGGTGTCGGGCCCGGTTGACGTCGACAGGGTGCGGACGCTCTCGGACATGATGCCCGGGGCCCCGATCCTGGTCGACGAACGCAGTTACACGCTGCTCACCGGCGCAAACGGTGCCGTGGTCGTGGGCGAGGACCGGCTGCTCGACGTGTCCATCGTCAATGACGCTGCCGCGGAACCGGTTGCGGCGATGCCGGGTGATGCTGAATCGGACTTCTCTCAGGCGGGTGACGTGGATTCCGGGGATGGCGCCGGGGCGGTCCCCGCGTTCCCGGTGCGAGGTGGGACGGCAGGCGAAGCCCTCATCCAGTTTTCGTCCGGCTCCACGGGATCGCCAAAGGGCGTCATCGTAACCAACGAGTCCGTGCTGAACGGTCTGCGCGCGACGATCCCACGCCACGCGCACCGGTACGAGAACAAGATGCTCACGTGGCTGCCTTTGACCCACAACCTTTCGCTGATCGGCTTCCACGTCTACGCCCTTTTTCGTGGGTACGACCAGGTGTTGCTGCCGGTTTCCGAGGTGGTCGCCGATCCCCCGAGGTGGTTCGAGGCCGTGACCAGGCACCGGCCGACGGTGACAGTGTGCCCGAACTTCGCGTTCAAGCATTTCCTGCGCCATCTCGAGCGCCGGCCCCTCGGGGATGACCACGGTTACGACTTCTCCAACGTCCAGAAGCTGATGAGCGGTTCTGAGCCCATCGACGCTCCATTGGCCCGGAAGTTCCTCGCGGCGATGTCCGCCATGGGCCTCCGGGAGGATGCCCTGACCTCCGCCTACGGAATGTCCGAAGCTTGCCTGCTGGTCACGACCCGGGATATCTACTCGGGTCTGTCCACGGTGCGACTTGACCGGACGGGCATCGCCACGGGGCAGCGTTTCGAGGACATCGAGAGCGAGTCCGGAGCTGAGTTCGTCGCCTTGGGCAAGGCCGTCCCGGGGATTTCCTTGACCATCCGCGATGACGGGGGCGGGGTCCTCGGCGACGGCACCGTCGGTGAAATCCACATCGCCGGCGCTCCGATGACCCGCGCCGCGATCACAGCAGAGGGGATCGTGGAGCACGAGCTCACCGATGATGGGGCGTTCGCAACGGGGGACATGGGCATTCTCCGCGACGGCGAGTTGTTCGTCCTCGGCCGGAAGAAGGACATCATCTTCGTCAACGGCCGGAATTACTATTCGGCTGATTTGGAAGCCGTGCTGGAGAATGTGCTTGACCGCGATGTTGCCGTTCTCGGCCGGAGCAACCCAGCCACGGGCGAAGAGGAGATCGCCGTGTTCTTGGCCAGGCGGACCCCGACCGATCGTAAGGCCGACGATGCGACCGGTGCCGGGCAATCGGACGGGGATGAACCTCCGATCGATGAACAGGCGGTGGCCCGGTCCGCGACGACGGAGCTGATGCGCGTCGCCGGGGTGCCCGTCTCCAGGGTTCTGTGGGTCGACGAGCTGCCCGTCGCGTCGAACGGCAAGAAGCTCCGCCGCAAGCTCGAGGCTCTGCTCTGAGGCGATGACGATGACCAATGAAACGATCGCGCCGGCCGTCGCATCTACCGCCGTGGGAAGAGCCCGCACCGGGGCCCGAGTCGCCCCCGAACGGCTGTCGGAGTCCATCGCCGACGCCATCGGCGTGCACCTGGATTCGGCGGACGTGAAACTCCGCGACCACATCCCGAACTCCCTGACTTTCCTCCAGATGCTGCTGGCGCTGGAGGACGAGTACGGGGTCACCATCGATTACGCGGCGATGGACCCCGGGGTCACGGTCGCTGATTTGGCGGCCGTCATCGACGCCGCCCGGGGTGGCGCTGATGCCGGATCTGCCGCAGGCGCCGCTGCCGGGGCCGATCCCGCTGTAGCGACGGGTGAGTCGGATGACGGCTGTGCCGGCAAAAATGGGGCTGGTTCCGCGGATGCGGTCCCGCTCAATCCAATCCAGACCGCCTACCTGCTCGGCGCGGACGAGGACATCGAGCTTGGCGGCCAAGCGACGTACATCTACGCGGAATCCCGGCACGACTATTCGTTGCCGCAGGTGGAGGAGGCCGTGCGGGCGGTCTTCGGGCGTCACGACGTGCTGTTCCATCGGCTCGACGTCGATGCCGGGGTCTTGAGCCCGACCGGCGCGTGCCTCGCCACCGTCGAGGTAGTCGGGTCCGGCGACGATATCGACGCGGCGGTGGGGGAGATCCGTCGGGACATGCGAACCGCGGCGCGATCGTCGAACGAGGACGGTCCCATGGTCGCCGCGAGGCTGCTCGCAGATGCGGGCGGGTGCAGGATGTTCATCTACTTCAACATGATCGTCATGGATGCGGGTTCGGTGTACCTATTCTTCGACGAGCTCGAATCCCTGCTGGCCGGGGAGCCGCCGGCTCCGGCTTCCAGATATGGGGATGCCCTGGCGGCAATCTCTGCGCGCCGGCGCGACGGGAAACGGGCCGAGGACCTCGCCTACTGGGAGAAGAAGGCCGCAGATCTGCCGCGGCGTCCGGAGTTCCCGGCGGCCGTGGGGGGTGGCGACGATTGGTCGACCCGGCGCTTGGGCACGGTGCTTGACGCGGAGGTCACCGCCAAGCTCAGCGAACGTGCCCACCGCATTGGAGTTACCCTGTCGTCGCTGGTGATGGCCGTCAACGCCGCCGTCGTCTGCAGGTGGCTGCCTGAATCCGCGTTGACGGTCAACGTGACTGTCAGCGAACGCAGCGGCCTCGCCGCGGGCACGAGGGTGATGGGAGATTTCACTTCATCGATGCTTGTCGGCGTCGACGCCGGGAGAGCCGCGACCATCGACGGGTTGGCGGAGGCGATCGACCTGGACATCCGCGAAGGGCTGTCCCACCGCTGCGTTTCCGGTGTGGAGGTGCTACAGCGATTCCTCCGGGACGCGGCCAATCAGTCCCAGGCCACCGCTCCGGTGGTGTTCACCAGCTACCTCGGCGGCGAGCGGGGAAGCGGGCGCAGCCCGGTCATCGAATGCATCTACACGCAAACCGCGCAGGTGTGCCTCGACATCCAGGTGATGCCGGCATCGGGCGGGATGGCGTTGTCGTGGGACGTGGTCGACGATTACTTCCCTGCGGTAGATGCGATGTTCGGAGCCGTTGCGGAGGCCCTGGACGTGGTGGCGGACGGGGGAGAGGCTCTGCCCATCCGTCATGCGGAGACGGAGGGGGCCGTCGCCCGCTACAACGACGCTGCGGGCCCGATCCACGATGACACCCTGGTTTCGCTTGTCGAAGCCGCATGCGCGGCGACTCCGGATGCGCCGGCCGTGCGCCTCGCCGCCCGGGGCATCTCGTACACCTACGCCGAGGTCTGGGCCAGGGCCGGACGCATCGCCCGCCAACTCTCGGATTCCGGCGTCGGGGCGGGGGATGCGGTGATCGTGCGCTACACCAAGCATCCCGACGACATCGTCAACATGGTCGGCGCATTGCGTGCGGGAGCCGCATTCGTGCCTGTCGACGCGGGCATGCCGGCCCAGCGACAAGAATACGTAGTGGAAGCCTCAGGTGCGGCGGGCCCGATTCTGGACACCGGCGTGATCGATGAACTGGACCAAAGCGGAGTAGAGGGCGTCGGCAAGCCCGCAGCCGCGGAAGTCTGCGACCGCGCGGGCAGCGCGGGTGCGCACTCTTCGCCCGGCACTGCCCCTGACGACCTTGCCTACGTCATCTTCACCTCGGGGACCACGGGCCGGCCAAAGGGTGTGCGGATCAGTCATCGCAACTGTATCAACACCATCCTCGACGTGAACCGGCGGTATGGGGTCACCTCCGCTGATTGCATTATCGGATTGTCGTCGCTGGGATTCGACCTGTCGGTCTACGACGTGTTCGGTGCGTTCGCGGCAGGAGCGACGGTGACGATGGTCGGAGACGAACGCAACGCCGATGAAATCCTCGACGTCTTGCGGGAAGAGCGGGTCACGCTGTGGAACTCCGCGCCCGCCCTGTTGGAGCTCGCCCTGGTCCGGGCGACGGACGACGACGTGTTCCCGGATGTGCGCACCGTATTGCTCAGCGGCGATCGCATCGCAGCGGGGCTTCCGGCGCGCGCCATGGACATGTTCCCGAACGCGTCGATCAATAGCCTGGGCGGTGCGACCGAAGGAAGCATTTGGTCCATCCAGTACCCGCTGCAACGCGACAGCCTGGAAAACCGCATTCCCTACGGGTACCCGCTGGCGAACCAGGGCATCCACGTGCTCGCTCCCGACGGGGTGCATTGCCCCGTCGGGGTGCCGGGGGAAATCCACATCAGCGGCCTCGGCGTCGCGCAGGGGTATGCGGCCGATCCGGAGCGGACCGCTGCCGCCTTCGGGTATGTCCCAGGCATCGGTCGCTGCTACCGGACCGGAGACGTGGGCATGTTCAACGCGGAGGGTTTTGTGGAATTTCTCGGCCGCCGCGATCGTCAGGTGAAAATCGCGGGCTTCCGCGTCGAACTCGGAGAAATCGAATCGGTCCTCGAGCGGTCCGGCCTGGTGACCGCGTCGATGGCGGCGGTCGTCGAATCGGGCGATCGGGGACTACTGGCGTGCCTCTACGTTCCGGTGGACGATATGACCGGCTCGCGGGATGCCGTCCGGGCCGAGCTTGCCCGATGCTTGCCAGCGTACATGGTACCGACGGTCCTGCTGCCGGTGGCGCACCTGCCCGTTACCGTCAACGGGAAACTGGACCAGGAGGAAATTCGTAGGCACGTCGGCGCCGCGGGCGGCGGGGCAACGGCCGATGGCGAGGTCGCCGGGGCGGGGGCCGGAGCCGTGGGCTCGGCTGGTTCCGTCGCCGACCCCGGGGCGATCGAGTTGGTGTCCGGAGTCTTCGACGAGATTCTCGGGGAAGCCCCGTCGACGGGTGCCGCGGATTCGGCGTGCGGCGCGGGAGAGTCCTTCTTCCGCCGCGGCGGCGATTCCCTGCAATTCCAGGTTATGATTCGCGCAATCCGGCAGAAGACGGGAGTCCGGCTCCGTTTCCGCGACGTCATCGTCGACCCGACCATCGCGCACATCGCCGGCCTTGTATCGGAGGCCATGCGGGAATCCGGGGCCGAGTCTGAAGCCGTCGCCGAGGCAGTGCCTTCCCCCGATTGTGCCGTCGGTGCCGGTTCAGCCGCAGGAGGCGCCCGAGAATGCTCCGCGAGTGCCCACGGAAAGGATCCGGTGGAACAATTCGGGGATGACCCCCACGCGCCGTTCCCCTTGACTGACATGCAGAAGGCCTACTACGTTGGCCGGAACTCTGGGTTCGAGCTGGGCGGCGTCACCGAGCACTACTACATCGAATCCGTCACCGAACCCGGCACCGACATCGATCGCCTGGAAGACGCCCTCGACAAGCTAATCCGCAGGCATCCGATGCTGCGCGTCGTGTTCACCGCACAAGCCACGCAGCGGATCCTGCCGGAGGTTCCGCGCTACCGTATTGATGTCGCCGACTACCGGACCGCCGATGAGGCGACCGTGGTCGAGGCGGTGCGGCGCAAGCGCGATGAGCTGAGCCACCAGGTATTCGATCTGGGCAGCTGGCCCTTGTTCCATCTGTCGGCGTTCGCGCTCCCGGACGGGCGGCACCGCCTGTTCTTCAGCGTGGACATGATCATCGGAGACGGGGCGAGCCAGCGGATTTTCATCGACGACCTGGACAAGCTGTACCGAGGAACGGAGCTTCCGCCCGTCACTGGCGACTACCGCACGTACGTCTTGGAGATGAAGCGTCGGGAAGCTTCGGCGGTCGGGCGGGGCGAAGAGACGTTGACTCGGACGGTGGTCGAGGAATTCCCGCCCGGCAACACCCTTCCATCAAGCGGTGCGGCCGCGGACGTGGATGTGCCGCGGATGCGTCGCCTGTCGTACACGTTCACCGCTGAGGAAACCGCACTGTTGCGGGAAAGGGCCAGCGCCGCCGACGGCAGCGTGTCCGCACTGCTTCTCGCCTGCTATGCGACGAGCCTGTCGCTGTGGTCGAAGGGGGATTCGGTCGGCATCAACATCACCACGTACAACCGTGATTCCGAAATCGCCGACGTCGCCGGCGTCTTCGGTGATTTCACCGGCGTCATTCTGATGCCTGTAAAAGCGGCCGCCGACCATGATCTCCGTTGGTGGACGGCGGAACTGCGCAACCGGCTGCTCGGGCACATGGCGGCCGGGTACTCCGGGGTGTCGTTGCTCGGCACCATCGCGCGCCACCGGGGTCTGCCCGTCGGACAGGCCATAGCGCCGTTCGTGTACACCTCGTTGCTGTTCGGCGAGGGGGCCGCGGCAGGCGATGGCTCGGGCAAGGATGCCCACGTCCTGGGAGACGTCGATTACGCCATCTCCCAGACTCCGCAGGTGCTGTTGGACAACCAGGTGATGGAGGTCGACGGGCGTATCAACGTCGCCTGGGATTTCGTCGAGCAGATCCTGAAACCGGAACTGGTGGAGGACATCTTCGACCATTACATCAGGTCGGTGTCGGGCTTCGCCGGGGGCTGCCCCGAAGCGGCGCCGCTGAGCGTCGGCCAGGTTCGGCACCTGCGCCTGGCGGTCGGGGGCACTTCTTCCGGCGGTGGGGTGATCGACGACGGCGTCGCGGGCGTGTTATCGGCAGAGCGCGACAGGGCGGGCGCGATCTCGAGGATCGCATCCGGGGACCTGATGGGCCGAGTTCGCGGATACCTGACGGTCATCACTGGGATAGTCCGGGCCGACCTCGGCGGCGCCGAAGCCGGCGCGGACGACGACCTGTTCCTCCTCGGCTACGACTCCCTGGGATTCGTGAAACTGATGCAGCGGATCCAGGACATCACCGGGGCGTCGGTGCCGCTCGCGGAAGCGCTGGCCAAGCCGACGCCACGTGGCGTGGCAGAGCTCGTCGGCCAGTCGACGACCACGCCGACCGACCGGCGGGACGCGGATGATCCCGGCGCGTCGGCCGCGGACCGTTCGCTGGTCCTATTGCGCAGCGGTGATGAGGCGCGCCCGATCTTCCTCGTCCACGGCGGATTCGGCACCGTCGACATCTACCGAGACCTGGCACTCGCGATCCCCGGTGGCGGGCAGGTGTGGGGCGTCGGCTTCGCGGAGTTCGAGAGACCATTCCCCCACGCTATCGGCATCGGCGATATCGCGGCCCACTATTCGGGCCGGGTCCGCGAGGTGCTCGTCGACGGTGCCGCCCCTGCGATCGTTGGATGGAGCCTCGGCGGCACCATCGCGGCCGAGATGGCGCTCCGTTTGGCCGATCTCGATCCTGCGCTGGTGTTTCTCGACAGCCTGGCTCCGGGGATCGCGGTCGACGTCGGGGATTTCGACGCGGAATCCGAAAAGGGGCTGCTGTCCCGGGTGATGCCCTCGATCGCCGATCTCCCGCACGGAACGCCGGTTGCCCGCCTCTGGGCGGAGTTCGGCGGGGTCGACGAGACCGATGAGGAACGAGGGGCCCGCCTGCGTGCCCTGGCCGCAGCGGTCGCACCGACGCTCCTGGAGGACCTTGGGCTTTCCGGCGACCGGGTGACAGCGACGGAGTTCAACTCGCTGCGCTCGCTCATCGATGCCCGCACCCGGTACCGGCCCGAGGGGCGGGTGAGGGAGGCGCTGTTCGTTTTCCCCGATGACGGCGAGGCTCACAACCACGACCAGTGGCGGGACCACCTCGTCGATGACCTCTGCGTCGCCGGCGTCGCGGGAAACCACTATTCGTTCGTCCTCGGAGAGGATGCCGCGCTGACTGGGGCTCTCATCGGGGAGTACATCGAACACCGGCGCCGGGCGCCGGAAACGGACGACAGGGCAGTGGACCCGTCGTCCGATGGAATCGACCGGTCGCGGGACCGGGGAAACGAGATGGAAAGTGACTGATCGACGAAACGGCGGGGAAGCACGGGACCGCGACGCGGGCGAACCTGTGAAAGTGCTGGTGGCCGGAGGTACCGGCGTCACCGGACGGCTCGTCCGGGGGATGCTCGGCGCCGTCGACGGGATCGAGCTGGCCTACACTTCCCGAAAGAAACCGGACGATGGCCCGGGGCGGCACTTCCCGCTGAGGATCGCCGCCGGCCACAACGAGATCTGCAGGGTATTCCGCAAACACGATTGGGTGGTCAACTGCACCGGCCCGTTCGAGGTGCACGCAGACTCACTCGCCCGTGCTTGCATTGACTCAGGCACCGGATACATCGACGTCAACGATTCGATCGACGCCCGCCGCGCAATCATGGCCCTCGACGGGGATGCCCGGCGGGAGGGGGTTACCGTGCTCACCGGGTTCGGCCTGTGCCCGGGCTTGTCGACGGCACTGTTGATTCTCGGGGCCCGCGCTGCGGGGGCCGAAGAGGTCCGCGATGTGCGGGTCGATCTGCGAATCGGCGCCGACCAGGAATCCGGGGCCGCGTCGGTCGAGTCGATGTTCCGGACCATTCGCGGCGGATACCGCGCGATGCTCGGCGGCGCCATTGTCGAAGTGCGGCGCAACCCGGTGTCGTCGCAAAGCGGAATCGGCTACGAATGCCCGGACGTCGACGTCGTACGCGAGGTGTGCCCCTCGATCCGTGGATATTCCTACCACGTCGCCTTCGATGCCCTCCCCGATGCGTTGGTGGAGAAGATCTGCACGTCGAGACTGTACGCGATGCCCGTTGTCTCCGGTCTGCTCGCCCGTCTCGGGGCGGCCGTGACATCGCGGAAGGCGCGGGCGAAGGGCACTCCGCAACCCGCCGAGCTGGTCGTCGTACTGTCGTCCGCCGGCGCGGGCGATGCGGGGCCGTCGGCCGAGACGACCGTCGTCCGGGCGACCGGCCCAGGTTCCTACAAAATGACCGCGGCGATTGCTGCCGCCACCGTTGTGGCGGTGGCGGGGAAGCCGGTCACGCCGGGGTGCCGGGATCTCGTCGGCCACCCCCGGCTCCTCGAACCGGTCCTCGCCTTCGCCCGCGATGCGGGCATCCATATCGAGGTGCCGCATGACAACCCGACCACGGGGCCGCTGCCGACAGCGGCCCACTGCGATACCAAAGAAAAGGGGAAACGATGACGGAGAAAGCTGAACGAGGTGCGGCGATCGTCGTCCGCAACCTCACGAAGAGCTACCCGATTGCGGGCAAAGCGGGCACCGCGCCCGAAGGCGGTGCAGGTGCCCCGCCGGACGGCGGGCGTAAGGGAAAGCGCGGTGCCCGGATGCGCAAGCATGTGCTCGACGGCGTGAGTTTCACCGTGCCCGCCGGGGCGATCGTGTCGTTCCTCGGCCACAACGGCGCAGGCAAGACCACTCTCATCCGAATCCTGTCGACGCTCATCACCGCAGACTCCGGCGAGGTGAGCATCTTCTCGCGCGATGTGAAAGAGGATCCGGCGGGCGTGCGCGCCGACATTGCCACCACCGGCCAATTCGCGGCGATCGACGAGAACCTCACCGGCCGGGAGAACCTGGAGTTCTTCGGGCGGCTGCGCGGACTCGACCGCGCCGACGCGGCCGCCCGCGCGACGGAACTACTCGCGCAATTCTCGCTCGCAGACAGTGCCTCGACGTTGGTGTCGGCCTATTCGGGTGGCATGCGGCGGCGCCTCGACATCGCCGCGTCGCTGTGCGTCGTGCCCAGGCTGCTGTTCCTCGACGAACCCACGACGGGGTTGGACCCGGTCAGCCGCGAAGAGCTGTGGGGCTTCATCCGGCAGCTGCGGGACGACGGAATGACCCTGGTGCTGACCACCCAGTACCTGGAAGAGGCGGAGGCGCTGGCAGACCACGTCCATCTGCTCAAGGACCGACGCATCGTCGCCAGCGGAACGCCGGAGGAATTGCGCCGCGACTTCGGGTCGCACGTGCTCCGCGTGTCCTTCGCCACCGCCGCCGGGGCGGAGGCGTTCGCCCGCTGCCTCGGGGGAACGTGCCTGGACCGCGCCCGCGTCGCGGGGAAGTCGGTGTCCCTCGACGTCGACCCCGGGCCACGGATCCTCGAGGCGGTGGCGCGGGCGATGGAGGCCTCGGAAGCGTTGCCGGATTCGCTGAGCGTGTCGCCGCCCACCCTCAACGAGGTGTTCATATCGATGAACGCAGGGGGTGCGGCACGATGAGTGCGACGTCGGTCGCGGCGTTTCTCCGTCGGGATCTGCTGCTGTTGCGACGCAACACCGCGTCGCTGATCTCCATGTTCGTAGTTCCGCCCCTCTTCCTGCTGTGCCTGTACGCGGTGTTTGGGTACTCGGCGGGGCAATCCGGCTTCGGGTACCTGCGTTTCGTGCTCGGCGGCTGCCTGTTCCAGGCGGCGATGTTCACCGCCGCGGCGTCGGCGATGGCGGTGGGACAGGACGTCGAATCCGGGCTTGTTGACCGCGTGCGCGTGTTGCCCGGGGCCACAGGCGGCTATGTCGCCGGCAGGCTCGCCACCGATTTGCTGCGGATGTCCGCGTCGATCGCGGCGCTGCTGGTCGTCGCGTGGGCCTGTGGACTCGACATGGCTGTCGGTGACGTCGCGTGGACTGTCCTGTGGTCGCTGCTCGCCGCGGCGGTCCTGTCCCTGGTCACGGACGGGGTGATCCTGATGGTGCCCGCCCCGGTGTCGACGGCCTCATCGATCCAGGCGCTGGAAATGCTGCTGCTTATGTTCTCCACCGCGTTCATTCCGGCGACCGCTTTGGACGGCTCCCTGCGCGACGTCGTACGTCACATGCCGTTTTCGCCGATGATCGAGGTGATCAGGGCGGCGTCCCCGGACGCCTTCCCGGATAGCGCCGGGGAAGAGGCAGCCCTGTGGCTCGGCGTCGCGGTGGTCGCCGGAATCGTCCTGTTCATCCGCCGGTTCACCTCGAGGAGCGAATCATGATCGACGCCATCTTCGTGCATTTGCGGCGCATCGCCCACATTTGGCTGCGGCGCCCCGACTTCTGGTTCATGACGTTCATTGCTCCGCTCGTGTACCTGTTCATCGTCAACCGCATGTTCGGTGGCCTGGTCAGGCAGCTCACCGGAGAGTTCGAACTCCGGAACGCGGTCATCCTGGTCGTGACGGCGTGGGCGTTCATCCTGGCCATCACGGGATCGTCCACCGTGTTCGTTGAACGCAGCAATGGCTTCCACGAGCGGTTAATCACCATGCCGTCACCGTACGCGGCCGTGCCGGCCGCACGGATTATTGCCGAGTTCATCCGGATCATGGCGATGACGGTCGTCGTCGCGGCGGTGGCCGCCTTGCTGTCCGACGGCCTCCCGGAGGTGTCCTGGTGGTGGAGGATCGCGGTGACCGGCGCGATGGTTGCCGCGGCGGCCGCATGCACCGGCACGTACATCGCGTTCTCCATCACCAGCCCCCAGGGTTCCGTGGCCCTCATCCCGTTAATCATCGTTGCGATGTTCGTCAACACGGTGCTCATGCCCGCCGACCACTTCCGTCCTCTCCTGCGCGGAATCGCCGGGCACACCCCCGTATCCGCGGCCGGCGAGGCCGTCAACGGCACCGGGGCTGCGGGTCTGGTGGTCTGCGCGGCCTGGTTCTTAGGCATCGCCGTGCTCGCGGCGTGGGGCATCGCCGTGAAAACGAGGCCGGGGGAGGCTGCATGACGGGCACGTCCACGGGGGCGGCGCCGCCGACGACGGCCCGCGAACCCGAGCACCTAACCCGAAACCGCCGCGTGGACGCGGCCCACACACCCGGAGACAGAACCAGATGAAGTCGATTGCCCAGATCGTCCAGAACAACCGCAGACTCCTCGCGGCCTACGAGGACAAGGTCCAGCCGAGGTTCCTCAGCCGCTATGCGCGTGAACCGATGGACGTCGCCGCCGTGTATCGGAAGCTCCGTGCGCTGGATCCCGGGCCGGATGCGCCAGCCCGGGTTCTCGACCTCGGTTGCGGAACCGGGTGGCTCGCCCGCATGCTTGCCGCCGAGCCTCGCTATCGCAGGGCGAACATCGTCGGCTACGACCTGTCGCCCAATGCGATCCGCATCGCCCGCGAACGCGCCGCCGTCGAAGGGCTCGGGGCCCGGACGGAATTCCACGTCGCCGACGTCCTCGCGCCGCTCGCGGGAGAGACCGGCGGGGCCGATGAAATCTGGGTGTGCGGCGCGCTCCACCAAATGAAGGATGCGGGTGCCGCGCTCGGCAGGGTCGCCGGGCTGCTCGCCGACGACGGCATCGCTTACGTGCAGACGTTCGCCGAGGATCCCGACGTGAACGAGCGGGTCGACATGGCCATCATGGCGAAGATGGGCCACCGGGTGTTCCGGGACAGCGAGCTCGAGGACCTCGCCGAAGCCAACGGGCTGAAGCTGGGCGGAGCCTCACACGCCGGCATGGTGTACTTCTGTACTCTCACGAAGAAAAGCGCAATCGGGGAGGCGGGCAAGTGAGCGCCGTGGACGGGACTGTAGGCCCGTGGTCGCTGCTCGCCCCGATCCGGACCCGGATGCGTGCGGTGGTCGCGTTATCCGTCCTGTCGTCGGTGGCTACCGTCGCTTCGCTGGTCGGCATCATCGACATCGCGATGACGTACCCGGAGGCCCCGGAGCATCGGACGTGGTTGGCCGTGGCTGTCATTGTCGTCGCCGCAACGGTGCGCATGGCCGCGGACGGCGCCGCCGGCATGCTCTCGCACCGGGCGGATAACGACCTGCAGCTCCACCTTCGGCGCCGGCTGGTCGCCCAAATCCGGAAGTTGCCGCTGGGCTGGCTGGACGCCCGGCGCTCGTCGGGAATCATCGGGTCGGTTGAGAAGGACGTCGCGGCTGTCCACCAGCTCATGGGCCACACCGTCGGTGAGACCGTGGTGGCGGTGCTGGTTCCCCTGCTTTCCCTCATCGCGCTCGTCGCGGTGGATTGGCGGATCGCGGCGGTGGCGGTCGTCCCGGTGCTGGTCACCTTCGCCCTGATGGGTGTGATGATTTCGCGCGGAGCCGGTCTTCAGCGCGACTACGAGCGAGCCTCCGAAGGAGTGACGGCCGCGGTCATCGAGTTGGTGCGAGGTATCTCAGTGATGAAGTCCTTCGGACGCGCCAACCAGGGCGCGGGTCGCTACGATGCCGCGGCGCTGTCGTTCGTCCGTGCGTGGTCTGCCTGGTCCCGGCAGTCGAACATCTATCTCGGGGTCATCGACGTGGTGACGTCCCCGATTACAGTCCTCGCAGTGGTGTGCGGGGCCGGCCTCGCTCTGAGGGACGCCGCGGGCGGCCTACCGGAGGGGCTCGTCGCCGGGCTGGTTCTCGGCCTTGGACTCTCCGCGGCGATCGTGCGGGTGGCCATGAACTCCGAACCCATCATCGCGGGGATCGCTGCCCTGAAGTCCATCGCGGAGGTGCTGGGCACGCCGCCGATCGTCGAGCCCGCCGATCCGGTGCCCGTGCGCGGAGGCGCGCTCGAGGCCCGGAACCTGGTCTTCGCCTACGGCGATGGGCCGCGGGTCCTCGACGGGATGTCCGCGACGTTCGAACCGGGGACCCTCACTGCGCTGGTGGGGTCCTCCGGTTCCGGAAAGTCCACCGTCGCCCGGCTGTTGGCGCGTTTCTACGACCCCGTTGAAGGCTCGGTGCTGCTGGGCGGCGCCGATCTTCGCGACATCGCCGTGCGCGACGTGCACCGCTCGGTGTCGGTGGTGTTCCAAGATCCGCAGTTGCTCACGCTGCCGTTGCGGGAGAACATCCGGCTGGCCAGGAGAGACGCCACCGACGGCGAAATCATGGCGGCCGCGAAGCTCGCGAACCTCGATGCGGTCATCGCGGCGCTGCCGAAGGGCCTGGATTCGGTGGTCAACGTCGACGTGACCTTTTCCGGTGGTGAGGCGCAGCGCGTGGCCATCGCGAGGTCGATCGTCACGGACGCGCCGGTGCTCATCTTCGACGAGGCAACCGCTTACGCGGATCCGGCTTCCGAGGCCCTCATCCAGTCCGCAATCGAGCGTTTGGCCCGTTCACGGACGGTGATTGTGATCGCGCACAGGTTGAGCACGATCCGAAACGCCGACCGCATCCTCGTTCTCGATGGGGGAGCGGTCGCGGAGGCGGGTACCCACGACGAGTTGCTTGCGCGCGGTGGCCGCTACCGGGATTTGTGGCGCGCGTTCGCACTCGACGACGAACCATCCGCCCCGCGGGGCACTGAATTAGACGATGAAAAGGCGGGGAACCGATGATTCGGGACTTGTGGTCGATGACGGATCGGCGCTCGAGAATGACGCTGGCGTGGCTCATTGCGTTGGCCGCGCTTGCCGCGCTGGCTCAGGGAGCGGCGTTCGTCGCGCTGCTGCCGCTGCTGTCGGCTCTGGCCGAGGGAGATGATGCGACGGCGTGGCGTTTCACCGGCGTCATCGCCGGCCTCGCGGCCGCCCATGCGGTGCTGTCTCTCGCCGCGGGGACGGTCGGCAGGGCGAATTCCGCAGCGGTGCTGTCGTCCCTGCTGCGTTCCCTGGGCGAACGCGTGCTGACGTTGCCACTCGGGTACGTCACCAAGTCCACGGCCGGCCGCTTTTCGGAGATGGCATCGTCGGGTATCGCGTTCGCGGCGTCCGTGCCGCACGTGATCCTGCGGCCTGTCATCGCCGCGGCGGTTGCGCCGACCGTCATCGCCTTCGGAATTCTGGCGGTGGATTGGCGCGTCGGTTTGGTTCTCGTCGCGTCGGCGCCGGTGATCTTCTTCGCCTACCGGGCCATTGGTCGGGTCGGCGGGGAGTCGGACGAAGCGCATGCTGACGCCGTCGCTGCCGTCTCCGGCAGGCTGATCGAGTTCACCCGCTGCCAGCAGGCGATTCGCGCCGCGGGCGACGGTTCGGCGGCGGACGCGATGGTGGATGAGGCAATCCGGGCCCAACACGATGCGTTCGCGAAGGCGACGTCGACGCAGGGGGCGGCCATCGGACGACTGGGTTCGGTCGTCCATGCGGTGTTCACGGCGGCGGTGATAGTCGCCGTGGCAGTCGCCGCGACGGGCGGGATGGCGCCGGCGCATTTGGCGCCGATGCTCATCGTGGTCGTCCAGTTCACCGGACCGATCACCACGGCGGGAGCGTTGTCCGGCGGTTTCGGTGCGGGCCGCAACACGTTGGCTGCGTTGCGTGACCTGCGGGCAATCCCCGCCCTTCCCGAACCTGCCGCACCGGAGCTGCCCGACGGGCATGACGTGGAGTTCCGCGACGTGAGCTTCGGGTACGGGGATAAGAAGGTTCTCGACGGCGTCAGCTTCCGTGCCCCTCAGGGAGCGCTGGTTGCCGTAGTGGGACCGTCGGGGGCGGGCAAGACGACGGTCATGCGGCTGCTGTCGCGTTTTCATGATCCGGACTCGGGGGAGGTCCTCATCGGCGGGGTACCCTTGCCTCGGATTGGCACCGACGGCGTGAACTCGCTGGTGACCCCGGTGTTCCAAGAGACGTTCCTTTTCGACGCGTCCGTGCGGGACAACGTGGTCTTCGCCGATCCCGGATTCGGTTCCGAGCCCGGTGACGGGGACCGCTTGCGCGAGGCCGCCCGGCGTTCCGGGGTGGACCGCATCGTGGAGCTGCTGCCTTCCGGGTGGGATACCCCGGTGGGGGAGGAGGGGACGCTGCTGTCGGGAGGCGAGCGGCAGCGCCTCGCCATTGCCCGGGCGCTTCTGAAGGATTCCCCGGTGGTGCTTCTCGACGAGCCGACGTCCTCGCTGGATGCGGCCACTGAGCGGGCGATCGTCGGCACGATGGAGGCGTTGCGCGGCGATCGCACCGTGATTGTCGTCGCCCATCGCCTGCACACCGTTCGCGATGCCGACCTCATCGTCGTGCTTTCGGAGGACGGGACGGTCGCAGAACGGGGCACGCACGATGAATTGCTGGCGAAGGGCGGCCGCTACGCCGAGTCGTGGGCGTGCCGGACGGGGAGCTCCTCGGGCGCCTGATCCTCATCACCTGGTCGATGCCCTCACGGGCGCCCTGCCGCAGCTTCCCGAATCCCACCGCCAGGCGCTCGGTGGACAGAGCGAAAACGCCGACGAAAACGCCGAGCAGCACGAACACCGACGAGCTCTAAAGACTGAAGCTCCCGGGAACGTGAAATTAGCCCCCCCTTCCCCTCAGTGAAAACTGAGGGGAAGGGGGCTAATTGCTGCCTTGCCGCTTCTGCTACCGCCCGTGAATCTGGTTCTGCGCAATCTCCAGCCCGTGGCTGGCAATTAGCTCCACTGCCTCCGCCGCGGTGGGCAGAGTGAAAGCGAGCTCCTCACGCTCGTTGGCATTGAAGTTACGCAGAACGTAGTCAGCGGGATCCTGGCGGCCCGGAGGACGGCCAATACCAATGCGCACCCGCATGTAGTCCTTCGTGCCCAACGACTTCGTGGTCGAGCGCAGGCCATTGTGGCCATTCTCGCCCCCGCCGCGCTTAAGCCGTACCACGCCCGGGTCCAGGTCCAGCTCATCGTGGACTACCACGACGTCGGTAGGCGCGACGTTGAAGAACTTGGCCAGCGCCGCAATCGGACCACCCGACAGATTCATGTAGGTCCGGGGCTTAGCCAGAATCACCTGTCGCTCGCCGCCATCGGAGGTCTTAAACCGAGTCTGCACAATCTCAGCGTTGGACTTCTTATGCACGCTAAACGACGAAGGCATCGGAGAAGTGCGGCTGGCTAGTTCATCTAGCACCAGATGCCCGACGTTATGGCGGGTGAGTTCATATTTGGGCCCAGGGTTGCCGAGCCCCACGACAAGCAGAGGTGTGGTGGAGGCGTTCATGAATTCAATCTTGGCACACGGTGCGCGGTCTGTTGGCTTCGGGGAGTTTCAAGAACAAAAAAGGGACGGACCAGAGTGTCCGTCCCTTTTTAGCTAAACGTGAAAGCCTGTACTGGTTCAGTCAGATAGAGCCATTCAGCGTTTGAATTACTCAGCCTCTTCCTCAGCCGGCTCATCCGGGGTCTCAGCCTCGCCCATGCCCTCGATATCGGCATCGACGTCACCAGCCGGCTCTTCCTCCGGCTCGACAATGTTGAAGATGAGCAGGTCAGCGTCGTCGGTGAGGACCAGGCCCTCCGGCAGGGTAACGTCGCCGGCGTGAACCATGGTGCCGACCTCTGCACCCTCGACGGAGACCTCGATCTCTTCCGGAATAGCCAGAACCGGTGCGTTGACCAGAATGGTTTCGGCATCCTGCATGAGCAGGGCGCCCGGAGCGAGCTCGCCAGTCGGAACGACCGGAACCTCAACCTCAACCTTCTCGTCACGGTGAATGGCGAGCAGGTCAGCGTGGTCGATGTCGAGGGTCAGCGGGTTCTGGTCAACAGCCTTGACCATGGACAGCTGGGACTCGCCCTCGATGTTGACGTCCAGAACAGCGTTGACACCGTGGTTACGGATGACAGCGTGGAAATCCAGAGTGTCAACGAGGATGTGCTTCGGGGCATCCAGGTCAGCGCCGTAGATGACAACCGGGATGTCGCCAGCAACGCGGGCACGGCGAGCGGCACCCTTGCCGAACTCGGTGCGGTTACGAGCATCAATCTTGATGATGTTGGGCTTTGCCATGAAAATGGACTCCTAAACGATTCGATACTGAGTCGTCGAGTCGAGCACGTGCCGCATCCATGCCACCGTGGGCGCAAAAGTTGGGCTGCGAGCGTCGCGTCGATAACGGCAACCACCTACTGTGGCCGCCCTCGCCGAGACTTACCGGAGAAATTGTAGTGGACTAACAGGTCAAACAGCAAACCCCGCCACCACCAGCAAAACTAGGTTGCTGGTCGCGGCGGGGTGCCCGTCGGCAAGCGGAAAGAACTTATGCCTGACCCTCGAAGAGGGTGGTGACGGAACCGTTTTCGAAGATCTCGTGGATCGTCTTAGCCAGCAGCGGTGCGATTGGCAGGACGGTCAGGTTGTCCCAGCCCTCGGTGGACTGCGGCAAGGTATCGGTGGTGATGACCTCGCGGGCACCGCACTTCGACAGGCGCTCGCGAGCTGGGTCGGAGAAGACGCCGTGCGTGGTAGCGATGATGACATCCTCAGCGCCAGCCTCACGCAGCACCTTGACAGCGCCGGCGATGGTGCCGCCGGTGTCAATCATGTCGTCGATGAGCAGACAGGTCTTACCGGAGACCTCGCCGACCACGCGGTTGGCGACAACCTGGTTCGCGACATCGACGGAACGGGTCTTGTGAATGAAGGCCAGCGGGGCGTCGCCCAGGGTGTTGGCCCACTTCTCGGAAACCTTCACACGGCCGGCGTCAGGGGAGACCACGACCAGGTTGTCCAGGGAGTAGTTCTTCTTGATGTACTCCGACAGAATCGGCATGGCGTGCATGTGATCGACCGGGCCGTCGAAGAAGCCCTGGATCTGGTCGGTGTGGAGGTCCACGGAGACGATGCGGTCAGCGCCGGCGGTCTTGAGCAGGTCTGCGACCAGGCGAGCGGAAATCGGCTCACGGCCACGGTGCTTCTTGTCTTGGCGGGCGTATGGGAAGAACGGCAGGATAGCGGTGATGCGCTTGGCCGAACCGCGCTTGAGCGCGTCAATCATAATCAGCTGCTCGATGAGCCACTTGTTCAGCGGTGCCGGGTGCGCCTGCAGTACGAAGGCATCGGAACCGCGGACGGATTCCTCGTAGCGCACGAAGATTTCACCGTTGGCAAAATCACGAGCGGTCATCGGAGTCAGCTCTGTGCCGAGCTCCTTGGCAACTGCCTCGCCCAATTCCGGGTGTGCCCTTCCGGAGAAGAGCATGAGGTTCTTTTGGTTATCGATCCACTGGCCGGTCATCTGCCGTCTAGCCTTCCTGGTCTTCCTTGTTGTTGTCAGCGTTGTCAGCTACCTGCGCCGCCTGCGCTGCCTCAGCAGCAGCGGTACCTGGACGCTTCCGCTCGACCCATCCCTCGATGTTGCGCTGACGGCCACCACTGACCGCCAATGCTCCCGGAGGAACGTCGTCCTTAATAACAGTACCTGCACCTGAGTACGCACCATCACCCACGGTCACCGGAGCGATGAACATGGTGTCGGAGCCGGTGCGAACATGCGAGCCGATAACGGTGCGGTGCTTGTTGACGCCGTCGTAGTTCACGAACACGCTGGAGGCACCAATGTTGGAGTGCTCGCCAATCTCCGCATCGCCGACGTAGGTCAGGTGCGGAACCTTCGAACCGTTTCCAATCTGCGCGTTCTTCGCTTCTACGAAGCCGCCGAGCTTCGCGCCGACACCGAGTTTGGTGTTCGGGCGAATGTAGGTGAACGGTCCGACCGTCGCATCCTCGCCGATCTCCGAATCGGAACCGTGTGTACGTACGACGCTGGCGCGCTTGCCGACGACCATGTTGGTCAGCGTCGTGTCCGGTCCCACGGTGGCCCCGTCGCCAATCACGGTCTTGCCGTGCAGCTGCGTGCCCGGCAGAATCGTGACGTCGCGGCCGATTTCCACCTCAACGTCAATCCACGTGGTGTCCGGATCGACGATAGTGGCGCCCCCGCGCATAGCTGCCTCGCAGGTGCGACGGTTGAGCTCACGGCCAAGGGTAGCCAGCTGGACGCGGTCATTGACACCGGCGACGACGGTGGCGTCGGCGAGGCGGTGACCGCGCACTGAGCGGTCGGCCTCACGGGCGATGCCAATGACATCGGTGAGGTAGAGTTCGCCCTGGGCATTGTTGGTGTCCAGCTGCTTGAGAGCGTTTGCCAGGGTCTCGGCATCGAATGCGTAGACACCGGAGTTGACCTCGGTGATCTCGCGTTCCTCGTCGGAGGCGTCCTTTTCCTCCACGATGCGCAGAACTTCGCCGTCGGCGTTGCGAACGATGCGGCCGTAGCCGTGCGGGTTGTCAGCAGTGGAGGTCAGCACAGTCACAGCTGCGCGTGGCTTGCGGTTGTGCTCTTCGAGCAGCGCCTGGAGCGCTTCGGAATCCAGCAGCGGAACATCGGAAGTGGTCACCAGGATGGTGCCATCGAAGTTCTGCAGCTCGGGGTGTTCCAGCGCGCACTGAACAGCGTGGCCGGTACCGTTTTGCTCGTCCTGGTGGGCAATGGCGACACCGTTGGAGTGCTCGGTATCCGAAGCCCAAGTCCCGATGGCGTCGATTACCTTTTCGCGCTGGTGGCCAACGACAACAGCAATCTCATCCGGATTAATGCCCTTGGCGGCATAGAGCGCGTGCTCCAACATGGTACGACCGCCGATAGCGTGCAGCATTTTCGGCGTATCGGATTTCATTCGGGTGCCTTGACCCGCGGCGAGAATGACCACAGCGGTGGCCGAACCGTTCGACATGAAACTTGCTACTCCTCGGTCAGGGTGCATCACGGTCACGGCGGGGCGAAAAGTCACTTCTTAATTAAGGGGCCGGCCCCCCGCTTGCTCTCCCACCAGGACTCGAACCTAGAATGCCGGTACCAAAAACCGGAGTGTTGCCATTACACCATGGGAGAATGGGGCAAACGCGAAAAATTGCATGGCTGATTCGACTCAGCCAACTCGCTTGCGCCTGCGATATACGATAGCAAGACTTTAGCCACTAATCTAAAAGCATGGCCTCCAATTCTCCGAGACGACGTATGACCGGTCCACAGCGCAAAGCTCAGCTGACAGAAGTCAGCCGTGGAATCTTTGCCGCCAAGGGGCTTGATGCCGCCTCAATGGAGGAGATCGCTGCCGCAGCTGGGGTATCAAAGCCGGTTGTCTACGAGCATTTCGGTACCAAAGAGCGGCTCTACCAGGCAGTTGTCGACCAGGAGATGAAGACCCTGGAGGCCACGATTAGGGAAGCGTTGTCCCTGGGACGCTCGCGTTACCGCATCGAACAGGCGGTGTTGGCACTGCTGACTTATGTGGAGGAAAACCCGGAGGGATTCTCCATTATTTCTCGCGACCCCGGCGTGGCGGGTGGCTATGAGACGCTGCTGAATAATGCCACTGAGTCGATTACGCCTATCCTTGCCGAGGCTTTCAAACGCGCCGGCTTCGACCCGGCCATGTCGGTGCTCTACGGAAACTGCATGGTCGGTATGGTTTCGCAGACCGCTCGCTGGTGGATGGAGAAGCGCAGTCCGGATAAGGAGACAGTGGCGGCGCACATCGTGAACCTGTGTTGGAACGGGCTGGCCGGCATGGAGGGTTCTCCGACTCTGCATGGCTCCGCTGATGTGCCAGCGGCCGCTGAGGGCGCGAAGTTCGGCGCAGGTGCCGCAGCAGACCCGATGCAGGTGGCGGAGAACGGCTAACCAGCACGCAGGGTGGATCCGGGGTGCATGGTTATATTGGGGCTATGCCAACTTCTGCGTCTTCCTCGGCGAAAGCCACACCCAGCATTCTGCCGAACCCGCTGTCGGGGCTGGAAAGCCTCGTTGTCACGGATCCTCAATTTGTCGGCGTGCTCGGGCGCATCGGCGAAGACGAGCTGGCGCTCACGGGTGCGGACGCGGTGCGTTCGCACCTTATTTACGCCATGTCCACGAAGGTGCCGGTGCTGGTCGTCACGGCTACCGGCCGTGAGGCGGAGGACCTGACTGCCGAGGTCAAGTCTATGATCGGCGACCGTGTAGCTATGTTCCCCTCGTGGGAGACGCTCCCGCATGAGAAGCTTTCGCCGGCCGTGGATACTGTGGCGCAGCGTCGTAAGGCGCTTTACGACGTTCGCCGGGGCAAAGTCGACGTTCTGATTGCGGCGGTGCGCTCGTTGGTGCAGCCGATTGTGGACGACCTCGAGGCTGAAGCCAGCGCCCCCATTCACGTCCAACTGGACCGGGACTGCGAGAACCTGGTTGAGCGGCTGGTGCATCACGGCTATTCGCATGTGGACATGGTCGGCAGGCGTGGCCAGTTTGCCGTGCGTGGCGGCATCGTCGACGTCTTCCCAGCGACCGAAGAGCTGCCGGTACGTATCGAGCTCTGGGGTGACGAGGTCACCGACCTGCGCGCCTTTTCCGTCGCTGACCAGCGCACGATCTCTGAGGTAGAGGTCGACCAGCTGGATATCTTCCCGTGTCGTGCACTGCTTATCGACGACGACGTTAAGGCCGCCGCGGAGAAACTCGCCACCACGCGCTCTGGCCAGGTCCAAGAAATGCTCACCCGCATCGGCGACGGCCAGTGGGCGGAGGGCATGGAATCGCTGATTCCACTGATTAGTCAGCATCCGATGAAGATGCTCACCGAGGTCATGCCGGAGAAAACTCATGTGCTCATGTGCGGGCCGGAGCGCATTCGCTCTCGCGCACAGGACCTTATCAGTGCAGGCGAGGAGTTTATGGCCGCAGCGTGGGAAACTGCTGCGATGGGCGGCTCGGCGCCAATCGCCACCGATGGGTTGGAGCCCAGCGCGTACCGCAGCTTGGCCTCTATCCCGATGCCCACTTCGTGGCATATTTCCCCGCCCGGCATGTTGGAGGCGGGAGTCACCGAAGATGATGTGCTGCCGCTGACCTTTGAGCCTGGGCCCGCGCCACGCGGCGACTTAAAGGAAATTGGTCACCTGATGAAGCAGCTGCGCGATGCCACGGTCGCGGGGGAGCGAGTGGCGTACGTGGCGGCGACGCCCGCGGGGGCGCGTCGGCAAGCGGAAAAGTTTAGGGAAGCCGGAATTGCGACGCGCATGGCGGCGGGCCCGGAGTATCCCGAGTCCGGAAGAATTACGGTTTACCAGGGTGTTTTGCACGGTGGCCTGGTGTTCCCGCGAATCCCCGGTGGCGCGCTGACTCTGATTACCGAGCAGGACATCACAGGTAACCGCATCGCGGAAGGCGCGCTTGGTGGGCGCCGCAAGCCGGCGAAGCGCCGTGGTCGGGTGGACCCGCTGGCGCTGAAGGCCGGTGACTATGTCGTGCACGACACGCATGGCATTGGTCGGTTTGTGAAGCTCACTGAGCGCACCATCGGCACGGGCGAGGATCAGGCACGCCGCGAGTACGTGGTGCTCGAGTACGCACCGAGCAAGCGCGGAGGTCCCTCGGACCAGCTCTACGTGCCGATGGAGAGCCTGGATTTGCTGTCGCGCTATGTCGGCGGCGAAAAGCCCACCCTGTCGAAGATGGGCGGGTCGGACTGGAAGTCCACCAAGCGCAAGGCCCGTGGTGCCGTCCGCGAGATTGCGGAAGAGCTGGTCAAGCTCTACGCCGAGCGCCAAGCCGCGCCGGGCCACGCGTTCGCGCCGGATACGCCATGGCAGCAGGAGATGGAGGATAACTTCCCCTTCACCGAGACCGAAGATCAACTGCAGGCCATCGACGAAATTAAGTCCGACATGGAAAAGCCGGTGCCGATGGATCGCGTGCTCATCGGCGATGTCGGCTACGGCAAGACCGAGGTGGCACTGCGTGCTGCCTTCAAGGCTGTTCAAGATGGCCGTCAGGTGGCAGTGTTGGTGCCGACCACACTTCTGGCGCAGCAGCACTTGACCACTTTCACCCAACGTATGGAGGGCTTCCCGGTCACCATCCGTGGACTGTCCCGCTTCACCTCGCCGAAGGACTCCAAGGAGGTCCTCGAAGGGTTGAAGAACGGGACGGTCGACATTGTTATCGGCACGCATCGTCTCCTGCAGACCGGCGTGCAGTGGAAAGAACTCGGCCTGGTCATCGTTGACGAGGAGCAGCGTTTCGGCGTCGAACACAAGGAACACATCAAGGCGCTACGGCACCACGTCGACGTGCTCACCATGTCCGCAACGCCAATTCCGCGCACGCTCGAAATGTCGATTGCTGGCATCCGCGAGATGAGCCAGATTCTCACCCCGCCGCAGGATCGTCACCCGGTGCTGACATACGTCGGTGCGCAGTCCGACAAGCAGGTCGCCGCTGCTATCAGGCGAGAGCTGCTTCGCGACGGCCAGGTGTTCTACCTGCATAATAAGGTGGAAACCATTGACAAGGTCGCCCAGAATATCCGCAATTTGGTGCCCGAGGCCCGCGTGGTAGTGGCCCACGGTCAGATGGGGGAGGAGCAGCTGGAGCGCACGGTCGATGGCTTCTGGCAGCGCGAGTACGACGTGCTGGTGTGTACCACCATCGTGGAGACCGGCCTGGATATTGCCAACGCCAATACGTTGATTGTGGAAAACGCCCACCATATGGGTCTTTCCCAGCTGCACCAGCTGCGTGGTCGTGTGGGCCGTTCCCGCGAGCGCGCCTATGCCTACTTCCTCTACCCGGAAAATCAGACGCTGACGGAGACTTCCTACGACCGTCTGTCCACGATCGCGCAGAACAATGACTTGGGTGCCGGCATGGCTGTGGCCATGAAGGACCTGGAAATGCGTGGCGCCGGAAATATCCTCGGTGCGGAGCAGTCCGGTCACATTGCCGGCGTCGGCTTCGACATGTACGTCCGACTGGTTGGCGAGGCCGTGGCCGCACTGAAGGCAGTGGCCGATGGTGAAACTCCGGATGCTTCCGATAACGAACCGAAGGAAGTTCGGATCGATTTGCCGGTCGATGCGAATATTCCGGCCGAATATGTGTCGTCGGAACGCCTACGTCTAGAGGCGTACCGCAAATTTGCTGCTGCCAGTGCGCTGGACGATATCGACGTAGTGCTCGAAGAGCTCGTTGACCGTTACGGAACCCCACCCATTGAGGTGGAGAGACTGGCGGTTATTTCACGACTTCGAATTATTTGCCGGGAATTCGGCGTGCATGAAGTTCAAGCCATGGGTGCGCACATTAGAATAACCCCTATGGAGCTTGCTGACTCCAAGCAGGTGCGTCTCAAGCGCCTGTATCCACAGGCGACCTATCGTGCGGCAACGCGCACGGTTTCCGTCGGAATGCCGAAGGAAGGGCGAGGGTTGCGGGCAAAACCTGTCCGCGATATTGCATTGGTGCAGTGGGTAGCAGACTTCTTGACATCGATGGCGGGAATTCCACGTATGGATATCTCGCACATGGGAAAGGACTAGAAACCGTATGACTATCATCAAGCTCGATAGCCGCTTTCCAACAGCGATTCCGCTGGAAGCCGCTAGCCTGCTGACCGGTGAAGTCAGCTACACCGAAGAAGTCCCGATCCGTGTGCGCTGGGCAATCGCCGACGCCGGTGGGCACTCGGTGTCCCAGGCGGAGATTCTGGTCACCACCGATATGGAAAACGACGAGGTACTCGATCGCCTCGATGCGGGCGAGAAGGTCTACTCGGTCGAGCTGGATGATGCGCCGGACCCAGCAGCTCCGGCAGCTCAGGTTGCGGCGGCTCCCCAGCAGGACTCGGTGAAAGAACCTGAGCCAGAACCGGTTGCAGAGCCAGGGGCAGAGCCTGTTGCAGAACCGCTGACTCCGCAGGAACAGCTTGCCGCAGCTCGTCTGCCCCACGTCGTCGAGGCCGTGGACATCATGGCGGCAGCACGGCGCACGGGGCAGTGGGAAGCTCGCCAGACGCACAAGAGCCTGCTGCCGTATCTCATTGAAGAGGCCTACGAGTTTGTCGACGCAGTCAACGAGGGCGGTGACATTCGTAGCGAGCTGTCGGATCTGCTGCTGCAGATCCTCTTCCACGCTGAAATCGCGGAGGACTTCGACTTCGACGATGTGGCGACCGACTTTATTTTGAAGATGCGCGCTCGTCAGCCGTACCTCTTCGACGGCACTGTGGCCGAGGGAGAGATGGTGTCGGAGGAAGAACAGGAGCGACTGTGGGCTTACGGCCGCGGACGTCCGCGCTCGAACCCGGCCACACAGCTGCCAGCTCTGACTTTGGCTGAGGAAGCCATCCGCCGCGCACGTGCACTGGGACTGTCCGATGCAGACATTCCAGTGGAGATTCTGGTCCCGACCCCGGGGCTGGAGACTGAGTCCGGTGCGGAAGAACGGACCCGACAGGCTTCACGCACATTCCTGACTGAGCTGGCCCAGATGGAGAATCAGCAGGCCGGCAGTGCTGAGCAGTGGGCAGCGGGCAGCGAAGATAACGAAGAGGCTGAGGACTTCGGCCCGTCGGAAAGCGACAGCTAGTTTCCAGCAAAAGTGATTTCTGTCCTCGAGTTTGAGTGATTTTTACGGTCTACCCCGTAGAGTAATTCCCCATGCCTTCTAATTCTCCCTTTGATGAATACGCGCACCCCGCACCCCGCGGGGCGAAGCCGCGTGGCCGCAGTAAGGGGAAAAAGAAGTCCTCGAGAGGCTGTGGCTGCCTCGGTCTAACCTCCCTGGCGGTGCTGATCATCATTGGCACGGTTGGGGCGTTGGCTATGTTCACTGGACCCGTAATCCCGTCGTTGACCAAGAAGCCGATTCCGGATAATGTGCCGCCTGCTGCGGCTGAGCCACCGCCGATGATTGATGTCAACGCGCCCGGGCGCACCTCGGAACAGCTCCGACAGTGGGCGCAGCAGATTTCCCCGAAGACGGGTATTTCTGAGGACGCTCTCCGCGCCTACGGCAACGCATATGTGATTGCGGCAGAACAGTTCCCGAACTGCCACCTGGAGTGGAACACGCTTGCAGGACTGGGCAAAGTGGAGACTAATCACGGCACGTACTCGGGCAATTGGCTCAAGCCGGCTCATATCGGCGCCGATGGGGTAGTCAGTCCGACGATTATCGGTCCGCCGCTGGACGGCACGAGTGGGTTTGCTGAGGTTCTCGATACTGACAACGGCGAACTCGACGGTGACACAGAGTATGACCGCGCTGTGGGGCCGATGCAGTTTATTCCCGAGACCTGGCATCGTTTTGCGATGGATGCCTCTGGTGATGGTGTCGCCGACCCCAACAACATCGACGACGCAACTGCGACCACGGCACGGATGCTCTGCAGTGGGGAACGCGACCTCGCCACCCCGGAAGGGTGGGCATCTGCAATTCGCTCGTATAACCAGTCTGAGCAGTATCTTCGCGATGTTCGGGATGCTGCGGCGAACTATGCGCTGAATCAGCCCGCATAGGGTGAAAAGGATTTAAGGCGAAGGTTGGCAAACCGTGCCACAATTGGAGTCATGTGCCGGAACGGTTCCGGCGGAAAGGTGACCTATGGCTGCAATCATCGAGTTGAACGCACGCGAAATTCTGGACTCCCGTGGTAACCCGACCGTTGAGGTTGAGGTGCTGTTGGAAGACGGCGCTGTGGGCCGCGCTGCGGTTCCGTCCGGTGCCTCCACCGGCGTTCATGAGGCACACGAGCTCCGCGATGGCGGAGACCGTTACCTGGGCAAGGGTGTCGAGAAGGCTGTCCGCGCTGTGCTCGAGGAGATTGAGGACGCAATTATTGGCCTCGAGGCTGAGGACCAGCGTCTGGTTGACAAGACCATGATTGAGCTGGACGGCACCGACAACAAGTCCCGCCTGGGTGCTAACGCAATCCTGGGTGTTTCCATGGCTGTTGCCAAGGCTGCTGCTGAGTCCGCTGGCCTGGATCTGTTCCGCTACGTCGGCGGCCCGAACGGTCACGTTCTGCCGGTTCCGATGATGAACATCCTCAACGGTGGCGCACACGCTGACTCCGGCGTTGACGTCCAGGAGTTCATGATTGCTCCGATTGGCGCCCCGACCTTCAAGGAAGCACTGCGCGTCGGTGCTGAGGTCTACCACGCACTCAAGAAGGTCATTAAGGATAAGGGCCTGTCCACTGGCCTCGGCGATGAGGGTGGCTTTGCTCCGTCGGTTGACTCCACCAAGGCTGCTCTTGACCTGATTGTTGAGGCAATTGAGGCTGCAGGCTACAAGCTGGGCGACGATGTCGCTCTGGCTCTCGACGTTGCTTCTTCCGAGTTCTTCAAGGACGGCAAGTACCACTTCGAGGGCGGCGAGCACACCGCTGAGGAGATGGCAGCTGTCTACGCTGACCTGGTTGAGAACTACGCCATCGTCTCCATCGAGGATCCGCTGCAGGAAGATGACTGGGAGGGTTACACCACCCTGACCGCTCAGCTTGGTGACAAGGTCCAGATTGTCGGCGACGACTTCTTCGTCACCAACCCGAAGCGTCTGGCAGAGGGCATTGAGAAGAAGGCCGCTAATGCTCTGCTGGTCAAGGTCAACCAGATTGGTACCCTGTCCGAGACCTTCGAGGCCGTCGCAATGGCTCACAACGCCGGCTACAAGTCCATGATGTCCCACCGCTCTGGTGAGACCGAGGACACCACCATCGCTGACCTGGCTGTCGGCCTGAACTGTGGTCAGATCAAGACCGGTGCTCCGGCTCGCTCCGAGCGCGTTGCTAAGTACAACCAGCTGCTGCGCATCGAGGAGTACCTGGGTGACGCTGCTGTCTACGCTGGCCGCAGCGCATTCCCGCGCTTCAAGTAAAGAGCTGAGGCGCTGCGAAAGCTGCGTCTAGCACTGCCCGTCCGCACCACGCACGTGGTTGTGGGCGGGTTTTTGTTATTTCATCGGCTGGCGGTCGGGTAGAGTGTGGGGCATGAGTGCATCGGACCGATCTCGCCGCGGAACACAGTCGCGCCCTGCAGGGGCGGGGCAGCGTTCGGCAGCGGCAATCGCATCGGGAATGCGCTCGCTGAGCACAGCACAGAAGATCGGCATTGGTCTGCTGGTGCTTTTCTTAGTATCTGTTCTCGCAATTCCGCTGCGGACTTTTGCACAACAACAGGCGGATGTAGCCGCAACGCAGGACAATATTGCTCGCATGGAACAGCGAATTAAGCAGTTAGAGGATGAAAAGGAGCTTTACTCCAACCCCGCCTACGTTAAGGAGCAGGCACGTCTGCGCCTGGGGCTGGTAGAGCCGGGGGAGACCCCATTCCGTATCCTCGATCCGGCCGTGGGCGAACAGTCTGTGACGCAGCCGGAGGAAATTCCGCAGCACCAGGCTAAGAAGTGGTACGAGACGCTGTGGGATTCCATTTCCATCCCGCCCGAACCCGAAGAGACTCGCCCGAATCCGGGGCGCGATCAGGCAACGAGGCCAGAGAGCTTGCCGACGGTACCGGAGTCCTAAACCTCCATACGGCTACCTGAGCCTCTCGGTGAGGTTGCATGCGCGGCGGAGTGTGCCGTCGTAAAGCGAAACAACGCGCTTGTAAGGCGACTGTGAGATTATGTGTCAGTAAAACGGAAGCAAAAGGAGTGTGACCGATGTCTGTGGATACCGCAGATTTGGAAGTGATAGCGGAGCAGCTCGGACGTGAACCGCGGGGTGTAGTGGACATCTCTTACCGCAGCCCCGACGGCACTCCTGGTGTGGTCAAGACGAAGCCGCGCTTGGACGATGGCACTCCGTTTCCCACGCTCTTTTACCTAACTGATCCGCGACTCACCGCGGAGGCCTCCCGGTTGGAGACGACTGGCGTGATGAAGGAAATGACCGCGCGTCTGGAAAGCGACGAAGAGCTCGCCGCCGATTACCAGCGTGCACATGAGGCGTTTCTGGCAGAGCGCAATGAGATGGAAGACCTGGGCACGGACTTCTCCGGTGGCGGCATGCCGACGCGCGTGAAGTGCCTCCACGTTCTTATTGCCTACGCCCTGGCCAAGGGGCCGAATCACTTCCGACTGGGTACTGAGTCGGTGGCGCTGGCGGCGGAGAACGAGAAGCTGCGCGGCACCGCGATTCCCGCAGATTGGCCCACGATTGCCGAGCTCGGTATTGCGTATCCGGGGGTGGAGGGATAAATGACGACCCTCGCTGCCGTCGACTGCGGCACTAACTCGCTTCGCCTGCTTATCAGCCGGGTCGAGGTCGTCGATGGAGTTCTCGAAATCACAGAACTGCACCGACTGATGGAAATCGTCCGCCTTGGCCAGGGCGTGGACGCCACTGGCATGCTGGCTCCAGAGGCGCTGGAGCGCGTGCGGGAGGCGCTGACGAAGTATGCGGAGCTTATGCAGGTCGAAAAAGTGCAAGCAGTCCGAATGGTGGCGACATCGGCGACACGCGACGCAAGCAACCGCGACGATTTCTTCGCCATGACCCGCGAGATTCTCGCCCCGTGGGGTGCAGAGGCCGAGGTTATTTCGGGCGACGAGGAAGCCGCGCTGTCCTTCCGCGGGGCAGTCGATGACTTGGAGCCCGAGCTCGGTCCGTATTGCGTCATCGACGTCGGTGGCGGCTCTACCGAGGTTATTGTCGGTGACCACGACGGTACGGTAGCCGGCTCTGATTCCGTGGCTATGGGCAGTGTGCGCTTGACTGAACGGTTCCTGCAGACCTCGCCACCGACGGCGGAACAGATCCAGGAGGCGCGTTCGTATGTTGCGGAGCTGGCCGACGAGATTGTTGCGAAGGTGCCTGTCGACAAGGCTCGCACCATCGTCGGCTGCGCCGGGACCTTCACCACCCTGTCGGCGCTGGCACAGGGGCTAGAAACCTACGACCCGGAGGCAATCCACCTGTCGCAGCTGCGCTTTGCGGCGTTGCGTGCGCTGACAGCATCCGTCGTCGAGACCGATGCGGAATCGCTCGCTGCGAATCCGGTCATGCATCCGAAGCGCGCGGATGTCTTCGCCGGTGGCTCGATCATTGTGGACGGTCTGATGGACATGTTTGAGGCGCTGCCGCTTTCCGAGGCAGCGAAGGAAGAGCAGCGCTTTTTCTACATCAGCGAGAAGGATATCCTCGACGGAATTGTGGCGAGTTTGGTAGACACCCATATCGCCCATTAATCTTTCTTAGGGGCCCCTATAGCCCAATTGGCAGAGGCAGAGGACTTAAAATCCTTTCAGTGTGGGTTCGAGTCCCACTGGGGGCACCAAAAGGCCAGGTAGAAGCGTTTTTCTACCTGGTTTTTTCTCGTAAAAAGGGCTTGCGGGGGCTAAAAAGGGGCTGATAATAATCGACGTCTTCGGACAAGTAGCGAAGTGTAACGCTGCTCGGCAGGTCGGAATCACGGCCTAAAGATACTGTCGGCGCTCCCGGGGTTTATCTATCCGTTTCAACCATTACGAGGTTCGTAACAGATGGCTTCCATCTGCACGGTCATGATGACCGGGCAGGCATGGCCGTCGCGCCCTGGATGACTTTTTCGGAAAATGGAAGAAAGTGTTCTCGGTCAATAATGACCGGGTAGGAAATCCCAATTTGGGATATGCCCGGATTCGGGCATATCTTCCAGGCATAGCTTCCTCGTGCGCATGGGGCTTACCCTAGACAACCTGTACAAAACCCCTGTTCGCAAATCGATTCTAAGCGGTTAAAGACCAAGAGCACGTACCCTAGCACCCTCCAAACGCTCACAGAGCCTCCTAGCGCAACACCCCGTAAAACACGCCAGAACCAACACACACGCCACCAACCCCAAAACAGCACCCAACCGCCAAACAACACCCAAAGCCCGCCAAACACTCCCACAGACACCAAAAACAGCCGGAGAGAGAGAAGCCCGAAGCGGCCGGGATGCGAGGGTAGGAAAAACCCGACCGCCTTAAGATTTTCGGGGTCGGGTCTCGGCGTCACCAAATGAATGGTTCTGTCCGGTGGAGGGCGGGGCGGGTGTTGTCTCTGGTTCCGTCGCCTCGTTGTTGGTTGCAGGTTGCGTGTAAGAGTCTGTCTGCAAGGTTGTTGTGTGCTCCGTATTGGCCAAGAGCGCGTGAGTGATCCGCATGCAAAGGCCGCTGATCCCAGTTGAGTTTCGCGTCTCGATACATCGGCTTGCCACACCACCAACAAAGAGCGCCGTCGTGGTGTAGGTGCATGAGGCGTTTGCGGGTCTTCTTGTGGATACTGCCGCGGCCTTTTTGGTTCTCGGTCTGCCGCGGTTGTCTATTCATTGAAAGTAATCCTTTTGTTGATAGCGGAAAGACCCTCCGGGAAAAGGGTTCCTAGAGGGTCTTGCCTGTTTGGTTTTGGGTTAGCGCACCCAATTGTTTCGCTGGCGTTCCTCCAACTGCTCAAGTGTCAGCGAATGCCCAATTTCAATGCGTGGAATCGCTGCCGCTGCGTTGAGTGCCTTCACAGTTGCTTCCTTGTCAGCGTTGTAGGCTGCAATCCAGTTTTCGCGCTGGGCTGCTGAAGCCTTGCTTAGACGGATAGCCTGATCAACTACAGCTTCGGCTTCGAGTCGATGCTGCTGTCGCTTCGATGCGAGACCAATGTCCATGTTGCGCTTCATATCTTCCCAGACGTTCTTGTCGATGATGACGTTGTTGTCTGGATTGGTGATTGCGATTGCTTCGCGTGCTGCTGATGCCGCAATGCGCTGTACGTCTAATTGGTTGAGTGAACTGTCGAGACGATTGGAATCTGCGTCGTGAGCTGATTCGGCTACTTCGAGAATCTTGGCGACAAAGTCATCGGCGGAGGCCTCCGGGTCGAGACCAAGGGCGGCGTACATCGTGGCTACCTGGTCATTAGTGAAGGTGAGGTCACTGGGCTGTCCGTCCTTCTTGAGGGGGCGGGTATTGTCCTCGCCGTCCTCGGAGGGGGTGGGGGTGCTGAAAAACAGGCGTTTAAAGTCAGGCATGGGGGTCTCCTTAGTGAGCGAGGCTAATCAGCGCGTCGGTGTCAGCGTCGGCATCGTCAACGCACCAACCAACAATGTGGCTGTTGTCAGTGGCGGTAGTGGCCTTGCCTGCGTCTCCAACGGTTACCGGGTCTCCTGCCTTCAGGCCGGTGGCGGCGGTGATGGTGACGATGCGGCCAGAGCCACGCGCAACACCAACGTGCTCGCCGGTGTTAGCGTCGTACTTAGCGACTCCAGCAACTGCCTTACCTGGGGTGGCGGTAGCGACGCTGATAAGACCGCTGGTGAGCCCCTTCGAGTAGGTGACGAGGGTCTTACCTACAACCTGGGCGGTGGCAACGGCGGTGAGGTCGGTGCCGGGGTTGAAGCGCTCTTGCATCTGATTGTTGAAGAACATGGTGTTACTCCTTAGAAAATTCGATTACGCCGATAGCGGACGGGGTAGTAATTCCCATGACCGGCATTGCGTATGCCTGCGTCCAGGTCTGTCGGTGTGCCTCATCTCGCCAGGTGGTGACGGTCAGCGGCTCTTCGTACTTGACGAAACCGGCCTTGCCGGGGTCAACGAAGTAAGCCAGATCGTCGGCCACAAAGTTGGTGGAGATCAGGTCAAGGCCGAAGTCTTCGAGCATGGTGCCGAGGTCGGAGCCGTAGACCATTCGCAGGGTCGCCTTCATTGCCGGGGAGACCAGCATCTTGGTGTACTCGATGCCGAGCTCTTGCTGTTCTGCGACTGCGAACAGGTTGGCGATATGGGAGTGAGGGCGGTCGGCGGGCGCGGTGATGGTGGTGGGGTTGCCGTCGAGGACAACGTCCTTCCAGCCGGCGCCGGGGATTGCGAGGGTGTTGGTCTTGTGGGCATCACGGGCGGCTTCGATAGTTTCGATTGCTCGCTGGTTGAGCTTGCGCACAAGAGTGTTGGACAGGACGCGGACGTCGTTGTCGAAGTCGATTGCCTGGTTGCGGCGGCGTGCCTCGTCACTGGTTGCGAACTTGCCGCCGTAGTCTTCGACGCGGGCGAGCTTCGCTTCCGGGCGCTCGCGGTAGACGATGGTGTACTCGTCTCCTGGCATGCGCTGTGCAACATCGTTGTCGGTGTAAAAGTTCTTCTCCGTAGTTTCCGAGTAGATCACGGCGCCACCCTGCACGGGCGAGTTGTCCTGTGAGAAGACGGTCTCGACAATCAGATTCGGGGTTGCCAGTTCTGCGATTCGATGCTCAATGATGGTTGGGTCATTGAGGACGGAATCAACGGTGATAGTGCGGTCGTTGAGATCTGCCGCTCCGGGGTAAAACATTTACTTATCCTTCATTCGCAAGTTGACCATGTGCTCTACGGTGTCTCCTCCGAGACCCGTGAGGTATCCGACGAGCCATGCTCCGAGTAGTTCCGGGTTGCGGTACATCGGAACATGGAAGGCGATGTGAGATGGGATCGTGAAGGCAATTCCCTTGGTTCCTTTATCGTCGGCCTTGAGGTTGATATCAATTGGCGCCATGTCCATTGCTTCGCCGAAGCTCAACATCTTGTGTGGCGGCCTGTTTTCGTTCTTTATAGGCATCGTTATTTCTCCAATAGATCGCGGATATCTTGAAGACTTGTCATTGCTGGCCATTCCGCTCCGAGAAGAGCGAGGCCAGTAAGGCAAAAACGGAATGTTCTGCCTTCGTGTTGGAAGTCGAGGGCGGCTTCGATACTGCGCTGTGGATAGGCTTTTGAGACGTTGTCGTACAACCAACGAGGAAGGTCTACGAGGTCTCCGAGCAGTACGTCACCGGCCTCGCCAGTGCGTAAATTGACCACACGCCCCAGGGAAGGAGAGCCGGAGAAGCGTGGGTCAAAATGTCCGAGGCGGACGGGGATAGCGGGTAGATGTGGTGCTGCTGCGACGGCGGAAGCAAGGTCAGCGCGGGTTATGGCACATTGTCCTGTTTCTGCGTTCCAGGTGCCGACGCGGGCGAGCTCCACATCTGCGATTGAGCAATCACTCGCGGTAGTCGCGGAAGGCCACGACATCACTCCTGTTGAAGACCCAGAAGCCTTGAGGTTTGGAGCCGGGGAGCCTGCCTGCTCTGGCGAGAGCTCGGACGTTGGGCTCGCCACAACCCAAAATTTTGGCGGCTTCGGAGGAAGTGATTTGCTCATACTCCACAGTCTCGCCGGTGTCCTCAATTGGCTTTTGCGTTTTTACGTTGGCGTAAACGGCATTGGCGAAGGCAATCATGCTCGCCGGGATTTTGGCGCCTTGACGGGCGAGAGCTGCGTTCGCTTCAAGTAGAGTTCTGGCGATTTTAGTTGCCTCTTCCGGCGTCAAGATGAAACACGGCTCCTTGTAATGATGCATTCCTAAACAGCTCCTTCTAGTAGTCCAGACACACCGCGATGAGCTCCGGCTTCGTCAGCCCGGCGGCGGGGATACCGAGGGCGGTGGCGTAGTCCTCCCATGCCTTTTTCGGCGCGGTCTTGCGTGGCGGTGCTGGTCGCTGCTCCTGCGGTGTCGGCTCGTCTGGTTCCTTGACAGCGGGAACTTGGTTTCGTGGTGCCGCTTGCTTAGTGGGCTGCTCGGCGGGGCGGGCTGATCCACTGCGGATAAGACGCTCGCCGGTGGTGGCCGTGGTGGTGAAGACGGTGCCCTTCTTAAGGAGAGTGCCGTCGAGGAAGATTGAGGTTAGTGCTGTGAGTTTCATTTAGTTCTCCTTGTTGTTGTCGAGCAGCATTCCTGCCCAAAGTCCTTGTTTGTGGTCATGTTTGAGTTGGCCTGCGACCGTCGTGCATTGAGTGAAGACAGGGCACCTCCGGCACAGGTTGCGGGCTTGGTGGTGGCGGGCTTCGCGCTGCTCCGAGGTTTCGCCATGAACCGTGAGGTCGAATAGGGGAGCGTGGCCTTTGCAGGCGGCTCCGTCGAGTGAGGCGTCGGTGATGGGGCGGAGGCTTGCCGGGAGACGCCTAACCTTCGGGAACGGTGGTGTCTTCACTCGTAGGCCTCCAGGAGGTCGGCAACAGCGTTGGCTAGCTGGATCATCTGGTCTTCGTTGAGCAGCATTGCGCCGTGTGGGGTGCCGAGGAACCACTTGGTTTTATCGCGTGAATCGGGGCGAAGAACGATGCTTAGCCTCCTGTTTGAGTTGACTGCCTTACATTTAATGTGACGCTTCACGACTACTTAGCTCCTTCCACTAGCACGTATTTACCTTCGAAGGTTTGGACGATGAGACCGTCTTCTTCGAGATGCTTCAAGGCGGGATCGAGGTTGTTCTCGGGGTCGAGCTTGGTGGGGATTGAGCCGGTGAGCGCTCGCTTGGAGAGACCTACTTCTGGGCTAAGAGAAGAGAGAATGGTCGAGTACACATCAGGATTGACCGACCTCTTAACACGCATGTCCCTACTGTCCCTACTAGGGTTCAGGGCGCTTTTTACAAGATGTTCTCGCTGTTCAGGGGCGGTTTTTGTAGTAGGGACACTATGATTTCCACTATTTGTAGTGGGGACACTGCATTTATGCAGGTCAGAGACAGTAGGGACAGTAGGGACACCTCTATACGCATTGGGAGACACAGTGTCCCGGCTAGGCAGTGACCACAGCGCGGTTCGAGGCTTAGTCTGCGTGTAATCAGAGACGCCACCGAGCCGCTTAAAAGCACGCTGGACAGTCTTAGCAACCTTGAAGCCAGCCTTGGCCGCTTCCTCTAAGACAAGCTGGCGAGGCACCCCGTTCTTGCCTTCGAGGAAGTCTTCGAGCCAGACCTCACAATCGGTGCGATCCATCTTGTCAACGTCGGAATCTTCAGGTGCGAGAAGGTCGCTGATGCTTCGATTAGAGACACCGTCGAAAACAGCCTTGCCGACGGGAACGGTTTCGCCTTCGATGAGGACGTCAGCGGGCTCGATATGCGCGTCGAGAGTGACGGCATGCGGAGCTAAATTGTGCTTCGTCGTAGAAACAAGCAATTTGCCATCTTCGTCCTTGGCAACTGCGATAACAGAGCGTGCCACTTGGCTCCAGGCAATCGAGCCGGTAATCAGCTTTCCTGTGTCTGCGGACTCTCGCTTACCGAAATGGACTAATCCAAGGAAGACGCACCCTAGTTCGTCGGCAATCCGGTTCATTGGGTCGAGCATGCGGCGGACGGACTCATCGCGGTTGCCGTCGATGCTGGAGGCCATTGCCGACTTCGCGGCGTCGAGGACAATCATGCCGATGTTGTTGTCTTCGATTACTTGGCGAAGGTGGGGAAAGTGAGCGGGGAGGACGAGGCCGGATTCGATGGGGTCTTCGCCGTCGTACTGGAGTTCGATATCAAGGAAGTAGATGCGCTCAAGGTCTGCGTCGGCGGCACGAAGGCGGGGAACAATCGTTGCTTCGCGGCTGTCCTCGGTGTGCAAATAGATGACGTTTAGCGGTTCCTTATTATCAAGGTTGCCTAGGGTGGCGGCTGCAACCCACGCGCATGCAATCGTTGATTTACCGACACCTTCACGACCTCCGAGAAGGGTAAGGCCATTCCACGGAATCATGTTTTCAACGAGCCACTTGGTGCGCTTCGACTTCACTGTCGATGCCTGCACGAGGTTAAAGACAGTCTTCGGGGAACGATCTGGGGCGGTCATTCTAGGCCACCTTCTTCAGGCGTTGGTTCGGGTGCTCGATACGCACAAACAAGTCAATCTCTGGCTGATAAACCTCCTGGAGCGAAGTTTGAATAGTCTCCAGCGGCGCGGTCTTCGTCTCCTTGATTAAGCGACTGAAGATTGCGCAAGTCTCGGCGCGGAACCTGTCTTCTCGAAGGCTCTTAGCGAGCGGAAACGCCATGTCTCCAGTGGACTGGTCAGTAGCGATATCTAGGATTGCAAGCTGGACGCCACGGCCAAATTCGCCGTTCATCGAACCATTAGCGACCGATTGATCGTGAAGAGCTAGACCAAGTGCTTCGCGCCCGTCGATAGTGTCCAGGCCGGGAATCTCCAGTAAGGTCTTGTAGACGATTCGGAAAGGTTCTGTGGTGAAGTCTTCCGCTTCGACGCTTTCCAGTGCCTGCCGGCGAAGGCCGGGGGCGAGATCGAGCACTGCCGAAAGGAACTGTGTACCTCGGTAGCTGGTCTTCTGTGAGGGTGAACTCACCAATCCTCCTAAAAGCTCGGAGTCTGCATCTGATTTGAAGAGGGACTGCGGAAGCTCAATCCCTGCTCCCGGTCGGAGAATCGAACTCCGTCAAACGAACCATTCCGGGAAACCCTGCTTATCGTTGTGTCACAGCAGCGTTTAAGCGCTTTCCGTTTTTACGGCGGCGTAAAGAAGACTGGTGACGTCGAGGTGTGCGAGCAGGGTGGCCGCGTCCTCGACAAGTGCTTTGTCGGCCTCGTCGAGAAGCTCGGTGCAAACAACAGCGGTCATTCGTTGGCCTCCCAACGGTCGGCCATGTCGAGTGCTATGTCTGCCGGAATGGGGAACTTTGGCCAATGGCCTTTCATCTCTTTTTCCAGGCGGGCGATTGTCTCGCACTTCGGGCAGGGGTAGAACTCAATGGGACCGGTGTAGGTTTTGATATCGATGATTCGGCCCTTCGGGATGAAGTGGCCGCAAGCCATATATTCGCCAGCGTCAGTAACGCGGAAAAGCGTATGTGATGCGCTGCGGCGTGGCCTTTTCGATTTCGCCTCCGTCTTCTTATCGGAGATATGTTCGAATCCTGTGGTATTCTTGTTGTGCATCTTTCGAGATGTTCCTTCCGTCTCCTGGTTCGGGATTGGGTAGAGGATTAGCGTCTTGCCGTGTCGGCGGTGAGGCGCTTTTTCTTACTTCCGGGTGGCCACTTCGTAGTCGGCGTTAGCGATTCTGAAGTCAATGAGAGCACCGGCGACAGCTTCGTCAGCATTGATGTTCTCGCCGTTCTCGGCTGCCCGAAGGACGGCGAGGGCGAGGGTTATGGCACTGTCGGCGCGGAAGAGGGTGAGCTCTTCGGTGGTGTACTGGTTCGGCATTGTGGTTCTCCTTTTTGGTTAGGCGGCGTCGGCGGGTAGTTCGTCGAGGCCGAGTAGGTCGAGTAGTGGCTTCGCTGGAATCACGTAGCGGCCACCAATCTTGATGACTTGAGTAGGGAAATCGTTGTCCCGGATTGCGGCATAGGCCCCACTTTTTGAAACTCCCAGGATCTCCGCGGCCTGTGCGACGGTGATGGTCTTATGTCTGAATGGTGTATTCATTCCCAATATCCTTACTTAATGTTCCCTACTGGAGACTTGAATCCATTTATTTGCTCCAAAAGCGAGCATAGCAGGGTGCTCCGTATTCATGCAAGGGTTCCTGATAAACTTTCTGATATGGAGCAGAGCAGTGAAGGGCAATCCACACAGAAGACTGGAAAAGAGTGGGCGCTAAGTCGGTCTGCGCAATTTGGCGAGGCGGTAGCTCGTGCAAGAAAAAAAATGGGATTAACTGCGGTCGAGCTTTCAAATCGAACTCGCGAAATCGGCTACCCCATTACCCGCGCCACGATTGCAAAAATTGAGAGCAACAGTCGAAGCGGAAAATTTGATGTTTCGGAAGTAGTTACTCTTGCGACAGCGCTTGAAATAGCTCCACTTGACCTCATCTTTCCGGGGCATCCGGATATGAAGATTCAAGTTGTCCCCCGGGCGGAGCTTTCCTCTGAAGAGGCGTGGGGATGGGCTTGGGGAGACGAGTTTGGGCACACTTATGACCAGTGGGCTGCCGTGCATCGTCCGAGGCTAACTATGGAGCATGAGCGGGCGAGGGCGGTCGATGCATTCAATAAGGCGAAGGCGGCATTTGAAGCCCGATTTGACCCTCAGTCTGCGTCGGCAGAGTTCGGCTGGTTTTTGGCCGACCTGGGCTCGTTGTCATCATTTGAGCCCAATAGCAAGGCTCCGGGAGAACTAACGACCTTTAGCCAGCGTGTTGTCAATGAAGAATATGACCAACTACGGGAGCTCCGCGAAAGAATCATTGAACTAGGCGGATACGTAGAAGAACCCGGCTGGCTGGGAACTATCAAGACGGTTCCGTTCTAAAAGTCTCATTCGAAAGTGCAGCAAAAGGCGCTTCTGGACTTTCTTAATAAGTGGCTTTGGAAGTCGCCGGAAGGTGAGTAGCCCTTCCTGTATAAGCACTGTCGAAAGTGTCGAAAGTATAGAAAACGCAGGTCAACACACAAAAATAGTTTTCGACAGCAGTGTCGAAAGTGTAGAAAAGGAGCCACCGGAACAATGGCACGCGGACGGCCTGCACTCAAACCAGGAACTCACGGCGAGATCACTTACGACAATCCAGCACCACGGAAATGGAAGACCTTTGCCCGACTACGGCTTTACGATGGACGCATTGTCAAAGTAAAGGCCACAGCCGACACAAAATCTAACGCCCGCGACGCCCTCGAAAAGAGATGTGCAGAGCGACTAGGCACTGCAAACGCCACTGAAATAACCCCCACGACAAAATTATCTGAACTGCTATCTCGGTGGCTAGAACAGCACGACGTCACGGAGCGGTCGAGGGGCATCTACGAAACAGCCATATCGAAGCACATCAACCCGGGGCTCGGAGAGCTTCGACTAAATGAATTGAGTCCTCCACTCATACAGGTTTTCATCGACGCCCAAACTCCCGGCGTGGCCCCGACATGTCGGTCTGTGCTATCGAATGCACTCAATTACGCGGTACGAGTAGGCGCTATCCAGTCGAGTCCGTGGCGAGCGATTACGCTACCAAAAACGGAAGCAAAGGCCGTTGAAATTATCAGCAAGACAGAAGAAGAAGCGTACATCGCAGCAGTTAGACGATGGTGTACCGGGCTAGATCCGAATCAGGAAGACGATGAGGAACCGGCAGGGAGGTCAGGTCGTGGCGGTGGCCTAACCAACATTATGCGCGTGATCGCTGGCTCCGGTGTACGCACCTCGGAGGCGTTGGGGCTTCGTATTCAGGACGTAGACCCGAAAGCGCGGAGAATAACTGTGTGTGGGCAGTCAACAGCGCGCGGAACTCGCACGCCTGTTTTGAAGAACAGGACAAGTAGGTTCTCGCACCGCGTTATCAGCATTACGCAGGACGCAGCCGACGCGATTCAAGAGCAGTTAGAAGACGATGCTGTGCAGTTTTGGGGTGAGCCGTTGTTTCCGTCGAGGAATGGCACGTATCGGACTGCGAATAATCTCAATCGCGATTTGCGTGATGCCACGGAGCGTTTACGCGAAGATCTAAAGCATGACATTGTGCCGAAGAATTTCCGGACGACTGTAGGCACCAGAATTCGGGATAAATACGGTGTCGATGCTGCGCAGTTACATCTTGGGCATGCAACTAATGCGGTGACACAGAAGTATTACTTGGCGGCTCCGGAGGAGATAGCCGACTATATGAGTGGCCTTGAGTAGTTAATCGTCGATATGGAATGGCCAGGTGAGGAAAGTGTAACGCTGGAGCCTGGGGGCTAAAAAGGGGCTGATAATAATCGTAATTGTCACTTCTTTACCGCACTGAAAAAACTATAAAGACGCCCGGCCTGCACTAATAGGAATCGTTCGACAAGGAAAAATTAGCCAGAACGGCTATCTTTCACCCTTTCAGTGTGGGTTCGAGTCCCACTGGGGGCACCAAAAGGCCAGGTCAGAGAGTTTTCTGACCTGGCCTTTTGCTATTTGTGCGCGCTACATGCGGATTACGGCAGGACGTTGAACTTCTTGCCGAGGACAAGCGCCGTATTGAACACCTTCGAGTACAGCTCACGCGGCATCTGCGGCATCGACACCGGGGAAAGACGCTGCACGGTCACTGTCTGCTCATCGGTGTACTTCAGCAGGCCGCCCGCTGCTTGACGGCGGCCCACACCCGAATCCTTGAAACCACCCATCGGGGCATCGACAGACGCGAAAGCCGCAGCAAAACCATCGTTGACATTGACGGTGCCGGCCTCAAGCTGTGGAGCCAGCTCCTTTGCTCGACGCGGGGAGGTCCACAGTGAAGCGTTGAGGCCATAACGGGAATCGTTGGACTTGGCGATAGCCTCGTGGACATCCGAGACACGCTGGAGGACTACCACCGGGCCGAATACCTCTTCGGTCAGCAGGGCGACGCCCTCCGGGACGTCGGTAAGCACGGTCGGTTCGTAGAACAGCGGTCCCAGATCCGGGCGAGGACGACCGCCGGCCAGCACGGTGGCGCCGGCCTCGATGGCCTCGTCGACCATGGACTTGACGATGTCGAACTGGCCCTGCGACTGCAGACAGCCCATCTCGGTTTCCCATTCGTAGCCAGCGCCGATGGACATTGCCTTCACGCGGTCGGTGAATGCCGGGACGAATTCGTCCCAGACGGAGTCCACGACATAGATTCGCTCAATGGACACGCACAGGTGACCGGAGTTGGTGAAACAGCCGATGCGTGCGCCCTCGACCGCGCGGTTGATGTTGGCATCTTCGGCGACAATCAACGGGTTCTTGCCGCCGAGCTCCGCGGAGAAACTAATCAGGCGCTCGCCGCACTGCTGCGCCAGCGAGCGGCCGGTCTCGGAGGAGCCGGTGAACATCAGGAAGTCACACTGGCCGACAATGCCCTGGCCGACAACGCGACCGGGACCTGGAATGACCTGGAAGAGATCCTCCGGAAGGCCAGCGCGGTAGAGCAAATCGACAGCGAAGAGAGCGGTAAACGGAGTGGTGCTGTCCGGCTTGAGCACGATGGCGTTACCGGCCATCAGTGCAGCCAGCGCATCGGAAACCGCGAGGGTCAGTGGGTAGTTCCACGGAGCAATAACACCGACGACGCCCTTTGGGTGGTGGTAGACGGTGGTCTTGGAAAGTACCGGGACAGCGCCGTGTGCTCGCTTCGGCTCAAGCAGTTTCGGGCCCTGATTGCCGTAGTAGCGGGCGGTGATAGCTGTGTGTACGAGCTCCTCGTGGGCACTGGCGCGGTTTTTACCGGTCTCGGCCTGCAGCAGGTCCAGCACCTGGTCGCAGTGGGTAAAGAGCAGGTCGTGGAAGTGGTGCAGCACTTCGCCGCGCTTTTCCGGCGCCATGCGGGCCCACTTCTTCTGCGCGGCACGGGCACGCTTGAAGGCCTCGTCGACATCGGCCTGGGTACCGACAGGAATCTGCGCCAGCTCCTGGCCGGTAAATGGTGCCGAGATAGTGGCGGTCTTCGACTTATCAGCTACCGTGACGCGCTGAAGAAGGCGGGCAACGAGCTCGTCGTTAAGCGGATTGCGGATGGTAGTTCGGTTTGTCGTAGCAGTAGATGCTGTCATGGCACAGATACTACTGTTGCGCGGCGCCCCGAGATAGTAAATTTGGCAAAACTACAAAAACTTAGAAAACTTTAGTAAGTAGTCCAGCCCATCCGACGGTTGCGGTCCGGGTCGCGCGGGCCATCGTTGCCGAACTCGAACGGTTCGTGGCCGTCGACATCGCCGTAACGCATCTCCGGGTCATCATCCAGATCGTCGTCGACGTCGATGTCCGGCTTTTCCTCGGCCAACCGCTTGCCGAGAGTGTCATGCGGAGAAGCGCCCCGCCAGCGGTCCGGCGGATCCATTACATAATTCTCGCCATCACCGGTGAGGAAGTCGCCATCGAGTCCCTCTGAGCCATCGAGCGTGGTCTCGTCGAAATCACCAGTGGTATCCGGATCGTAGTCAAGGCCATCAGACATCTTGACCAACCTCCTGTTTCATAATCACTCATGTGGTGCCCACGCCTGGCGACTGTGAGTTTTTCCGCGATTACAAAATCACCGCCAGCAGGCGAGGAATTACCTTGATACTAACTGTTTTTCAGGGGTGGGAACAATACCTTTACATCGCCCGTTGTAGAAAGTGTAGGCAAACGTAAGCGCGTGTGCCTGAATACAAAACGTAAGAAAAACTGAGAAAAGAAAGAAGGACGACGTGCGCGAAAGCAGCAATCCTGCATTCAGTTCACTTACTAAGACCGTCGCCCGCGGACAGGCGGGCGCACATCACTACGGCCAAGGTCAGATGGGCGCTGGCTACGGGGATAACCCGTACCAGTCGCAGGTTGCCGCCGACTACCGTCCGATGACGGTCGACGATGTCGTTTCCAAGACCGGCATCACGCTGGCAACCATCATCGTTTTGGCTGCGGTCAATTTCTTCATTGCCGTCAGTGTCTCCACCAGCCTGGCCATGATTCTGACCATTGTCGGCGCCATCGGTGGTCTGATTACTGTTTTGGTTTCCACCTTCGGCAAGAAGTACGGCTCCGCGCCGGTTACCCTCACCTACGCGGCCTTCGAGGGCCTCTTCGTCGGTGGCATCAGCTTCATGTTCACCGCTCCAATTCAGGGCGTTGCCGCTGGTGCGCTGATTATGCAGGCAGTGCTGGCCACCCTGGGTGTCTTCATCGGTATGCTCTTCGTCTACAAGTCGGGCGCTATCCGCGTGACCCCGAAGTTCACCCGTTTTATGAGTGCGGCTCTGATCGGTGTGCTGGTCCTCATGCTGGGCAACCTGGTGCTCTCCCTGTTCGGCCTGGGCTTCCCGCTGCGTGACGGCGGCATGCTGTCGATCATCTTCTCGCTGGTCTGCATCGGCCTGGCAGCCTTCAGCTTCCTGATTGACTTCGATCAGGCTGATCGCCTGGTTCGCGCTGGCGCTCCGGCTCAGTACGCCTGGGGTGTCGCCCTCGGCCTGGCTGTGACCCTGGTCTGGCTCTACACCGAGATTCTGCGTCTGCTGTCCTACTTCAGGGACTAAACGCTAGAAAACTAACTAACGCACAAGCGCCGGTTAGCCCGTTATTACGGGTGGCCGGCGCTTTGTTGTTGGAAGTCGACATATTGACCGATCAGGCTGTTCAGTGTGACGTCGTAAAGCGCGTTATTGAAGCGGGAGAGGGCACAAAAAATGGACCGATAGGCCATATGGGCTTCTATCGGTCCAAGAATCGGGCACTGTGGCCCGAAGTTGCCGCCTGGGTTGAGGCGGTCTAACGCCGGGAGCGCTTAGGCGTCCATCTCCGGGTCGTACGGCTCAGCCTTGACCACAGTGACAGACACTTCGTCGCCACTCGGGGAAGCGTAAGTGCGGGTCTCGCCCTCCTTAGCGCCGACCAGAGCCTTGCCCAGCGGGGAATCGGTGGAGTAGGTCTCCAGGTTCGGGTTGGAGGAGTCAGCGCCACGGGTACCGATGAGGAAGGTCTCGGTGTCGTCTTCGTCGCCGTCGTAGTAGACGTGGACCACGGTGCCGACCAGAGCCACACCGGACTCCTGCGGGATCTCGCCGACGGTGGCGCGCTGCAGCAGGTCTTCGAGGTAGCGGATGCGCGCCTCTTCCTGTCCCTGCTGCTCACGAGCGGCATCGTAGCCGGCGTTTTCCTTCAAGTCGCCCTCTTCGCGGCGCTCGTTAATCTCGGCGGCGATGACCGGGCGGTTTTCGTATAGCGCCTCAAGCTCGGCCTTGAGCTTGTCGTAGGACTCCTGGGTGAGCCATGGGCTATTGTTCTTTGCCTCAGTCATGGTTCCTCCTGTGTTTTTGGCTATTTAATACAAAAGCGGCCCCGCGTGGGGCCGTCGGCTGCGTCACAGGATAGCACTGTCACGCCACATGGCAATAACAGGCGCGTCGGAGTGTTGTTGCGCACGCTTTACGACGTGCCGTGAAAGCGCATAATCCTCAGTTGCGAAAGGCGGTTACTTAGCAGGTGCGAGGAACTCCGGAATGTCGGTGGAGCAGCCGTAGACATCGCCTGCGACGGCCAACTCGCGGGTGGCAATGGGGACGTCCATACGCACCGTAGCGGGGCCGCCGCCCGGAATGAATACGTCGCGACGGCCGACCTCTGCCACGTCATAGTTCAGCGCGTAGATAATGCAGTAGCTATCCAGCTCCGGCTTTTCGCGGGTGACGTCCAGGGTGAAGATGAACTGCTCATCTTCCTTACCTGGAGTGCGGCTCCAGCCCGCTTGCGTTGCAGAGACATCCGGGGCGGAGACGCGGTTCATCTGAACGAAGATGTATGCGCCGGCGATGACGAGCATGCCAACAATAGCGATGACAACCAATTTTGCGGGGAGAGTGCGACTGTTGTCCCCATAGCGCTCGCGCTGCCCGTTAGGCGCTGCGGTATTTCGGGTGTTTCGCTCCGAACTTTCAGCCATGCTTTTTAGCCTATCGGAGTTCTTGGTCGACGTGGTAAAATGTTGACAGTTAAACAATCTTTCTGGTGTGGCGCAGTGTCCTGCTGCTATGTTGTTCCACCGAGTAGCGATGCTGCGTGGTCATATGATGGTGCAGCGCTATAGTGGGGCGGTATTGAAACGGTGCTGTAGTAGCATCGTTGCGGTCGAAGGGCCCCGGCCTCGGCCAGAAAACATGGACTGAGATAGTAGCGGGAGTGACTTCAATTGGCACTTCGTCTGATGGCAATTCACGCTCATCCTGATGACGAATCGAGCAAGGGCGCCGCAACAATGGCCCGATATGCGGCGGAAGGGCATCGCGTCAAAGTGGTGACCTGCACCGGCGGTGAGGCCGGTAGCATTCTCAACCCGGCGATGGATCGGCCGGAGGTGCGGGAGAATATCGCCGCGGTGCGCGTTCACGAAATGGCTGCAGCCGCTGAGATTCTCGGCGTTGAACATGAGTGGCTCGGCTTTACCGACTCCGGTCTGCCTGCGGGCAACCCGGTGCCGGTGCTGTCGCACGGTGTGTTTGCTCGCCAATCGGTCGAGGATGCGACCAAGCCTCTCATCCGGGCAATCCGCGAGTTCCGTCCGCACGTCGTCATTACTTACGACGAAAACGGTGGCTACCCGCACCCGGACCACATCATGACCCATATCGTGTCCATGCGCGCCTGGTTGGAGTCCGGAACGGATAAGTACCCCGAGCTCGGTGAACCATGGGAGATTTCCAAGCTCTACTACACCCACGGTTTCATCAAGGCGCGCCTCATCGCGCTGGATAACTACTACCGCGACAACGGCTTGGAAAGTCCACTGGCCGAGTCCTTCCGCCGTTGGACTAAGACTCCCGGCGACATCATGACCCGCGTGACCACGCAGGTCGAGTGCGGCGATTACTTCCAGCAGCGGGATCAGGCGCTGCTGGCGCACGCCACGCAGATCGATCCGAACGGGCCATTCTTCGCCGTGCCGGTAGACATTCAGCAGCGCGTTTGGCCGACCGAAGAGTTTGAGCTCGCCCGCACTCGCGTGCAGACTGAGCTGCCAGAGACCGATCTCTTCGCCGGTATCGACCCCGACGCGGAATAGTCCGGAATTAACGCTAAGCTGGAACTCATGATTGAAAGCTTCGATGCCTTGGCGGCTCGCACGACAATTTTTCTGGCGCAGAACCCCACTGGTCCGCGGGGTGCTGACTTCGGTAAGGCCTCTCCTATTGGCCTGCTCATCATTGTCGTTTTGCTCATCGTCATCCTGGCTCTCGGCTGGGATCTCTCGCGGCGCGCGAAGCGCATGGCCGCCCGCCGGAAGTTTGCCGAGGCGCACGGTATGGATCCCTTTGATTCCGAGGCCGTGGATAAAGCGATGGCTGCAGCAGAGCAGCGTCGTGAAGCGGAGTAGTTAGCGTCAAGGCATGTGCTCGCCGCTTGACGACGGGCGATGTGTGCACCCCTGATTGCGTCCCATGTGGCGGGATTTGGAGTTCGAATTGCGGGATTCTAGGCAGTGCGCTACAGTCAAGCACATGCGTATGTGGCGATTTTATTTTTCGAAGGCTCCGGAGGCAGTGACGACATAGTCACAGCCGGCGGCTAATCGTCACGTCGCCACCAACCGGAGCCAAAGGCAGCAGCCCCAACCAATCGGGGCGCTGCCTTTTGTCGTATCTACAGCCAAAATGCGCAACTAATCACCCAGAGAAAAGAGACCTCAGATGACCCCTCCAACTTCCCTCGAAGCCCCCGCCTCGACCGCGAACCGCCGCGTCGTAGCCTTCCACGACCTGCCCTCCCCAGAAGAGGTCATGGCCAAACAGCCACTGACCCCAAACCTGGTTAACGAGGTAGAGCAGTCGCGACTCGACGTCGCCCGCGTCATCGCCCGTGAAGACGATCGTCTGCTGGTCGTTGTCGGCCCGTGCTCCATTCACGACCCTGAGGCCGCCATCGACTACGCCCGCCGCCTGAAGGCCACCGCCGATGAGCTCGACGAGGACCTGCTGGTCGTCATGCGCGTCTACTTCGAAAAGCCGCGCACCACCGTCGGCTGGAAGGGACTCATCAACGACCCCGACCTGGATAGCTCCTTCAAAATCAACAAGGGCCTGCACATGGCCCGCGAGGTACTCATCGAGGTCCTGCGCACCGGCCTGCCCGCCGGCGCCGAATTCCTCGAGCCCAACAGCCCGCAGTACATCGCCGACGCCGTCTCCTGGGGTGCGATTGGTGCGCGCACCACGGAGTCGCAGGTCCACCGCCAGCTCGCTTCCGGACTTTCCATGCCCATCGGCTTCAAAAACGGCACCGACGGCAACGTCCAGGTCGCCGTGGACTCGCTGGTGTCTGCAGCAAACCCGCACTTCTTCTTCGGTATGAACGACCAGGGCCGCGCCGCCGTCGTCGAAACCGCCGGCAACCACAACTGCCACATCATCCTCCGCGGCGGCACCTCCGGCCCGAACTGGGACGAAGAATCGCTTAACGACGCCGAAGCGCGCCTGAACAAGGCCGAGCAGACCGTCAGCATCATGGTGGACGCCTCCCACGCCAATTCCGGAAAATCCGAGGTACGCCAGGCCGAGGTCGTTGAGGAGCTCGGCAAGCTCATCGGGGGCGGCGACGAGCGCATCACCGGCATCATGATGGAGTCCTTCCTCGCAGCCGGCGCGCAAAAAATTACCGATGGTCGTAAGGGCCTCGTATACGGCAAGTCCGTCACCGATGCGTGCATGGATTGGGAAACCACCGACCGGCTGCTGCGTACGCTTGCGGCAGAAGTCCGGAAGCGTCGGCAGGCACGCGACTAAGCACAAAGCGGCCGTGCCCATTGGGTAGGGTTACATATGTGAAAGAAAACCAGCCGTCCTCACTCCGGCGGATTGCCTATCCGCTCTACGAGCGCAAACTAGCCCAAGAGCTAGAAGGAAAACCTCGCCCCAAGCACGTTGCCATCATGGCCGATGGCAACCGCCGCTGGGCGAGGGAGGCTGGATTCACCGACGTCAGCCACGGCCACCGCGTCGGCTCCCGCAAAATCGCAGAATTCGTCGGCTGGTGCGCCGAGCAGGAAATCGAGCTGGTCACCATCTACCTGCTCTCCACCGAAAACCTCGGGCGAGACCCCGAAGAGCTGGAGTTACTGTTCGACATCATCGCTGACGTCGTCGACGAATTGGCGCAATCGCCTAACGACGTGCGCCTGCGCATGGTCGGCCACCTCGAGCTCCTTCCGGAAAGAATGACCGCCCGGCTGCGTCACGACGAAGAAGTCACCGCGAACAACACCGGCATCCAGGTCAACATTGCCGTTGGCTACGGCGGCCGGCAGGAAATCGTCGACGCAGTACGCAGAATCATCCGGGAATCAGTCGCCGAGGGAATCGATGCTTCCGAGCTTGAGGAGCGCATCACCACCGATGCCATTTCTCGTCGCCTCTACACATCCGGACAACCGGACCCCGATCTAGTCATCCGCACTTCCGGAGAACAGCGGCTCAGCGGCTTCCTCCTCTGGCAAACCGCCTACTCCGAGATTTGGTTCACCGATACCTACTGGCCCGAGTTCCGCCGCATCGACTTCCTCCGCGCACTTCGAGACTTTTCGCAGCGCTCACGCCGCTTCGGCAAATAACCTCTCTACATCCGGAAAAATTTCCGGATGTTAGAGTTTGCGCATCCGGACCCTCGAAACCTTGTGGTCCCGAGACTTCGTCAGAACTAATGACGCACGCACTCGAGTGGGCAGAATATTTTCCGTCAGGTTCGGCAAGTTCACCTGCTGCCAAATGCGTCGGGCCACCTCGGCCGCAGCTTCGTCGTCAAGCGTGGCGTAATCCGCGAAGTGCGCGCCCGGAGCGCGAAACGCTGTCTGGCGGAGACGGAGGAAACGGCTGATGTACCAACGCTCGATGTCCGCGCGCGGGGCATCGACGTAGACACTGAAATCGAAAAGATCGGAAATCATCAGCGTCGGGCCCGTCTGCAAAACGTTGAGCCCCTCGAGAATGAGAATGTCCGGACGGTCAACATCGACGAACTCATCCGGCACCCGGTCATAGAGCGTGTGTGAATACACCGGCGCCTTCACATGCCGCGCCCCCGACTTCACCGCCGTGACAAACCGCATCAACGCACGCTGATCATACGACTCCGGATACCCCTTGCGCTGCATAATCCCACGGCGATTCAATTCCTCAGAAGGGTAGAGGAAGCCATCAGTAGTAACCAAGTCCACCCGCGGATTAGTCTCCCAGCGCTCGAGCAGGACCTGCAGCAAACGCGCCGTCGTTGACTTGCCGACCGCCACCGAACCCGCGACGCCGATAATAAACGGCACCGACGCCCCCTTCGAAGGATTTTCCCCAAGGAAGTTCGACGTTACGGCGTTCAGCTCCCGATGCGCCGCCACACGCATGTGAATCAGACGAGAAAGCGGAAGATAGACCTCGGCGACTTCGTCCAGGTCGATGTTTTCACCGATACCGGAAAGTCGTTCAGCTTCCTCTTCCGTCAGCACCAGAGGCATATTCTTGCGCATTTCGCGCCACTGCTCGCGTTTGAACTCGACGTACGGGCTGGGGGATGTTGCGCGCGTCATACTTCCAATTGTGCCAAGGGGGTGCCGAAAACCGGAAAACGAGTCAATAAAGGGGGCATACCTGAATGGTGCTGCTTTCGTGGTTTGCCCCATAAAGGGCTAGCATGGCCTGTGGCATTGAAGTTTCATTGAAAGGTCGAAAACCTACTCATGACCGGGTCTAACAATAACGATGTCCGCTACCAATCGCTGCGTGAACTCGATCCCGACCTCGCAGAGGCAATGGCAGGGGAGCTCTCTCGTCAGCGTGACATGCTCGAAATGATTGCCAGTGAGAACTTTGTTCCACGTGCAGTGCTGCAAGCTCAGGGCTCGGTTCTGACCAACAAGTACGCCGAAGGCTACCCGGGTCGTCGTTACTACGGTGGCTGCGAATACGTCGACGTCGTCGAGGACATGGCTCGCGACCGCGCCAAGGAGCTCTTCGGCGCTGAGTTCGCCAACGTTCAGCCACACGCAGGTGCGCAGGCAAACGCTGCCGTTCTGCATGCGCTGATCAACGCCGGTGACAAGATTATGGGCCTCGACCTGGCACACGGCGGTCACCTGACCCACGGCATGAAGCTGAACTTCTCCGGCAAGCTCTACCACGTCGCCGCATACGGTGTGGACAAGGACACCATGCGGATCGATATGGACAAGGTGCGTGAGCAGGCGCTCGCAGAAAAGCCGGATGTTCTCATCGCAGGTTGGTCGGCGTACCCGCGCCACCTCGACTTCGAAGCTTTCCGTTCCATCGCCGATGAGGTCGGTGCGAAGCTGTGGACGGACATGGCGCACTTCGCAGGCCTGGTTGCCGCCGGTCTGCACCCGTCGCCGGTTCCGCATTCTGACGTTGTGTCGACCACCGTTCACAAAACCCTCGGTGGTCCACGTTCGGGCATGATTTTGGCCAAGCAGGAGTACGCCAAGAAGCTGAACTCCGCTGTTTTCCCGGGGCAGCAGGGTGGCCCGCTGATGCACGCCATCGCCGGCAAGGCCGTGGCGCTGAAGATTGCTGGTACCGAGGAGTTCAAGGAGCGCCAGGAGCGCACTCTCGCTGGTGCCCGCATTCTGGCTGAGCGTCTCACCGCTTCCGACTGCGCCGAGGCTGGCGTCGATGTTCTCACTGGCGGCACCGATGTCCACCTGGTTCTGGCGGATCTGCGCAATTCTGAGATGAACGGCCAGGAGGCCGAGGATCTGCTCCACGCTGTTGGCATTACCGTCAACCGCAATGCTGTTCCGTTTGACCCGCGTCCTCCGATGGTTACATCCGGACTTCGTATCGGTACTCCGGCGCTGGCCACCCGTGGTCTCGACGAGAAGGCCTTCACCGAGGTCGCCGATGTCATCGGTACTGCTCTCGCCGCCGGCAAGAATGCGGATGTTGACTCCCTGCGTGCTCGTGTTTCGAAGATTGCTCAGGAATTCCCGCTTTACGACGGTATCGAGGACTGGAACCTCATCTAAATCTGCGTTTTTGCAGCGCAAGTACCCGTTCTAGCAGTGCGCTAGGACGGGTTTTCCCGTACATCCGGGTTTTAGTCCGGAGGTGGTGGCTCCGGCCCGAGCTGTTTCGTCGTGCCCGCCCGGTATCCGGCGTAGGACCTCCCGGACATTGATGTCACAAATGAGTTGCTAAACAGCGGCGGCCGAGTCTTGTCAGGTGGGCGCCATCGAATATGTCCGGATGTGGGGATGCGTTCGAGGTGGCCGTTGCGTCCTTCCCGGTCGTCGTCGTTAAGCCCGTTGTGTTCGCGGCAGACCATGGTGAGGTTGTCCAGCGTGGTTGTGCCGCCGTGCTTGTGGGCGACTAGGTGGTGCGCTTGTCCGCTATAGGCGGGGCGTTCACAGCCGGGCCAGGCGCAGATGGGGTTGTCGATGAGCATCGCGATGCGCTGCTCTTCAGTCGCCAGGCGGGGGTTGCCGATGGGAAATAAGTCCGTAATGGCGCTGTGTTCGTCGTAAAGCACGGCCCACCCGGTGTCGGCGAGTAGGGCGTTAAGGAAGACGTCGGGGGCGAGCGCGGAGCCGTTGGTGGTGGCGGCGAATCGCGGGCTGTAGTCGATGAGGTCTTGTGCGGTGATGATGATGGCGGGTTGGTAGCGCATTTCATCGAGCTTGTCGACGGGCGTTGCGGCATCGGCATGCTCGAGGCGCTCGGCAAGCGCTTGGCCGACGCAGCGGTCGTGGGAAAACTCCGGATGGGACTTCCGGATTTCTGCGGCACGGATGGTAAGCGGCGACAGGAGATTGTCGAGCATATCCGAGGGGCCGGAGATGTGGAAGTGCTTCATTCCCCGGATGTCTACCTTCCGGGAAAATCGGGCGCGCAGATGCTGGGGTGGCTCGTCTTCGGTGTTGAGCTCGGTGAGAGTTTCCCGCATGTAGAGATCGAGTTCTTCGAAGCCGAGGCGTTCGGCGGCAGCGACGAATGTGAGGCGGAGGTTGTCGTGGAGTTCGGCGTTGTTGGCTTGGCGGCTGCGCTTGTCGATAAGCACGCAGGTGTCCAGGCTGAGGCCGAGCTGGCGCGCAAGGGCGGTGGCATCTTCGCGGGCTTTGGTGTTTTCCTCGGTGTCAGCGGGTTGGAGGTAGTGGGCGGCGACGCGTAGCAAAAGCCGGAGGCGCGCCGGGTCAAGGCCGAGGGTTGCCGCCAGGTGGGAGGTGGCGTCGTGGCCGTCGGGACGCGCGGCGTGGAGTTCCGCCAGCGTGTCCATTCCGCGCGAGGCCAGTGCGGCGAGCGTCCCAAGAACTGTCATGCCTTTGAAGGTAAAAGTCCGGATGTAGGGGGACAACGCCTATGGGGGCAGGCTGTGGATAAGTCAGCCGGTTTAGCAGTTATCCACATCCGGACTTTTCACCGCGCAAACGCAGCGCAGCTGCACCGCCGTACCGCCGCACCACGCGCTGCCGTCTGTTACGCCCCGAAGTCACGCAGGGCGCTGCCGGTGAGGCGGAAGGTGTCCCATTCGTCCATGGGGAAGGCGCCGAGGGAGCGGTAGAAATCGATGGAGGGTTGATTCCACTTCAGGACGCACCACTCGACACGTGAGTAGCCTCGCTCCACGGCAATTCGCGCGAGGTTCTGCAGCAGTGCTTTGCCCTTGCCCGTGCCGCGTGCCTCGGGACGGACGTAGAGGTCTTCGAGGTAGATGCCGTGGGTGCCTTCCCAGGTGGAGTAGTTGAGGAACCACAGTGCAATGCCGTCGAGGCGCGGGCTGCCTCCAACACCGCCAACACCGCCAGCAACACCACCAACAACGCCATCACCGCCACCGGCGCCGTCGTCCAAATTTCCGGATGTGGAGTCGACGACGTGGCAGAAAATCGCAGGGTTGTCCCCGAAGAGCTGTTCGCGCAGGCGCTCGGGGGTCAGTCGGACGGCATCGGGTTCTTTTTCGTAGGCCGCCAGGTCTTTGATGAGGTCGACGATCTCGTGGACGTCGTCAGGCGTGGCGGGGCGTGGAAGTGTCATGTGTCCCTTGTTACTCGCGGCGGGTGATTTGGTGCAAAAGTGCGTCCGAGGCGGGGGAGATTGCGATAACCTGCGAGGTTATGAGCAACGTTACTCAAGACTTTTCCGACGGCATTCTAGCCATCACCATCGACCGCCCGGATGCCTATAACTCCCTGGATAAGAATCTCCGCTTGGAGCTGAAAGCCGCGTTTGAGCGTGCGCAGGAGCCGGATGTGCGCGCTGTTATCCTGCTCGGCGGGCCGAAGGCGTTTTGTACGGGCCAGGACTTGAAGGAGCACATTTCTGACCTGCAGTCCGGCGCCGGCATGGGCAAGGTTGTCGAGGAGTACAACCCGATGGTCGCGGAGCTGACCGCGATTAACGTTCCGGTTATTGCCGCTATCGAAGGTGCTGCGGCGGGTGCCGGCTGGTCGCTGGCGCTGCACTGTGATTTCCGTATCGCCGGCCCGAAGGCGTCGTTCAAGGCGGCGTTCCCGTCGATTGGCCTGGCCACGGACTGTGGCATGTCGGCGCTGCTGCCGCGTATGGTCAGCGACGCGAAGGCGCGTGAGCTGTTGTTCTTCGATAAGAAGGTGCTTGCCGACGAGGCCCTGAGCCTCGGCCTGGTCACTGAAGTGGTGGATAATCCAGCGACTCGGGCACGCGAGTTGGCTGCCCAGTTTGCGGCGGGGCCGACGGCCGCGCTGAAGGAGATTAAGGCTCTGCTGCGCCGGGATACCTTGTCTGCTGCTGCGGCGGAGGCGGACGCGCAGGCTCGTTTGGCGGTCTCGACCGACCATAAGGAAGCGGTGGCCGCGTTCTTGGAGAAGCGACCACCGCATTTCGTAGGTGAGTAAGTCAGATACCTGGAGTGGCAGGGAAGAGATAGTAGTGAAAACTACTGCTCTTCCTGTGCTCCTAGTACTTCACTGGTGAGTTCTGGGTGATCTCCCAGCTCACCGGAAACCTCGTCAGGGTGCTTGGATAGGCTGATCAGCGAGACCGCCAGACCGCCCCAGATGACGATGATGAACAGTGCCATCATGACAATTGCGATACCGGACATTTGGCTTAAACCTCCTCGGTTTCCGGAGTGTGCTTGCGTGGCAGGTGTGAGGACCGCTTGAAATCTGGCGTCACACCGAAGTCCGAGCCCGGAGGGCCATCGAGACGGTGTTGGCCGCGCCAAGGCAGGATGGCCATAATCAGAGCGCCGATGAGAATCACGCCGATGACACCCCAGCCAAAGATGTCGATTTGGGTGTCGGAGTAGCCTTCGTAGTTTTCCCGGAAAAGTCCAATGAGCTCCTGGAACAGGATGACGGCGAGAATGACCGGCGTGATGTTTCCGACGAAGATCTGCCACATGGTGCCGACCTTGAACGAGGAGACGGCGTTGAGGTGCATGGCGAACTCGTTGGTGCGGCGCAGGATCCAGTCGATTGCGATGATGGTCAGCAGTGCAACCAGGACGATGCCGACGTTGTTGGTGAACTTATCTACGATGTCGAGGGTTACCAGACCTGAGGTGGTCGGGAAGGCCAGCAGCGAGATGACGGCCATGGCGCCGCCGACGGTGAGGGTGGCCTGGACGCGGCCGAGGTTCAGCTTGTCCTTGACTGCGGAGACGACGACCTCGAGCAGCGACATCAGGGAGGTCACACCGGCGATTGCCAGGGAGAGGAAGAACAGCAGGCCGAAGACGGAGCCGATGAGCTTTGGCATCTCAGAGATGACCGTCGGGAAGGCGATGAAGGCAAGACCAATACCGGAGGTTGCGACCTCGTCAACGGCCTGACCCGACTGCGCCGCCATGAAGCCCAGGGTGGCGAAGACACCGATACCGGCGAGAACCTCGAAGGAGGAGTTTGCGAACGCGGTGACCAGGCCGGAACCGGTGAGGTTCGTGCGTGGCTTCAGGTAGGAGGCGTAGGTCAGCATAATGCCGAAGGCCACGGACAGGGAGAAGAAGATCTGGCCGTAGGCGGCAATCCATACGCTGGAGTCAGTGAGTGCGGACCAGTCTGGGGTGAAGAATGCGTCCAGGCCCTTTGCAGCGCCGTCGAGCGTCAGGGAGTAGATGACCACTGCGACGAAGAGGATGGTCAACAGTGGGATGAAGATAATCGAGACCTTGCCGATGCCCTTGTCCACACCAGCGGCCAGAATGCCGATGACGAGTACCCAGACAATGAGCAGGACGATGGAAATCGAGGGGACGAAGTCCAGAGAGAAGACGCTCTCGGTGTCTACTTGGAGGAAGTCCTTCATGAAGTGGGTCTCGGCATCTGGGCCCCAGCTCTTGCGGATGGACTTCCAGGCGTAGATGAAGGACCACGCGATAATAACGGCGTAGTAGACGGTAATGAAGAAGGCGATACCGACCTGAATCCAGCCAATTGGCTCAGCCCAGGGCTTGATGCGACGCATCGACTTCGGTGCGGACCCGCGGAAGCGGTGTCCGATGGCGAAGTCGAGGAAGAGCAGTGGGATACCTGCGGTCAGAAGTGCGACCAGGTAGGGGATAAGGAAAGCGCCACCGCCGGAGTCATACGCGACATAGGGGAAACGCCAGATGTTTCCAAGCCCGACTGCCGAGCCGATAGCGGCGAAAATGAAGGCTGCTCGGGTGGAAAACACCTCCCTTCGCTGAGGGGTAGCGGTCGAGTTGGTTGTGCTCATACCTCTGGAACTCCAATCCTTCATCTCCGGTCACGCGCTCGCGCGGCCTAGGAGGGAATTTGGTGAAGTGCATCACCATTACCTAACAGAATCTTAGTATATGAGATGGGTATCTCATTGTATAGTTTCGGTTTTGTAGGGGGTAATGTTTTTTGGTGAGGGGTATGGCACAGGGGAAGGGAGCTCTAATCCAGCCTCGTAAATAATCGCCAGCCACCTACTTTGAGGTATGCAAAAACCCCGCCAGGAAGACCTGACGGGGTTTGGGGCGAATCGGCTAGGCCGACGTGAGCTGTTTACTCTGCGCCGCCCTTGGCGATACGACGGAAGATGATCTCCTTCATGATCTCGTTGGTGCCACCGTAAATGGTCTGGACCTTGGAGTCGAGGTAGTGAGTGGAGATTGGGTACTCGAGCATGAAGCCGTAGCCACCGAACATCTGCAGGCAGCGGGTAACGATATCCTGCTGTTCCTCGGTGGTCCAGTACTTGGCCATGGAAGCGCCGGTCTCGTCCAGCTGGCCTGCGTTGTGAGCCATAACAGCCTGGTCAACGAAAGCCTGCAGGGCGGTGACGCGGGTGGCAATGTCAGCCAGGTAGTGGCCGTGGACCTGGTGCTGGATGATCGGGCGACCGAATGCCTCGCGCTCCTGAGCGTACTTGTAAGCCAGGGTCCAGGCGCGGCGGGAAGTTGCGACAGAGCCGCAAGCCAGGGTCAGGCGCTCGTGAGCGAGGTTGGTGCGCAGGTAGCCGAAGGCAGCGCCCTCTTCGCCGAGCAAGTTCTCGGCCGGAACGCGGACGTTGTCGAAGTTGAGCTCAGCGGTGTCCTGAGCCTTCAGGCCGACCTTCTGCAGCGGGCCAGCCTTGGTGAAGCCCTCGAGATCAGCGTCGACGATGAACATGGAGACGCCAGCGCGGCCCTTGGATGGGTCGGTGATAGCTGCGACGAGAGCGAAGTCGGCCATCATGCCGTTGGAGATGAAGATCTTGGTGCCGTTGAGGACGTAGTGGTCGCCGTCCTTCTTGGCGAAGGTGCGCATACCTGCCAGGTCAGAACCGGCGCCCGGCTCGGTCATAGCGAGGCAGCCGATGGTGTCGCCGGCGTTCATGGAAGCCAGGTACTTCTGCTTCTGCTCTTCGTTACCGAACTTGGCCAGGTACGGAGCGACCAGGTCGTTGAGAACGCCGAAGGAAACGACGATGGAGCCACAGTCAGCGTTGGAGAGCTCCTCGTTCAGGACCTGGTTGTAGCGGAAGTCCATCTCTCCGCCGCCGCCGTATGCCTCCGGGGTGGACATACCAATCAGGCCCAGCTCACCGGCCTTCTTGAAGATTTCGCGGTCCGGCTGACCTTCCTTGTGCCAGCGCTCTACGTTCGGGGTGATTTCCTTCTCGACGAAGCCGCGAACCATGTCGCGGAACATGTTGTGCTCTTCTTCGAAGTGAGTACGGGGCAGAAAGTCCTTCATGACATGCTCCTAGAAATATTGTCGTGGAATTTTTGTCTTAAGGCCTTTTCGTACGTCGCAGATAAACGCTGCAGATAAACGCGATGGCCTCGGTTCATCGTCATAGTGACTATGACTGTTGTACCCCATTATGCATGAGTGTGATGAGAGACACTTGTTTTTTTAAAAGTTTTTTCCCGATTGATGACGTGAAATCGCTTGACGACGGATATTGTGCCCAACCTTCCCGGAAAACTACCCCCGTTGCGGTTGGGGGTGCTATTGAATCCAGACTGTCCCCGACAGTCGGCAATGTTAGGTAATGCTAACCTACAAAGCCAGGTGAATGGCTATTTTTGTCATATCTGACAGGCGGGACCCTGGGGCTTTGGGGTCGATAGGGTAGGCGTTTTGGATGGTCATCATGGGGGTGATTAACGAAACATTCTCGTTTTCTTATTCCCATTAGTGCTGGTGGTAGTTAGTATGAGCATCAGGTGGAGACCGGTTCCCTTGATTATCCGAGCTTCTTCCACTGCAGTCATAGCAACCTCCAATTGCACTCGAAAAAATGACGCGACCTGTGCGCCGTCCCCGTGGAATGGACAGCGAGCAGGTCGCGTTATTTTTATTTTTTATTGCTGCGATTAGGGGGTTAAGGGTCAAAATGTGTGTCTGGCTCGGCGTGTCGCGGGGGTTAGATTTGGCCTTTTTGAATGCCGATTGAGTGGGTGTAGTCGGTGTCG
>NZ_JBFLKW010000011.1:0-83976 GCF_040743205.1 Corynebacterium sp. 045007
GCTGAATAACCGGCCACGGGTAGTGCTCGACGGGTTAACTCCCCGGGAGGTAATCTCTGGTGTTATCCATGATGCAATGACCGCCTGACCCTACCCCCTGAAAGTGTCATAAACTTACACAGTTTCACATTTGCAGCCCGTAAGTTTTCGGGTTGTCAGTTTCTCTCCTTACCCCACTTTATGCTCGGAGATCTTTGTTCTTGTGGGCGTGACTCGATTCTCCACCGGGGAGGGGAGATTCGGTCTTTCTGGAAGTTATCTCACGTAACCTGGGACGCATGAGGCTCGACAATATAGCCCGCCCCTTGCTGGCGTCCTTTTTCGCCGCGGTCGCGTGGAGTGTTTTAGGTGGGCTAATCTTGCCGGAGCCCAATCTCGCCTACGACGAAGGAATTGCGTCGTGGATTGTGTCCATGTTGGTCTCAGTAATGCTGGTTGGAGCAATAGCCGTTTTCGCCGGTGATCGGTCGTTGGCTCGGGGGATGGCCAGCGCGCGGAGCATTGTCGCAGCAGCTACCGGCGCAGGAATTGCCGCGCTTGGCGATCTGGCATTCCTATTTCTCACCACGCCGCCCGATGGCCAGGACGGCCTAGCCGTCGCCTATGTCGTGTTCTTCTACATCCCGCTACTATTTCTTGGCGGATGGGCCGCCAGTGCCGCGATTAATCGGATGCGTAGGTGGTACCGGCAAGTGAAGAAAGAAAGAGAGACCTAGCTGGCGGCCGTGAGCTAGGCCTCTAACTTTGGAGTCGCCAGCGCCTGGTGCGTCAGGTTAAGGCCGACCATCGTAACCTGCCAGGCGCGGAGGGCGTTTTTTTTGGGGGGCAGAGGCGATTGTCGACACCTTCATCGGACGTGAATCGGAATCGACAAATCGCCTAGCCCCAAGGGGTCGGATTCTTAGAACAGGCCAGTCGGGTTCTCGTCGTAAGAGACGAGCATGCACTTGGTCTCCTGGTAGTGCTCGAGCATCATCAAGTGATTCTCGCGGCCGATACCGGACTGCTTGTAACCGCCGAAGGCTGCGTGAGCAGGGTAGCTGTGGTAGTTATTCACCCATACGCGGCCAGCCTGGATACCGCGGGCAGCGCGGTAGGCGTTGTTCTGGTTGCGGCTCCACACGCCGGCGCCAAGACCGTAGATAGTGTCGTTGGCAATGTCGAGAGCCTCGTCCAGAGTCTTGAAGGTTGTCACGGCCAGGACCGGGCCGAAGATCTCCTCACGGAAGAAACGCATCGAGTTGTTGCCTTTAAAGATGGTCGGCTCGACGTAGTAGCCTCCCTCCAGCCCTTCGAGCTTGGCGACGTTGCCGCCGGTGAGAACCTCCGCGCCCTCCGTCGGCCCGGACTCCAAGTATCCGGAGATTTTGTCCAGCTGCTCCTGGGACGCCTGGGCACCCATCTGTACCGACGTATCCAGCGGGTTGCCGGTCTTAATCTGCTTGACGCGCTCGACCGCGAGCTTCAGGAACTCATCAGCGATGTCTTCGTGGACCAGGGCTCGCGACGGGCAGGTGCAGACCTCGCCCTGGTTCAGCGCGAACATGGCCAGGCCCTCGATGCACTTCTCACGGAACGCGTCGTCGGCATCCATGACGTCGGGGAAGAAGATGGATGGGGACTTGCCGCCGAGCTCCAGCGTGATTGGAATAATCTTGTCGGACACTGCCTTGTTGATTACCTGGCCAACGGCAGTCGATCCGGTGAACGCAATCTTGGAGATTCGGTCGCTTGCGGTCAGCGCAGCACCGGCTTCGGTGCCGAGGCCATTGACGATGTTGAGGACGCCGTCCGGAAGTAGATCGGCGATGATCTCGGTGAGCATGAGAATCGACGCGGGGGTCTGCTCTGCAGGCTTGAGCACGATGCAGTTGCCGGCGGCGAGGGCCGGGGCGATCTTCCATGCGGCCATCAGGAGGGGGAAGTTCCACGGGATGATCTGGCCGACGACGCCGAGTGGCTCGTGGAAGTGGTAGGCGACCGTGTTGTCGTCGATCTGCGAGATGCGCCCCTCCTGCGTGCGGGTGGCGCCGGCGAAGTAGCGGAAGTGGTCGATTGCGAGCGGGATGTCAGCGGCGAGGGTCTCGCGGATGGCCTTGCCGTTCTCCCAGGTCTCGGCGACGGCAATCTTCTCAAGGTTTTCCTCTATACGGTCCGCGATGCGGTGGAGGATCAGCGCCCGCTCGGCCGCAGGAACCGAGGCCCAGGAGTCCTTCGCTTTGTGTGCGGCGTCGAGGGCGAGCTCAATGTCTTTCTCGTTAGACCGCGGAACCCGGCAGAAAACCTCGCCCGTAACCGGGGTGGAGTTGTCCATGTATTGCCCGTCTACTGGAGGTGTCCACTTACCGCCGATGAAATTCTCGTACTGCTCCTTGTACGTGAAGATCGCATCGGGGGTGCCGGGGTTGGCGTAAACAGTCATGTAGACACTTCCTTTCGATAGGGAAACAACAAACGTATGTGCCAACTTTAAATTGTGACTCGTGCCACAATCAACACTTATTTTTTCATCGACTTTGCGAGAGATACGATTGCTGCCGACCCTAAATTTGCCCCGACGTCGCCGTGAGAAATTCCAAAATTGCCCGCACGCGGCGGTTTTCCTCACCGGGCTCCAGATGCAGCTTCATAAAAATGTTGGACACGTGTTTCGCCACTGCCGCCCCGGAAAGCACGAGGTCATCGGCAATCTGCTTATTGGACTTGCCGCGTGCCATCAGCTCGAGCACTTCGCGTTCGCGCGCCGTTAAACTGGCTAGTCCCGATTTGCCGGACTGCATCAATGCCGTCGCCACATCAGGGTCAATCACCACGCCACCACCGGCGACGACTTCGAGCGAGCCCAAGAAGTCCAACACCTGGCCAACGCGGTCTTTGAGCAGATACCCGGTCCCGCCACTCGAGCTGCTGCCACTCGAGCCAACCCCAGTACCAACCCCAGCACTACCTCCAGCACCGCTCGACGAGAACAACTCGCGCGCATACGCCGGCGCCACATACTGCGACAGCACCATCACATTCAGCTGCGGATAACGCTCGCGCAACTCGACCGCCGCCCGCAGGCCGTCATCGCTCATCTTTGGAGGCATGCGCACATCGGTTATCACTAAATCTGGCAGCTCGCCCGTGTCATCAAAACGGTCATCGATGTCCGCTACCAGGCCGTGGGCAGTGTCGACCATCGCAATCACTTCATGTCCACGCTTTTCGACGAGCCCCGCGACCCCCTCCCGCAGGAGTGCCGAGTCATCCGCAATGACAATTTTCATTTCTTCTCCGCACCTTTCATTTCCACGTTTTCCATTTCTCCAATACCTGATTCCCAGCGGTTCAACATCAAAGGAATTCTGGCTATTACCTGCGTTGGCCCACCTTCGGGAGAGTGCATGGTCATCGCACCGTCGAAAGTGGCTAGACGCTCTTTCATACCCCGCAATCCGCGCCCCAATTTTGCGCCGCCAGGGCCTTGGTCCGTAATTGAAATATTCAGTGTTTGATCCGAGGTGAGCAGCACAGAAACAGGAGCGTTCGGTGCATATTTCGCCGCATTAGTCAGCACTTCTGCACAGAAAAAATATGCCGCGGCGAGCACACTTTCTTCCAATTCAGGCAGGGGATAGGGAGTGTGCACAACAACGTGAGGGCCGTATCCTTCAGCAATCTCTTCAACAGCCGCTTGCAGACCGCGATCGCGCAACACCTGCGGGTGAATTCCGTGGACTGTCCGCCGCAAAGCGCGTAATCCATCCTCCAAATGGCCGCGAGTTTCCGCGAGGAGCTGCATTAATTCCTCATTGCCAGTATTGGATGCCTCCAATTCTGCAAGTCCCAATTTCATTGAAGCTGCAACAATGTATTGCTGAGCTCCGTCGTGGAGGTCATTTTCAATGCGGCGACGTTCAATCTCGAAGGCTTCGGCAATTGTTCGTCGTGAAGCGGTAAGTTCGGCGATGCGAGCGGCGGCGGATTCCTCGTAGCTGCGTTTATGCGCTTTTTCGCGGCGGTTCGCGCCGATATATTTGCGGAAATAATCCTTCAGCTCCATAGTTTCCTATGGTACGAAAGCTCTGTCTACGGAGGAATTAATTTCCGGCATAGTAGACCTAGCACTACCGCAAAAGGAAAGTGGGCACGGTGTTGAAATCGCCTCCGTGCGAGTGAAATGAGTGCCATGACAGACAACAACAGCCCAAGAAACGCACGACTTTGTATTCGTGACATCACTAAGTCCTACAATTCAGCTCCCGTTCTCACCGGCATTTCGCTGACCATTGAGCCCGGCGAAACCGTGGCAGTCATGGGACCGTCAGGTTCTGGTAAGTCCACGCTGCTGCACTGCATGTCCGGCGTGTTGCTGCCGGACGACGGCGACGTCATCTTCGGTGACACAAAGATTAATTCGCTTTCTGATGCCGACCGCTCCGCCCTCCGCCTGCACGACTTCGGCTTCGTCTTCCAAGACGGCCAACTCCTCCCCGAACTGACCGCCCGGGAAAACGTTGCTCTGCCAATGATTCTGCAGGGCAAGAAGCGCTCGAAGTCACTCGCGCTTGCCGACGATGTCCTCAGCCGCCTGGGCCTAGAAGACCTAACGCGCCGTCGCCCAGGACAGATGTCCGGCGGCCAAGCACAGCGTGTAGCAATTGCCCGCGCGATGGCCGGCGAGCCAGGTGTCATCTTTGCTGATGAGCCGACTGGCGCGTTGGACCAGTCCACAGGCCATGAGGTCATGCAGCAGCTCACCGCGTTGGTGGAGCAGACTGGGACGACATTGGTGATGGTCACGCACGATGTGAAGGTGGCCGACTGGTGTCGTCGACGTGTGGAGATCCGCGATGGCCTGATTCACGACGACCGCATGCTGGCAGGAGCGGAGGTTACAAAGTGAGCACCGTAACTGAAGCACCAAAACCCCAGAGAATTCCTACCGGCGCACTAGCGGACTTGAGCACGCGGCTGCAGCGCGCCGGGCGCGAATCGCACTCGGGAAACGGTTGGTTGTCCGCGCTGTCTGTGGTCGCTATGACTGTGAGCACCTGGTTGGCGCTGGTTGTCGTTGGCGGCACGGCGATGTTTTACCGCCGTTGGCAGGCTGAGCCAAAGCTGCCGCCGAACCCAACGCCCGAGGATTACATGAATCAAGGTCAGGGCGAGATGTACCTGCAGCTGGCACTCGTGGCCTGTGTGTTTGTGATTCCGGCAATGGTTTCGCTGGTGGCCCAGTCGGCGGTGCTTGGCGCTGCGGGGCGTGAGCAGAGGTTGGCAACTCTGCGCTTAATTGGTCTCTCCAACGGGGCAGTTACACGCATGGTAGTTATCGAAACCCTCGTCTTGGCAGCTGTTGGGCTTGTGGTGGGCACGTTGTTGTCGGTGGCCACTGCGCCATTCTGGGCGATAATCAAGTTCGACAATGACTACCTGGATACCTGGGACATGTTGCTGCCCTGGTGGGGCTACCCGCTGGTCTGGGTTGCCGTGGTGCTACTCGCACTCTTTGCCGCTGTGGTCGGTTTGCGAAGGGTGATGATTTCACCACTCGGCGTTAGCCGCAAGGAAGTGCCCAAGTCGATGAAGGCATGGCGCATGATTGTGGCCGTTGTTATCGGTGCGATCGTCCTGTACGTGATTGCCAACTCCAATATCGCGGGTGGAACCGTCACTGCCACGCTTGGTGTCGCAGCGATGATGTACCTGATGGTCTGGGCAATTGGCCTGGTGGCGCCTTTCTTTATCCAGCTTGTTGCCCGCATCTCCAGCTTCTTCGGTACTTCAAGTGATTTTGTGGCGACGCGACGAGTCGCGACTAACGCTAAGGAATCGTGGCGTCGAGTAAGTTCCATGGCCTTCCTGTCCCTGCTGCTTGGCTACACAATGATGGTGCCTGGCGAAGACAAGATTGAAGAGGTTGCAGATGTCACATTCGCGCACGATATTGCAACCGGTGTGACTATCACTTTCGTAATCGGTTTCGTTCTGCTGCTGGTGTCAACGCTTTTGACTCAGGCCTCAGCCGTCTATGAAGAGGCATCGCTGACAAAGGCGCTGGACTTCATCGGGACGCCAATCAACTTCCACCGCACGGTCACTTTCAAGCAGACATTCTTTCCCATGCTTGCGACCAGTATCTTCGGCTTTGTCATGGGTGCGCTGTTGGGAGCCACCATGTTCGGACCGATTGCGAACGAAATCACGTTTGGTCAACGCTCCCTTGTTGTTGCGCTGGCGTATCTCGTGGGAGTTGTATCAGTTGGCGCTGTGACCTTGGCGGTTGATCCGCTTCGCCACAAGTTGCTGGGTCGACAGATTCGCCATAACGACTAGTTGCCATTAAAAGGGCAGTGGAGTGGCCGGGCAGTGGTGCTCGGTGCTCGGTCACTTCCTTAGGGTTCAACTTGAGGATTAGAGCCTGTAACCAACTGTGGTTCATCTGATAACCAAGCATTCATCTCACAACCACGTAATTTCTACCTCTGACTTTTAGCCTGAGGGCATGCGTACCTACGTGCTTGATACCTCGGTCCTGCTGTCCGATCCCCACGCCACCAAGAAGTTCGATGAGCACCAAGTTGTGCTTCCGCTGGTCGTGGTGAGTGAGTTGGAGGCCAAGCGCCACCACCCAGAGCTGGGGTGGTTCGCCCGAGAAGCGCTCCGTTTTCTCGAAGAGCTGCGTTACCGCTACGGCCACCTGGACCGGCCTGTGCCCGCCAATGATCTTGGCGGGTTTATGCATATTGAGCTCAACCACTCCGATCCCTCCATCCTTCCCGCAGGCTTCCGCACCGCCGAAAACGATCACCGCATTCTGGCTTGCGCCCTCAATCTTCAGCATGATGGCCATGATGTCGTGCTGGTCACCAAAGACATTCCGCTTCGCGTCAAGGCTGGTGCGGTCGGCTTGCCTGCCGACGATTACCGCGCCCAGGACGTCGTTCTGACTGGGTACTCGGGAATGGTGGAAGTGGACGTCGACCCGGAGGAAATTGATCGTCTCTTCGCCAATGGGTTCCTTGAGCTCGAGCAGATCCAGGATCAGCCGCTGCACTGCGGCGTGCAGCTCAGCGCTGGTAGCCAGTCTGCGCTGGCACGGGTGAGCGCCCCGGGCGTCGTCAAGCTTGTGCGGGGCGATACGGAGGCGTTTGGCCTGAAGGGGCGGTCGGCGGAGCAGCGTGTGGCGCTTGACCTGCTGTTGGATGACTCGGTAGGGATTGTGTCCCTCGGCGGCCGAGCCGGTACGGGTAAGTCGGCGCTTGCGCTGTGTGCGGGACTGGAGTCGGTGCTGGAGCGCGGACTGCATCGCCGGATTGTTGTGTTCCGTCCGCTCTATGCGGTAGGTGGTCAGAACCTTGGCTACCTGCCAGGTAGTGAGGACGAAAAGATGAACCCGTGGGCGCAGGCTGTTTACGACACCCTGGAGGGATTGGTTTCAGACAACGTGATGGATGAGATTGCCTCGCGCGACATGCTGGAGGTGCTGCCACTGACACACATTCGCGGTCGTAGCCTGCATGACAGCTTCGTGATTGTCGATGAGGCACAGTCGCTGGAGCGCAACGTACTGCTGACGGTGCTGTCGCGTCTTGGTAGCAATTCCCGGGTCATCCTTACGCACGACGTGGCGCAGCGTGACAACCTGCGCGTCGGCCGCCATGACGGTGTGCAGGCGGTGATTGAAAAACTCAAGGGCAACGAGCTTTTTGCACACATCACGCTGAAGCGCTCGGAGCGCTCGAAGATTGCGGAGCTCGTGACGGGGCTGCTCGATTAAGAGTAAGCTTGTGAGGCAGATACGTAGGAGCTGTTCCTGCGGTTACTTTCACTCGGATCGTTCGGCACGTACCTGCCGATGAAAGGTTTGTATTCACATGGCTACTGTGACTTTTGCTGATGCCACTCGCATTTACCCTGGTGCGACGAAGCCTTCTGTGGACAAGTTCAACTTGGAAATTGCCGATGGCGAGTTCCTGGTTCTGGTAGGCCCCTCCGGTTGTGGTAAGTCCACAACACTGCGCATGCTTGCCGGTCTGGAAGAGGTCAATGAGGGCAAGATTTTCATTGGTGATCGTGATGTGACCAATGTCTCGCCCAAGGATCGCGATATTGCGATGGTCTTCCAGAACTACGCCCTGTACCCGCATATGACGGTGCGCGAGAACATGGGCTTCGCGCTCAAGATTGCTGGTGTGGACAAGGACGAGATTGACCGTCGTGTCGAAGAAGCTGCGAAGACCCTGGATCTAACTCAGTTCCTGGACCGTAAGCCTAAGGCTCTGTCCGGTGGTCAGCGTCAGCGTGTGGCAATGGGGCGTGCGATTGTGCGCAAGCCGCAGGTGTTCCTGATGGACGAGCCGTTGTCGAACCTGGACGCGAAGCTGCGTGTTCAAACCCGTACTCAGATTGCGGCCATGCAGCGTCGGATGGGTGTGACCACCATGTATGTCACCCACGACCAGACTGAGGCGCTGACCATGGGCGACCGCATCGCGGTCATTAACTTCGGTGTTCTGCAGCAGGTCGGTACCCCGCGCGAACTCTACGAAACCCCGGCAAACGAATTCGTCGCGGGCTTCATTGGCTCGCCTGCGATGAACCTGGGCACGTTCAACGTCTCTAATGGTTACGCCACGTTGGGTGAGGCCAAGATTAAGCTGCCGGACGCCACACTTGCTGCAATCACGCCGGAGGATCAGAACCAGATTATCGTGGGCTTCCGTCCGGAGGCATTCGACCTGGTCGAGGGCCCGGGAGATGACGTCATTCCGGTGCAGGTTAACTTGGTCGAGGAATTGGGCTCCGATGCATTCATGTATGGCGATCTCGTCGGTGGCGGAGCATTGAGCTCCGGATCTTCCTCTAACCCGGACGAAGAGGAACACGGTCAGGTGGTTATTCGTACCGCCCCGCGCACCGCGCCGCAGTTGGGCTCGGTAGTTTACGGCAAGATTCGTCCGGGCATGCTGCACCTGTTCTCGAAGTCGACTGGTATGCGCCTTCCGGCCTAAACTCTTTCGTTTAGATGAAATGAGTAGCTGGTAGGGCAGTGGGACAGTAAGACAGTTTTAGGAGCCACCGTGTCGGAAACTATGAAAATAGCCGCGACAACGGTGGCTTCAAAGCTTTTGCGCCTTCCTTGGCATATACCTCTGGAACAGTGGCCAGACGATTTGTTAGCCGCCCTACCTCAGGGAATTTCGCGGCACATTGTTCGATTCGTCAACTTGGATGACCGCGTCATTGCAGTGAAAGAAATTGGTGAGTTCACTGCTCATCATGAGTATCGAATGCTGCGTGACCTGGTCAGGCTCGGTGCTCCATCGGTTCGCCCGCTTGCGGTCATTACTGGCCGCAAGGATCCAGATGGCGAACCGTTAACTGCGGCACTCGTCACAGAACATCTCGAGTATTCGCTGCCGTATCGTGCAGTTTTTTCTCAACAGGTCACCCGCGAAACTGTGGTCCGCCTGATTGACTCGCTGGTAGTCCTGCTAGTTCGGTTACATCTCCTTGGTTTTTACTGGGGCGACGTGTCACTGTCGAACACATTGTTTCGTCGTGACGCAGACGCTTTCTCCGCCTACCTTGTCGACGCGGAAACGGGAGATTTGCAAGGCACACTCTCAGATTCCCGCAGGCTTTACGACGTTGACGTTGCCCATACCAACATCATCGGAGAGCTCATGGATCTGCAGGCCGGCGGATTCCTCGATCCTGAGTTGGACGTAATTGCGGTGGGTAGGCGCATTATTGAGCGTTATGAGGACTTGTGGCAAGAGCTGACGGGGGAAGAATCTATTGGTGTTGAGGAGCCTTGGCTTGTCGATGAGCGGATTCGCAGGCTCAACGACCTCGGTTTCGATGTTGGCGAGCTGAAAGTCACCAGTGATGGTGGCCGTGTTGTGTTCCGACCACGAGTGGTTGACGCAGGGCATCACCATCGGCAGTTAATGCGACTGACGGGGTTGGATGTTCAAGAACGGCAAGCGAGGCGGATGCTCAATAGTATGCAGACCTTTCGGTTGGCGGAAGGTCTTGAAGGGGTTCCGCTAGAGCAGGTTGCGCACCGATGGCTGCGTGAAGTTTTCGAGGCCACAATTCTGGCTGTGCCCGAGGGGCTGCGTGGAAGGCTGCAGGATGCGCAGGTTTTCCACGAGGTCTTGGAGCATCGCTGGTACATGGCAGAAAAACGCCGTGCGGATGTGCCGCTTCAAGAAGCGGTGCAGAGCTACGTGGATCGAGTGTTGCCCGGGCATCGCGACGAGTCCGTATATCTTCCCGCGAGCGATGAGGTCGAGTAGCTCTCTAGAAGCAGACTGTCGAGCGTACGATTATTTCAAAAGTGACAAGTAAACGACCCGCCAGAATATTATAAAAATATACATTCAGGCCAAACAGGGGTGCTTTTGGTGGTCGGGTGGTTGTCGGGTCTGCGTGTGATTGTCGCGGCCAGGTGCTTACTTTGGTGCCGGTAGGCGGCTCTGTTCAGCGAAAACAGCTCGAAAACAGCTCAAATTCTAGGTGTGCTTTCGAGAGCTTTTGCTATTTTTCTCCTTTGCATTTGTTCACAGCTGGCTGAAGGCCAACCTAAATTGGTTTTGGTCAAGTAAGATTTTGGTGAGACCGAATACCCGCGTGGGTGGCGTCGAAGTTCGCATGAAAGGCTACTTCTAGCCGCAGGGCGGGATAATCCAATTAGGCCACGGCTGCTGGCAAATATTCGTCCGAATTGCTCGGAGGATGCCATTGAAGTGGCCTTTCTTCTCAAGGGAGAAAACATAGTGAAGAACTTCAAGCGCCTTTCAGCTCTGTGTGCAGCAGGCCTGATGGCAACCGCTGGTTTGGTTGCGTGCTCGAGTGATGATGCGGTTGCAGATGGTGGTGTCTACTTCCTTAACTTCAAGCCGGAGCAGGATGCCGCATATCAGAAGATTGCGAAGGCATACACTGACAAGACTGGTGTCCAGGTCAAGGTCGTTACTGCAGCTTCGAATTCCTATGAGCAAACTCTGAAGGCCGAGATTGGTAAAAAGGACGCGCCAACACTGTTCCAAGTCAATGGTCCGGCGGGCCTGCGTACTTGGCAGGAATACATGGCAGACATGTCTGACACTGAGATCGCACAAAACCTCAACGAGGGCATCGAGCCGCTGAAGGGCGAGGACGGCAAGGTATACGGCGTCCCGTTTGCAGTCGAGGGGTTTGGCCTGATCTATAACGAAGAGATCATGGACAAGTACTTCGCGCTGCCCGATGCCAAGGCCAAGAGCATCGACGAGATTAAGGCCTTCGGAAAGCTGAAGGAAGTTGCTGAGGACATGCAGGCCAAGAAGGACAAGCTGGGGATTTCCGGCACCTTCGCTTCCACCTCGCTCGCATCCGGTGAGGATTGGCGCTGGCAGACACACTTGGCCAACGGACCGGTTCATTATGAATTCGAGGACCTTGGCACCAAGGAAACCGCTGATGTGAAGTTCAAGTACAACAAGGAGTTCAAGAACCTCTTTGATCTGTACCTGAATAACTCCACTGTCGAAAAGACTCTGGCCCCGTCGAAGGCTGTGTCCGACTCGATGGCGGAATTCGCCCAGGGCAAGGCCGCTATGGTTCAGAATGGCAACTGGGCATGGTCCCAGATCAACGATGTCTCCGGCAACGTGGTCAAGCAGGACAAGATTAAGTTCATGCCTATGTACATGGGCCTGAAGGACGAGGATAAGACCGGCATCTCGGTTGGTACTGAGAACTACCTGACGGTCAACTCCAAGGCTTCGGAGGCTTCCCAAAAGGCAACGAAGGACTTCGTCAATTGGCTGTTCAACACCGATGAGGGCAAGAAGTACGTCGTCGAGGATCTCGGATTCATCGCTCCGTTCCAGAACTTCACTGAAGCCGACACTCCGAATGACCCGCTAGCCAAGGAAGTGGCCGCAGCAATTGAGAACGAGGACCTGACCACCATCCCGTGGGACTTCCAGTACTTCCCGTCGCAGCAGTTCAAGGATGATTTTGGCGCAGCGCTGGCGCAGTACGCTTCCGGAAAGATGCCGTGGGACAAGGTTGTCGAGACTTTCGCCGACAGCTGGAATGCGGAATCTCCGAACAATTAAATACCAGCAAATCAATGGTGATCCATTCCATCGGTGAGTGTGAAGCGAAAGCTTCTCGCGCATGAACAACCGACGGAATGAGTTCATCCAATGGCAAGGCGGAGCTCGGGGCTCGGTGACCTGTTAAACCGGTCTCGAGGCACCAGGCTCCGCCTTTAGCTTTAGGAGCGGTGTTGTAGATGCAAGCAACATTGAAAAAGTATTTCCCAATTTTCGTGCTACCCACGCTGATTGCCTTTGCAATCGCGTTCTTGGTGCCGTTCGTTATCGGTTTCTTCCTATCATTTACTGACTTCACAACCATCACTAATGCGCAGTGGGTTGGTATCGAGAACTACCAGAAGGCCTTTAGTGAGCGCGAGGGCTTCGTCGCTTCCTTCGGATTCACTCTCATGGTGGTTGTTGTTTCCATCATTACTGTGAACTTGTTCGCGTTCTGGATCGCATGGATTCTGACGCGCAAGCTGAAGGGCACGAACTTCTTCCGCACAGTCTTCTTCATGCCGAACCTCATCGGTGGCATCGTGCTCGGTTACACCTGGCAGTCGATGATTAACGCAGTGCTGGCATCGTACGGTACGACAATCGTGTCCGACTGGAAGTTCGGTTACGCCGGTCTGATCATCCTCATCAACTGGCAGCTGGTCGGTTACATGATGATTATCTATATTGCCGGTTTGCAGAATGTCCCGCCGGAGCTCATCGAAGCTGCGGAGATTGATGGCGCTGGACGCTGGGAGATCCTGCGGCACGTTACTATCCCGATGGTCATGCCATCGATTACCATTTGCCTCTTCTTGACCCTGTCGAACACTTTCAAACTCTTCGACCAAAACTTGGCCCTGACCAATGGTGCGCCGGGTTCAGAGACAGAAATGGTTGCTCTGAACATCGTCAACACCATGTTTAACCGAATTGGTGTGGAGGGCGTTGGTCAAGCCAAGGCAGTAATTTTCGTCGTCGTGGTCGTAGCGATCGCGATGCTGCAGCTGCGTGCTACTCGCAGCAAGGAAGTGGAGGCATAAATGTCTGTCGACGCTGCAATGACCACTGAAACGGCCACCAAGCTCCCCAAGGCCAAGCCCGCTAAGCAGGACGAGGCCAAGGTGGGAGGCGTATCTAAGGTCATCATCTACGCGATTCTGGTGTTTTTGACCGTCGTGTTCTTGGGGCCAATCGCGTTCATTATCTTCAACTCGTTCAAGTCCAAGTTCGCAATTTCAGATAACCCCTTCCAGCTGCCACTAGGTGACATGTGGGTCGGGTTCGAAAACTACGCCGTCGGCCTGATGAAGGAGGGCTTCGGCTGGGCGATCGTGTGGTCCTTTGTCATCACGATCCTCTCGGTTATTGCGATTGTGTTCTTCTCTGCGATGACGGCTTACTACATCACGCGAGTGAAGACGTGGTGGACCTCGCTGCTGTATTACCTGTTTGTGTTCTCGATGGTCATCCCGTTCCAGATGGTGATGTTCCCGACCGTCAAGATCGCCGACATGCTGCATTTGAACAACCCAATCGGCATTGTGGTTCTCTACTTGGGCTTTGGCTCTGGCCTGTCGGTCTTCATGTTTGCCGGCTTCATCAAGTCCATCCCGATTGACATCGAGGAAGCCGCGATGATTGATGGCGCATCTCCGATGCAAAACTACTTCCGCATCGTTTTGCCCATGCTCAAGCCGACTGCAGTGACAGTCGCCATTCTGAACGCAATGTGGGTATGGAACGACTACCTGCTGCCGTACCTGGTCATCGGCTTGTCCACTAAGTACAAGACCATCCCGGTCGTCGTGCAGAGCTTCGTTGGTTCCAACGGTAACCGTGACCTTGGCGCGATGATGGCAATGCTGGTGCTCGCAATCATTCCGATTGTGATCTTCTACGTCGCCACCCAGAAGCACATTATCGAGGGTGTTGCTGCGGGTGCCGTTAAGGGATAGCTGCCTAAGCGTTAGCGCATAGGACGCCAAGCACCGCGTTTTACGAAAGCGAAAGCCTCAACCGCGTAGGTTGAGGCTTTCGTCTGTTAATCAGCCTTTATTAGGATATGAACCCGTGGATAGATTTTTCAGCACCGATACAAAGTTCTACGCAGCCTGGTCGCTGTTAGCAGACCTTGTAATCATCAACCTGCTGATGATCGTCGCATCCATCCCGATAGTCACTGCAGGCGCCGCAACTCGCGCTGGGGTAGTGGTCGCTCGCGATATGGTCCGTGACGAAGGCTCAAGGCCCGTACAGCGCTTCTTGCGCGCACTGCTGGACAATTGGCGCACACCAACCGTGTGGTGGCTATTCACCGTGGTTCTCGCCGGAGCCATTGGCTATGAGTTTTACGTTATTTCCCGCGCGGATCTCGGCACTGTCGGCCTAATCTTCGCCGCAGGAGTTACCTCCGGGGCGCTAATACTGCTGGGAATTACCGCCTGGGTCTACTCGCTGTGCTCGCTTTCCGACGGTCAGTCGTCGCTACGCCGAACCCTTGCAACGGCCACCAGCATGACCGTCAAAAACCTGCCGCGGACTGCGCTCGCAGTTTTGGCGCTACTCATCGTGCCCGCGGCCATATTCTTTTTCCCGGCGAAAATCTACGCGATTGCTACCTATGTCTTCCTCATCGGGTACGCGTTGAGTTGGTACTTGGTGATGCTGGCGCTTGAGCCCGTTCTGCCAGACAATGCTGGGTAGGTTCTCCCGCTGGCCCCACTGGCCCGACTGGCACTGACTTAATCGGCGCCAGCTCGCGCACCAAGTCGTTGACGACCCTTAGCCCTCGTACTCTTTCACAGAGGGAAAATCCTCCGCCTCGACCATCTCCAGCAGTTTTTCGCGACGGACAAAAGCGGAGCATGCGCCGACTGCCTGTACGGCTGCCGCACCTGCTGCGGTGGCCAGGGGGACGGCGTCGTAAAGCGAGGTGCCCTTAGCCAGTTCCGCGGTAAGCGTGCCGACGAACGCATCACCGGAGCCAGTGCCGTCGACAATCTTCTCCTCTGGCAGCTTAAGCGCGGGGTGCTCGTAGATTGTCGGCTCGTCATCGAGACCGTCGGAGTGCTGTGCGAAGAGACAGCCGTGGTCGCCCCGGAGCATGACGACACTGGGGCAGTACTGCAGAAGCGCCTCGAGCTGTGCGCGGTAGTCGGTAGCGCGGATGCCCTCGGCGATGTCCAGGCGACGGATTGTTTCCCAGGCGCCCTTCATGTTGACGATCAGCGGATCTGCATGGTCAATCAGCGCAGGTGTAACGGTTACGACCGGATTGAGGTTCAGCACTAGACGCGCGCTGTACATGGACGCGACGGACGCGATGGCCTCAGTTGCTTCCGGTAGTAGCTCGCCTTGCGCGAGCACTACATCCGCTGATGCGAACTCATCGACGAAATCGGTGGGGTCCGTCAGTGCGTCGGCACCACGCTGGACAAAAATCACCGGGCGACCCTTGCGGTTCGTTGCGACGAAAGCGCTGCCGGTCGGCAAATCCCAGGAAGTCTGAATGGAGTGGACATCTACGCCGTGTGCGTTGAGTTCCTCGACCACGAAATCCGCTGCGCGGTCCTCGCCAACAGTTCCGGCCATGATCGCACGGACACCGTTATAAGCGATAGCAACGGCCTGGTTGGAGCCCTTGCCGCCCAGCATATTAGTGCCGTCATCAACGATGAGCGTGCCACCTTCTGCGGGTACGCTATCGACCTGTACCAGGGTATCTAGGTGGATAGATCCACATACAACAACTGTTGGATTCTCATTCAGGTCAGGAATCGGCTGCATAAAAAATAGGATAGTCGGGAATTCAAATCCGTGTTGGCGGCCCGAGTTTACAGCCGTCAGAGCCCGCGAATCGATGCCCTACAATCGATGGCTATGGCAAAACTGTACTTCCGCTACGGAACCATGAACAGCGGAAAATCCATCGAGGTCCTCCGCGTCGCCCACAACTACCGCGAGCGCGATATGCGACCGTTGATCGCCAAGCCAGCCGTGGATACTTTGGCTGATGGTGACGTGCACTCCCGCATCGGAATCGCGGAACGCGCGCACCTCGTCCACGACGGCGATGACCTCTCCTCGCTTGCCGACGGCCACGATTGCCTTATCATCGATGAGGCACAGTTTCTTACCCCTGACCAGGTCGATCAGTTGCTGGGCATTACCCTTCGCGGTACCCCGGTGCTCTGCTACGGCCTGCGTACCGACTTTCGCACCCATGCCTTTCCAGGCTCCCAGCGATTGCTCGAAGTTGCCCACACCATTGAGGAAATTAAGACAATCTGCACTTGTGGGCAGAAGGCCATCTTTACTGCACGGTTGAATCCGGACGGCAGCATTATCCTCGACGGCGAAACCGTGGAAATTGAGGCACTCGAAGCGCCGAAGTACATCTCCCTGTGCGCCAGCTGTTACAACCGGATGTCGGGTAAATGGGCGTGAGTAGAGCCCGGAGTTTTTAGTGCCCCCAGCAGGGCTCGAACCTGCGACAAAAGGATTATGAGTCCTCTGCTCTAACCGACTGAGCTATAGGGGCAAGGATTGGGCACTATGAAGTGACAATTAAGCACTATGAACCAATGTCCAAAACCTCATAGCATCATAGCAATCTGCCACCGTGCGGTGATAAAAGCCCTATACCCAGCGGGTTCGGCTGCGATTGCACAGTTTCAATGAAGCAAAGTATTTCCGTGCCAACGAAGGCAATCCCTGTGCTCAACGAAGCTGATCTTTCCGCAAAGTTACGACTTTCGGTTGATGAATCAGTGCTTGGACACTTCTAGCATTAGTCCTATGAGTACAAAACCTTCCTTGAGCAGCGCCGACGTCTCAGCCGACGCACAAACCGGTGCCACAGCGAAAGCGAAGGGCACCCCCGTCATGGCAATCGCCAACGAGGATCAGATTGCTGAGTTCGGGGCCTCGCCACAGCGGTGGTGGGGGTTGCTCGTGCTCGCGGTTGGCCTCGGCATGATCGTCCTGGATGGAACCATCGTCGGTGTTTCATTGCCGACCATCATTTCGGAGCTGGGCCTTGACATCGTGGGCGCGCAGTGGATTACCACGATCTACTCGGTCGTTTTCGCCGCACTACTCCTGACCTCTGGCCGCGCTGGCGACCGCTTCGGCCGTCGAACGCTTTTCCTCGTCGGTCTGGTCATCTTCACGGTCGGCTCCGTCGTGGCCGCGCTTTCCACCTCATTGGCCCCGTTGGTCATAGCCCGCGTCATTCAAGGCATTGGTGGTGCGTGCATTCTGCCGTCGACATTGTCCAGTGTGAATGCACTATTCCGTGATAAAGATCGTGCCACCGCATTCGGCATCTGGGGTGCGGTCATGTCTGGTGCTGCAGCAGTCGGCCCACTCCTGGGTGGCGTGCTTACGCAGTTTGCTGGTTGGGAAGCTATCTTCTGGGTCAACGTGCCCATCGCCGTCGTGCTTTTCGTCCTTGCGCTGCGTTGGGTGCCGAACACCGCAGGCGATACCAATGGCGCGGGTGGCTTCGATGTCCTTGGCCTGGTGTTGTCTGGAATTGGCTTTGGTGCCGTGGTCTTCGGCATCATTCAAGGCGCCAAGATAGGGTTTGCTTTTCCCTCCGCACCCGTCGTCACGCTCTTGGTTGGTGCGGTGGTGCTTGTCGCTTTCGTGCTGTGGGAAAACAGTCGTCGGAAGAACGCGGATCCTGCGCTGTTGGACGTGTCGATGTTCTCCTACGCCACGTTCAGCTGGGGGAATACCACGGCGATGCTTGTCGCGGTGGGTGAGTTCGCGCTGGTCTTCGTGCTGCCGCTCTACCTGGTGTCGGCGATTGGCTTATCGACGATCGCAACCGGCCTGGTCCTGGCAGCAATGGCTCTCGGTGCGTTCTTCGCAGGTGCCATGGCGCGTCATCTGGCAGCTCGGATTACCCCGGCCGGTGTGGTGATTGTGGGCCTTGGTCTCGAGGTCTTTGGTTCGCTGCAGTTGGCGGCCGAAGAGCGCGTTGACCTGCCGCTGTGGCTGGTTGTGTTTGCATTGATTGTCTACGGTCTGGGTCTTGGCCTGGCATCGGCACAGTTGACCTCGCTGGTGCTTGGCGATATTCCGGTGCGGCTGTCGGGGCAGGCATCGGCAACGCAGTCGACAATTCGGCAGATTGGTTCGGCACTCGGTGCAGCACTCGGTGGCATGGCGCTGACGATTGGGTTGGATCGTGAGATTGCGAAGCTGTCGCCGGGCCTGGAGCAGATGGGGCAGGGGCTGAAGGATTCCGCTGGCTCGATGCTGATTGGTCTGCGTGCGCAGGGTGCTCCCGACGGTGTGTTGGTGCCGCTGACAAATGCGCTTGCACATGCCACGCAGTTTGCGCTGTATTCCGCTGTCGGCGCGTTGACTATTGGCTTCCTCTGCTCGCTGAAGGTACTGCAGTTGCGCAGGCAGGCTGAGAAATCGAATTAGCGATGTGGAATATTCGGGTGAGGGGCCGTGTTGGAAATTGGTGTCACAACATCAATCGTGGCAGTCTTATCGTTTGTCTCTTAACCGGACTTGCTAGATAGAAATGACCAACATGAAAATGCTCACAAAGCGGCGTTGGCTCGATTACGGCCGAATCTCCACTTCCTCCTGTCGCTAAACACTTCGGGGCTTCCGCCTCGCTGCGCCTGTCTCTTCGAGGCTGAGCTCAGCGGCCCCGGACCCCGTCGCGCGCATTTGTCAGACGGCATAAGGCGCGGCACAAGTGTTTTCAGAGAAATAAAACTCCAGGAGGAAAAGTGAATAAATTTAAATGGGCGACCGGCTTCGGTGCCCAAGTTGTCTATGGCCTGATTATTGGTCTCATTTTGGGCTTCATGGCCCGCAGTACTGGCGATGACTCCTCGCTGCGCACAGCGCTCGACGAGGTCGGCAGTACCTACGTCACGCTGTTGAAGCTGCTCATCCCGCCGCTGGTGGTCACCGCGGTCGTGGTGTCGATTGCCAACCTGCGCCAGGTCGCAGGCGCAGCCAAGCTGGCTGTTTCGACACTGATTTGGTTTGCCATTACGTCCTTTGTATCGGTGGTCATCGCCATCGTGCTGGGCTTGGTCATCAAACCGGGCGTTAACTCTGGTGTGGATGCCTCGGCGGCGCAAGAGCCGAGTTCCGTGGGCTCCTGGTGGGGATTCCTGCAGAGCATTGTCCCGCAGAACTTTCTCGGCCTTGGCGTGAAGATCAGCGAATCTGACGGTGCTGTATCCGGATCGCTGAACTTCAACGTCCTGCAGCTGCTGGTCATCGCGATTGTCTTCGGTGTCGCCGCAGTGAAGGTTGGCCCGAAGGCTGAGCCATTCATCGAGTTTTCCGGCTCTCTTTTGACCATCGTGCAGAAGGTGCTGTGGTGGGTCATCCGCCTGGCACCAATTGGTACCGCGGCTCTGATCGGCCACGCTGTCGCTGAGTACGGTTGGGAAGCACTCGGCAGCCTGGGCAAGTTCGCCATTGCCATCTACATTGGTCTGTTCCTGGTCATCGCAGTTGTGTACCCAGTTGTGCTGAAGATTCATGGCATTAGCCCAATCGACTTCTTCCGTCGCGTCTGGCCAGTGACCTCGCTCGGCTTCTTCACCCGTTCGTCTATGGGCGTCATGCCGGTCACTGAGCGCGTTGTTTCCCGTCGTTTGGCAGTACCGGATGAGTACGCCTCCTTCGCCGTGCCGCTGGGCGCCACCACGAAGATGGATGGTTGCGCCGCCATTTACCCGGCTATCGCGGCTATCTTCGTCTCGCAGTTCTACGGTGTGCCGTTGGACTTCACGGACTACCTGCTCATCATCTTCGTCTCCGTCATCGGTTCGGCAGCAACTGCTGGCACCACCGGCGCTACTGTCATGCTGACCCTGACTCTGTCGACCCTTGGCCTGCCACTCGCCGGCGTCGGTCTCCTGCTGGCTGTCGAGCCGATCGTGGATATGGGCCGCACTGCGGTGAACGTCACCGGTCAGGCTGTGGTCCCGTTGGTCGTCGCAAAGCGTGCGGGAATCTGGGACAAGGACGAGTGGGACGCCAGCGCCAACGCCGACCTGTCGCCAGCCGACGAGTCGGACGACGAGTCTGCAGACGCGCCTGCTGAGAAGTCCGAGTCCGCCGAAAAGTCCGAGTCCGCCACGCTTGCGTAGTCTTGAGAACATGACTTCTTGGAAGCCCTCTGTTCTTGCGCAAGTTGATCAGTGGCCAGTTGACATGGTCGCGGCTGCCGTGCGTGCCGACGATGGCAGTTGGCACACCCACGGTGATAGCGGTCGCGTGTTTGAGCTCGCCAGCGTGACCAAGTTACTGGCCGCTGTGGGCATGCTTGTGGCCGTCGAAGAGGGCGCGGTGGAGCTCGACCAAGAGCTCACGCCACCCGGTCACGGCGCGACTGTGCGTCACCTTCTGGCGCACGCCGGCGGGGTGGGGTTTGCCAGCCGCGAGCTGGAAAAAGAACCAGGGGAGCGGCGCATTTACTCCTCCGCGGGCTTTGACATCATCGCCGATGCCATCGCTGCGGAGGCAGAGATGCCGTTTAGTGAATACCTGCGCCAGGCCGTGTTTGAGCCGCTGGGGATGGCGGATTCCGTACTGGATGGCTCGGCAGGGCATGGCGCGCGTAGCAGCGTCGCTAATCTCATGGCCTTCGTCGATGAGATCTTCACCCCGACTCTGCTGCATCCCGATACCGTGACCGAAGCGTTGACCGTGCAGTTCCCGGGCCTGAATGGTGTCGTGCCGGGCTATGGTATGCAACGTCCGGCCGATTGGGGCCTGGGTTTTGAGATTTTCGGACACCCCGATTCCAAGCAGGGGCTGTGGTTTGGTGCTTCGATGCCCAAGGATGTCGCAGGCCACTTCGGGCAGGCGGGCACGTTCCTGTGGCTGCATCGTCCAACCGGACGGGCGGCGATCGCGCTGACCGACCGAGATTTCGGCGAGTGGGCTAAGCCGCTGTGGACGGATTTCAATGATGAACTCTGGCGTGAGCTGGAAGAACACGCTGAAGATTAAGGGGATATGAGCTAAGTCGGCGTCGCTTGCGGCGCCGATTTTTCGTCTCAGCGCTAAATCACATCTGGGGGATTAAGGACAACTTGAGGGTTGCCAGCAGCCGTCTCGGAAATAACAATCATAAACACGTGCAACGCAAACCTCAGAAGTGTTGTTTTACCGCAGTGCTTTTTCTGCAGTGTGGCAAGTGTCGTTGGATGAGTTCGTAGGGGAAGACGAATCTCGTCTTACACCAATTGACCGCAACTTTTCCGAGGACCTTCGTCTATGCGCACCCAACTTTCAGGCGTTCTGTGGATTCACAGCATGCCAGGGCCGCTGCAACCACACATCACGTGGGCGCTGGCCCGGCTCAGCATGCCCGATGGCACTAAGCCAGGCCGGGATATTTGGCGTGCGACCGACCAGGATGCCACTTTGTGCGCCGAGGTGCCTTTCACTGCAAGTGCTGACACCATCGCCACACTGGTGGACAACCTGGCTAGGTGGCCGCGCCTCTATTTCGAGCTGGCGCAAGACCCAGCCGTGGATGATGACGGCTACGCCATCGATGGCATGCGCTACTGTCATACCCCGCAGCTGGGGACTTTTGCCGGACAGACTGATGCCGCCGGAAACATCGTGGTCAACGAGGATGCGCTGCGTTCCATCATGGCGCGCGGCGGCGACATCGAAGGGGCCCTAGACGCGGCCATCGGCGGGCCGTGGGACCGCGTGCTAGAGCCGATGCGCATGATGACGGCAGGCTACGCCCCCGAAGAGTGCTTTACGACGTCCGCCCCTGCCGGACCCGACAGTGCCAGCGGCAACTCGACCGCTGGCAACGCAGACCTCGGTGGGGTAGAGGCAGCTAACGTGCTGCAGCTCTACCCGCGCCGGGCGGCGATGTAGTCAACTACATCGCCAAGGGTCTTAAACGAGGGAATGTCCTCGTCCTCAATGCGGACTCCCAGCCCTTCCTCACAGCGGACGGCCAACTCTACGACGCTCAAGCGGTCAAAGCCGTAGTCGGTCAGCGGAGTGGGGAGCTCTAAGGACTCCACCTCGTCGTTAGCCATCTTTTTGACGATTGCCGCGACCTCGCCGTGAAGACCTGCGGGCAGGTCAGCGTCGGCGGAACCCTTCTTCGAGCCCGCGTTCGCTGCATTGGGTGAGGCATCGTCAGCGTCACCGGCACCGGTGACCTGTGTGCCCAGTAGGGCGCTGAGCTGATCTCCAAGGCTAGAGGTCATTATTCAGCGTCCTGAGTGGTTGCGGTTGGGTCGGTAATCTGCAGCTCTTCGGCTGCTTCCTGGGCGACACTCTTGTCGAGCTTGCCAGCGCGTGCCAGTGCGGCCAGGGCCGCAACAGCGACTGACTCGCCGTCGGAGTTGAAGTAGCGGCGAGCGGCCGGACGGGTATCCGAGAAGCCGTAGCCATCGGTGCCGAGGACGGTGTAGTCACCTGGAACCCACTTGCGAATCTGCTCCGGGACCGCACGCTGGAAGTCAGTCACTGCGATGAATGGCCCATCGGTGTCGGACAGCTGGCGGGTTACGAAGGCGTCTTCGACCTCTTCAGCCGGGTTGTGCAGACGCTCAGTGTCACGCTCGTGTCCATCGCGAGCCAGCTCATTCCACGAGGTCACCGAGTAAATCGAGGAAGCCACGCCGTAGTCTTCCAGGATGTCTGCGGCACGCAGCGCCTCCTGCATGCCAATGCCGGAAGCCAGCAGGTTGACATGCTTGTCGCCCTCGGCCTTGCGGAAGCGGTAGATACCGCCAAGCAGCCCCTCGACATCGAGATCTTCTGGGACAGCCGGCTGCGAAGTCGGCTCATTGTAGATAGTCAGGTAGTAAATGACATCTTCGCCGCGCTCCGGGCCGTACATGCGGTCAATGCCATCGCAGACGATGTAGGCAATCTCGTAGGCGAATGCCGGGTCGAAGGAGACCACCGACGGGTTCGTAGCCGCCAGCAACTGGGAGTGACCGTCCATGTGCTGCAGGCCTTCACCTGTCAGCGTCGTGCGGCCAGCTGTCGCCCCGAGCAGGAAGCCGCGGGACATTTGGTCACCAGCGGCCCAAATGGAGTCAGCCGTGCGCTGGAAACCGAACATCGAGTAGAAGATGTAGAGCGGAATCATGGCCACGCCATGGGTGGCGTACGCCGAGCCGACAGCGGTAAACGACCCCACAGAGCCCGCCTCGGAAATGCCCTCGTGCAGAATCTGACCGTCCTTCGCTTCCTTGTAGGACAGCATCAGTTCATGGTCGACCGGAGTGTAGTTCTGGCCGTGCGGGTTGTAGATCTTCAGCGTCGGGAACCAGGAGTCCATGCCGAAGGTGCGGGCCTCATCAGGGATGATAGGCACGAAGCGGTCCTTGAGATCCTTATCGCGCATCAGGTCCCTGAAAACACGCACCGTCGCCATAGTGGTGGCAACCTTTTGCTTACCTGATCCCTTGAGGAGGTTTTTCAGGGTTTCCGGCTTTGGCGTTGTCAGTGGTTCGTAGCTAGTGCGACGCTCCGGCACGAAACCGCCGAGTTCCTTGCGGCGCTCCAGCATGTACTGCACTTCCTCGGACTCTGGGCCCGGGTTGTAGTACGGCGGCAGGTAGGGATCCTTCTCCAGCTCCTCGTCGGAGATCGGAATGCGCTGGTTATCGCGGAAAAGCTTCAGATCATCGAGCGTCAGCTTCTTCATCTGGTGGGTCGCGTTGCGGCCCTCGAAGTTATGGCCGAGGCCATAGCCCTTAACCGTGTGCGCCAGAATGACGGTCGGCTGATCCTTGGTCTCCAAGGCTTTCTTGTAGGCAGCGTAAATCTTGCGGTAGTCGTGGCCACCGCGACGGAGGTTCCAAATCTCCTCGTCGGTCATGTCCTCGACCAGCTTGGCAGTGCGCGGGTCACGGCCGAAGAAGTGCTCGCGCACCCAAGCGCCGTTGTTAGCCTTCAGCGTCTGGTAGTCGCCATCGCAGAACTTATTCATCAGGTCGACTAGTGCGCCGTCCTTGTCCTTAGCGAAGAGCTCGTCCCACTCGCGGCCCCAAACGACCTTGATGACATTCCAACCAGCGCCGCGGAAGAACGACTCCAGCTCCTGGATGATGCTGGTGTTGCCGCGCACCGGACCGTCGAGGCGTTGCAGGTTACAGTTAATGACGAATGTCAGGTTATCCAGGTTGTTCAGCGCCGCATGCTGAATGGCGCCACGAGATTCCGGCTCATCCATTTCGCCGTCACCGAGGAAGGCCCAAACGTGCTGCTGGGAGGTGTCCTTGATGCCGCGGTCATGCAGGTAGCGGTTGAAGCGTGCCTGGTAGATGGCATTGAGCGGACCAAGGCCCATGGACACCGTCGGGAACTCCCAGAATTCTGGCATGCCATGCGGGTGCGGGTAGGAGGGAAGGCCATTGCCCTCGCCGAGGGAGACTTCCTGACGGAAACCGTCGAGGTCCTCTTCGGTCAGACGCCCCTCTAGGAATGCGCGGGCGTACATACCCGGCGAAGCGTGGCCCTGGAAGAAGACGTGGTCACCGCCGCCTGGGTGGTCTTTGCCGCGGAAGAAGTGGTTAAAGCCGACCTCGTAAAGCGGTGCGGCGCCCGCATAGGTAGAGATATGTCCGCCCACGCCGATACCCGGACGCTGTGCGCGATGGACCATAATTGCCGCATTCCAGCGAATCCACTTGCGGTAGCGGCGCTCAATGTCCTCATCGCCTGGGAATTCTGGCTCCATCTCAGTTGGGATGGTGTTGACGAGGTCTGTCGAGGTCAGCGGCGGTAGAGCCACGCGCTTTGCCGTGGCACGTTCCAGCAGGCGCAGCATGAGGAAACGTGCGCGCTCCGGACCTGCCTCTTCTAACAGTCCGTCGAGAGACTCAAGCCACTCCTTGGTCTCTTCAGGATCTGCATCCGTGAGATAGGAGGCGACCCCATCACGGATAAGGGCAAAGTTTGACTCATCAGAGTGGGCTTGTGGCGTACCCGACGAGGTATCGGACATTGTGAGCTCCTTTCAGTCCCTGAAGGAAAGGCAAAGGTTATTTTTCTCCACTCTACGTCTGAATCGTTTGTTGTGCCCCTAGCCGTTTCTTGCACACGCTTTCACCGAACAATCCGCTCCGCTTTACGACGAACATTGCGAAAACTGCACCTTTTTGGGGAAATTCTTATTTTGCAGCTGTGAAAAATGTATTTGAGCGGTAAAATTTCCCCACATAGCTCGAAAAATCGAGCTGGATATTTTTTCTAGAGGAGGAAAAGGGAAGTGGTCAACGCCACAGGCGCTGCTCATGAATATGCGAGCAGGCTCGGCATCAAGGAAGGTCAGCTAGTCCAGGAGGTTGGCTGGGATACGGACTGTGACTCAGCAATCAGTGAGTCGGTCGAGAATTTCCTGGATGCAGACCTGCTCGACGAAGACACGGATGAGGTTGTCGACGTCGTATTGCTGTGGTGGCGTGAAGAAGACGGCGACTTGGTCGATGGTCTTGTGGATGCTTCCCGCCCTTTGGAGGATGAAGGCCGCGTTTGGTTGCTCACGCCGGGTGCTGGTCAGCCGGGTGCCATTGATCCTGGCGTGATTGACGAGTCCGCACAGCTGGCTGGTTTCTCCAACACCTCGGCGCTTCGTCTGGGGGATTGGCAAGGCAATTGCCTGGTGCAGCGCTCTAGCTAGCCGGCGTTAACTGCCCCGTTTGAATCGGCTACTAGCCGAGCTATTGAAATAATCTGCATAAACGCTGTGTGTAGTGCGCAATTGGCAATCTATGTTTGCCGTGTGTTAAAGTTTCGCAGCAGCGCGGCGATAGCTCAGCGGTAGAGCTCTGGTTTTACACACCAGCGGTCGGGGGTTCGAAACCCTCTCGCCGCACAGACATAATCCGCCCGGATTCTTGTAATGGAGAATCCGGGCGGATTTTTGTTTGTGCTAAACTCCCGGTCTGTGCGTTTTACAAAATCGCTTGCCACCATTGTTTTTGTCGGATCTCTACTTGCGGGCCCACAGGCCTACGCAATTGGAGGAGACGGTAAACCAGTAATCGACGCTGCCACCTGTAAGGCAATGGTCAAAGCCGCAAATGCAGGCGAGCCGGTGGAGGATCCATCGATTCTCCATCTCTCCGACAAGATGCCTTCCTACCTTGCCGACGGCACCCTGGACTACGTTGTTGCTCCAGACTTTCCGTACCGCGCGCAGCTGGACGCTGCTGCCCAAGAGTGGAATGAAAAGCTCGGTGGCAAGGTCGTGCTCCGGGAAGTGACCAAAGACAAAGCTGATTCGGATACCGTGAGCGTTCGCTACGTGCCTAAGCCGAACTCGCACGTTTTGGCTTCTGCATCGGAAATTAGTAAAGAAATGACGGTTTTCGTTACTTCCACACTCTATCCTGATGCAATTCGCAGCACGCTTGCACACGAGTTTGGGCACCTACTCGGTATCCGGCACACCTGTGATTACACCTTGATGGCTGCATCTTCGCACCGTCATCCGGCAGCACATGTCACTCCGCTCGATGTCGTAGCCGTTCTGCAGGGACAGTTCGATTAAATTGCGTATAAAAGCCAGAAACCGACATCTCTGGCGGCGCGGTGCGGCTATCGCTGTGGGGTATGCACTTGACCGCATCTTCGCAGATCCCACCAATCACCATCCGGTGGCCCTCTACGGGCAGGCTGTCAGTAAGCTTGAGCGCCGAATCTACGCCGACTCCAAAGGGTGCGGGATAGCTTTCACCACCATCGCAGTGGCCACACCGGTAGCGTTTACAGCCGCAATCAGCACAGTCGCTCCGAGCCTCACGCTGGCTGCTGTCACGTGGGCGTCGCTTGGCGGCACCACTCTTCGCCGCACTGGTGAACGCATGGCTGACCGACTCACCTCCGGTGACATCGATGCCGCTCGTGCGCTAGTGCCGTGGCTGTGCTCGCGTGATCCGAAAGCTCTCGACGCTGATGGCATCGCCCGAGCCACCGTCGAATCGCTCGCCGAGAATACCTCCGACGCCGTCACCGGCACTCTCATGTGGGGTGCCATTGCAGGAGCTCCTGGTGTGGTCGCTCATCGAGCGGCCAATACCCTCGACGCGATGGTGGGGTACCGCAACGCTCGCTATCGCCAGTTCGGGTGGGCAAGTGCACGGCTTGACGACATCGCCGGGTTCCTCCCCGCGAGACTTACAGCTATCGCAACTGTGGTTGCAGGTCCGGACCGTCGTCAAGCATTGGCAGCGTGGCGACGAGACGCCAGCAACCACCCAAGTCCGAACGCAGGCGTCGTGGAGGCGAGCGCTGCAGGCGCGCTGGGGCTGCAGCTGGGCGGCGCGACGGTGTATCCCAGTGGAGTGGAGATGCGCCCGATGCTTGGCGGTGGTCGGAGACCTGCGGTGGCAGATGTTCGGCGTGCGGCTGAGCTGAGCAAGCGAGTACAAAATATTGTTGCGCTCAGCTGCGCCGGAGCAGCAGTAATCGCCGGATGTATGCGGCGCGTGAAAGCGCGAGCTGAGAGTTAGAAACGCTCGTCGTATCGGTTGTCGCGGTAACCTGCGGCGCGATGGCCAGTGTTGCCGTAGCGTTGCGCCATGCGCTGGCGGTGCAGCTCGGCGGCGCGATCCTCTTCGGACTTAGCCTGCGGAGGAGTGGGAGTGGTGGCATCGTCCGATTCGGGTGTTGCGTCCTCGGAGTCATCAGCGTCATCTACTGGTTCCGCGGCTTCGGCATCGCGGAGGTTCTTGGCCATCTCCTCTTGCTCCGCGCGGTCTCGTTTGCGCTCGACGATTTCAGCGCGAATGAACCAGACGACGGCAAGCGGCACGAGAGCGCCGAAGAAGATCCACTGAATGCCGTAGGAGAGGTAGGGGCCGGACTCCAGGGTGGGCAGCGGAATGGCCTCGATGACGGCATCGGATTTGTCCGAGAGTTGAAGCCAATCGGGGTTGAGTTCGGTGTCGACTAGCTCGGACACTTCCTTGGTGTTGATTCCGTAGACCTGCGGCGGGGTGCCGGGGATTGGGGCGGTCTCGGCGGGAATCTCGTTTCGGCGGGTAAAGGCCGAGATAGTCAAGGTGCCCTTCGGGGCTGCCTCAACATTGGGGGTGCTGGAGTCTGTCGGGCGTACAAAGCCGCGGTTGACCAGGTAGTTTTCGCCATTGTTCGCGACGAAGACATCGAGTACCTGGACGGCGGGGGCTCCATTGGCCGGGCGGTTACGCAATAGCACGCGGGTATCCGGCAGGAAGGACCCGGTGGCGGTAACGCGACGCCATTCGTTGCCCTCGACGAATCCTTTGCCCTTGGGCATTAGCTCATTGACGTCTACGGGGTCGAGCTCGAATGAGTGCTCAAGCTGCTGATTGCGATGCTGCGTCGCGGTGTTCTTACCCAACTGCCACGGAGCCAGAACAGTAAATGCGAGATAGGAAAACGCAATGGCGACAATGGCAGTGAGAACCCATCCAGGGGTCAGAAACTGGCGCACATTCTTAAACACATTCATTGAGCTTACCCGGTGGTGTGGATGGCACTAGCGCGGCTGGTGGTTGGCGGTGCGGAGATTGAGTGAACTTCGGGTAAAGTTGTTTGAGCGTATTTGACGGGGAATCTACCCGGGGATAGATGGAAAGAGAGGTGTCGTGGTGGGCACGCAAACAGCGAAATCTTCGCCTTCACGCCGCTTCAGCACAGTCTCGCGCCAGTTCATCAAGTTCGGTCTGGTCGGCGGCACAGGTGTGGTTGTCAACCTGATTGTCGTGATTATTGCCCGCAAGTTGGGTCTCAGTCTGGGCACCAATGAGCACGACGTGTTTATGAACTTGTTCGGAACGCGGTGGAATATCCGTTACTCCCACGTCTATGCAACTCTGGCGTTTGTCGTGGCTAATATCTGGAACTTCCAGCTCAACCGGTCCTGGACTTTCCGAACTGACAATCGCCCGAATTGGTTTAGGCAGTTCTTCCCGTTTTTATTTGCAGGTATCTCAGCGCTGATTGTGAACCTGGTTGTCATCACTCTGCTGACTAACCCCACCTCGCCACTGGCACTGCCGGTAGACATTTTCGACGACTCCACCGGCTTTAGAAACCGCCTCTACTGGGCAAACCTTATCGGCGTTATTTTGGGCACGCCCGCTAACTTCATCTTGAATAAGATTTGGGCGTTTCGAAACCGGGGCAATGCCAGCAAAACAAAAGAAAAGGTTGTTTTGAAACCTTAGCGCTCAGAGGCCAGCGCCAGAGTCTCACGCAACCATGCGATGATTCCCGGCGTCGCGGCCTCAATTTCGTTTCGAGTGCGGACGAATCCCTCCGGGCCTCCGTAGTAAGGATCGGCCACGACGGCCCCCTTCGGGGATGCCGGGTCGAAGGAACGCATCAGGCGAATCTTCTCTTTTGGCACGCCAGCGTGGAGTAGACCATTGATGTGCGATTCATCCATGGCGATGAAAAGCGTTGCATCCATGTGCTCATCGCCCAGCTGTGCCGCGGTGTGGTTCGGATCGTAGCCAGCATTTTCCAGCTCGGCTTGTGCTCGCTCGTCGGCGGGTTCGCCGACATGCCAGCCGCCGATTCCGCAGGAGGCGAGCAGGACATCGTCGGCAAGCGCATTGGCTTCAACCGCGTCACGGACGATGATTTCAGCCATGGGGGAGCGGCAGATATTTCCGGAGCAGACAAACACGACGTACACGGACTCAGTACGATGCGACGAGTTCATAAGCATAATAGGCAAAACCAAACTTCTCGGAAAATAAAAATAGGATTGTCACTAATCGTTGACGAGTCTTAAAGATACAACATTTCCCGCACAACACGATTCAGGTCCTCAGGCGAGGACGCCAAAGCCGCTGCCGATGCCCACTCAGATTCTGAGCCGTAGCCCCATTTAACAGCGATGGCGGGGATACCGAACTGTGCGGCGCCCTCAAAATCATGGATGCGATCGCCGACCATTACGACCGAACCACGCGGGCGCACTGCTTCATCGGTTTCAATGCCTAACTCCTTGAGCGTGTACTCAATGACCTCAGTCTTTGTCTGTCGTGAGCCGTCGTCGCTGGCGGCGCCGATGAAGTCAAAGGCGTCGAGAATCCCGAAATTGTCCAAGGTTTTACGGGCGAAGTACTCGCCCTTGGAAGTCGCAGTGGCTAGTTGGACGCCTGCTGCCCGCCAATCGCGTAGGAGCTCCGGCCAGCCGGGGAACATCTCGGCACGCTGCCAAGCACCGGCGTGTTGATGCTCCATGTACACAGCGAAGGCTCGGTCGACCTGTTCGTCGGAAAGTCCGAGGGATGCGAGTGTCTCCACCATTGGCGGGCCGGGGATCGTGTTGATAAAGCTCTCGGGCGGAAGTGGGTGGTCAATTGCCTTCAATGCAAGGCGGAACCCATGTGCGATTGCGGGGAGAGAATCGGCGATGGTGCCGTCGACATCAATAAGGACAGTGGGGCGATGGCCAGTGGACATATTGTTCATCCTAAAAGGTCATTAGGCTGGATGGCATGTTAGACGACCCGCTGCGCTATCACGGCGATCAGGCCGCCCATGGCGCTGACCTGGACTTTGCCGTCAATGTTCACGGCACCACACCGCAGTGGCTGCAGGACTCGCTGGCCACGTCCCTCGGAGAACTTGCCGCGTATCCGTCTGCGCAGCTCGATGCCGACGTCCGCGCTGCCATTGCCACCAACCACAATCGCAGCGCCGACGAGGTACTGCTTCTCCACGGCGTCGCCGAGGGCTTTTCGCTCTTGCCGCACCTGGGCTTGCCCGCCACCATCGTCCAGCCGCAGTTCACCGAACCTGAAGCCGCGTTCCGCGCCGCGGGAGTCGGGGTGGATTCGCTGGTACTACCGTCGCCGTACACGCTCACGCCTACGCTTGCCGACGTCCACGAGAACGCCTCCTCCCCGCATTCCCAGCAGCTTGACGGTCGGATGGTCATCATCGGCAATCCGACTAACCCCACCGGTGTTGCTCATTCAGCGGATGACCTGCGGGGGCTCGCCAGCCGTTGTGGGATCTTGGTCGTGGATGAGGCATTTATGGACGTCGCCGATGGTGAGATTATTCGGCGGTGCTCGCTAGCTGATTGCAGGCCGGGGGAAGCGAACAGTATCCCCGATAATGTCATCGTTTTCCGCAGCATGACTAAGACCTGGGCAATCGCAGGCCTGCGCTGTGGTTACGCACTGGGAACCCCTGAGCTCCTGGCGAAGTTGGGGCGACTGCGTCCGCACTGGCCACTGGGCACGCTGCAACTTACCGCTATGGCGGCAATCGCGTGTCGCGAGGCAGAGCTGTTGCCACAAATCCGCGCTGAGATTGGTCAGCAGCGCGAGGCTATGACACAGCTGTTAGTAGCCGCCGGCTGGCAGGTGTTGGATTCCAAGGCTCCCTTTGTGCTGGCACGCCCGGGGGTTGCCCTGAGCACGCATGATGGTCCGGGCGCTGCGGCGGTTGACGTCGTCAAGCACGAGCGTCTGAGACAGCGGCTCGCTGCGCGTGGAGTAGCCGTGCGGCGTTGCGACACCTTCGCCGGTTTGGACGGTTCGTGGTGGCGGCTGGCTGTGCGGGACGAGACCAGTGTGCGGCGGCTTATTGCGGAAGTAGCGGATTTGCTGTCGCAGAACTGATGGGTCGGGGCAGAGTTCACTACGCTGGAAGAGAAGCTGGAGAGAAATGCATGTTGAAGGGATGGATGTATGACGGACTCTGCGCAGACCCGTGCCGAGGGCAATAACACTGTGGTGACCGTTGCCGACGTGCGTGCGGCGATGGATGCGGCCTACCCGCCGGCACTGGCGGAGAACTGGGATAAAGTTGGCCTGATTTGCGGTGACCCGCAGGATGAGGTGCGTCGCATCGCGTTGGCGCTGGACTGCACTGACGAGGTTGCAGATCGCGCGATTGCCTCCGGTGCTCAGATGCTTGTTGTGCACCATCCGCTGCTTCTGCGTGGTGTGAATTCCGTGGCGGCGGATACACCGAAGGGTCGGATTATTCATAAGCTGATCCGGGCAGGTGTAGCTCTCTTCGCAGCGCACACCAACGCGGACAGCGCCCGACCGGGTGTCAACGACCAGTTGGCCACGGTGCTCGGAGTTGAACCGGGTGCGCCGCTGGCTCCGCAGCCGGCTCCCGGCTTGGATACCTGGACGGTGAAGGTTCCGGCAGATCACGTCGATAAGGTTGCGCAAGCCATGTTTGAGGCGGGCGCGGGCACTATCGGCGACTACGACAGCTGTGCGTTTCGCATTAACGGCCGCGGCCAGTTCCGCCCGCTGAGCGGGGCGAATCCCTTCATCGGTGCCGAGGGGCAGATTGAGTATGTCGAGGAAGTGCGCCTGGAGATGGTCGCGCCACGGTCCGTGCGCGCGGCGATTGTCAAGGCTCTCGTTGCAGCGCATCCGTATGAGGAGCCGGCCTTCGATATCGTGGACAATCAGGCTACCGGCTTGGATCCGCAGCAGGCTGTGGGCATTGGGCGAGTGGGCACGCTGGATACGCCGATGCCATTTAAAGACTTCGTCGCCCGTGTGGCTGAGCGCCTGCCTGCAACGGCATGGGGCGTGCGTGGCGCAGGCGATCCGGAGCGGATGATTCGCACGGTTGCCGTCGCATCTGGTTCAGGTGACTCTTTCCTGGACACTGTGGCAAAGATGGGCGTCGATGCGTTCGTTACCTCTGACCTGCGGCATCATCCTGTCGATGAGACACTGCGGACCGCGGACTTCTGCGTGGTGGACACGGCTCACTGGGCCAGCGAGTTCCCCTGGTGCTACCAGGCCGCAGACATGCTGGCCGAGAGGCTCGGGGTCGCGACCGAGGTCCTTGAGGTGCGCACCGATCCCTGGACAGTGGCAGAATCGTCGACACAGGCAAGGAAGTGAAGACCATGAGGCTTAGTCCACAAATCCAAGTTGCGATGTTGGAAAAGGCGGAAAACCAAACTCTGTTGGATGGGCTCACCGCCCGCCAGAACGTTCTGCCCGAGCGTGCCGAGTTGCAGGAGCTGCGCAAAAAGCACAGCCGTCAGGCCAGTGAGGCAGCGCGCTCCAAGCTCAGCGCCTCCGATATCGGCCGCGATATTGCCAAGCTGGAATCGGACATCAACAAGCTGAAGGCTCGCGAAAAGGCTGATCGTCTGTCGCTCGGTGCCGCAGAAGACGCATCCACGCGCCGTGACCTCGAGCATGACCTGCGCTCCACCAAGCGCCGCCGCGAACGCGCTGAACAGGAACTCCAGCAGTACGAGCGCATGCAGGAGGCCTATCAGGTCGACGCTGAGCACGAATACGACGCCGACGAGGCGCACGATGACATCGTCGCCGCCAAGCAAAGGCTTAACGACGCCGAGGTTGACCTCATTGCGCGCATTTCCATCGCTGAGACCCGAATCGAAGAGGCTGACAAACTCATTGATGGTTCGGCAGCCAAGCTGTACCGTCGTCTAGCGCTTGCTAACGGCATCCCCGTTGCCCGCTTAAACGGACGCACCTGCGGTTCCTGCTTCATGGAGCTCGATGTAGGAACCGTGCATGAATTCACCACGCTTGCGCCGGAAGAAGTGACGTTTTGTCCTGAATGTGGCGCGATGATTGTGCGTGCGGAAACGCTGGGAGCGGTGAAAGGCGCGTAAATGAGCCAGGCTGCAGACAAGCGCGATAGCGCGCCGGGCTGGACGGGTGCGACTACAGATCCCACGCGGTTGGTGCTGCTGCGCCATGGGCAGTCGCCAATGTCGATTCGCCGGGAGTACTCGGGAAGCCGTTCGAACCCCGACCTGACAGAGGTGGGCAGACAGCAAGCGGAAGCGGCAGCACGTCACCTGGCGGCGTTGGTCGATAGCGGCAACATGAGTTTCTCGGCGATTGTGGCCTCTCCACAGCGTCGTGCACAGCAGACCGCAGAGGCGGCAGCCAAAGCGCTCGGGCTGGACATCCACGTTGAAGAGGATCTGCGCGAGACCGACTTTGGGCAGTGGGAGGGCATGACTTTCTCCGAGGCTCACAACGTCACCCCTGAGCTGCACAGTTCCTGGCTTGCGGATCCGGCCGTGGCGCCACCGGAGGGGGAGGATTTCCGCACGGTCGATAGCCGAGTGAGCGCCGCGCGTGAGCGCATCGCTCAACAATTCGGTGCCTCGGATGTGCTGGTAGTCAGCCATGTCACGCCAATCAAGTCGCTGCTGCGCCAGGGGCTCGGCTGCGGCTTTGAAATCTTCACTCGCCTGCACTTGGACCTGGCCAGCCTCTCCATCGCGGAGTTCTACGCAGATGGGCCGACATCAGTGCGGCTGATTAACGACACCAGCTACCTGCGTGGTTAGCAGCCGAGCACGGCGGGTTATTTGAATTGCGGTTGTGGCGGGTACACTAACCATTCGAGCGAGCCGGCCGGGTGATCGCGGCAGTTAACGGAACCGGACGCCTCTTTTACAGAGTGTGTCCAGGCCGCTGTCGAGGAAAGTCCGGACTCCACTGGGCATGGTGGTTGCTAACAGCAACCCAGGGTGACCTGCGGGAATAGTGCCACAGAAAATAGACCGCCGGGCGCACAGCCGATGTCTTTGACGTAAAGCTGTGGAGATCCGGTGAGGGTGAAAAGGTGCGGTAAGAGCGCACCAGCGGGGCAAGTGATTGCACCGGCTAGGTAAACCCCACCAGGAGCAAGGCAAAATCGCGCATGCTTCGTCGTGCGCGTGCGCGAGTGTTTGAGGGCTGCCCGTCCGATACTCGCGGGTGTGCTGCTTCAGGCTGTCAGCAATGGCAGACCGAGATGGATGATCGCCACCCGGCGCTTTCCGAAAGGAGCGCCGAGGGACAGAATCCGGCTCATAGGCCGACTCGTTCACACAAGCTTTTTTACTCGACCACCGCGCCGGCCGCAGTGTTCTCCACACGGATGGTCTCGGAACCGCCGTCGTTAAGCGCGGAGGCAATCCGATCGGCATCGTCGACGTGGGACCACATCACCAGCGACGCACCCGGGCACGGCGCACAACGGGCAATCTTCTCGCAATCGATGGTGTCGGTCAGCTCGGAAATCTGCCCCAGCACAGAGCTTGCCGACGGCGCGGAGCCACGCTCACTGACATCGCGCGAAACCCCTGCGATGGCTGCTTGAATATCGCTGTGACGGATGTGGCCGATTACTGCGCGGGCACGGTCGGAGGATGCGTCGGCTTCGTCAAGCCACTGAATGGCACGGCCGATGGTGGGGATGTCTTCGTCGTCCGGGTGCACCTCGTGACGAGCACGCACCCAGTCCGCGACCCGCTCCTGTGAGTCGGGGAGGCTAGCGAGAGTCGGCACGCCAAAAGCGGCGCAGGCCTGCTGGAAGAATTCGTAGCGCTCCTCGTCGGGCGAACCGCCGGTGACATCGGGGGAGTAAGCGACAGTCAGCGCCAACGACTGCGGGAGAGCCGTCTGCGTGACTGCTTCATCGGAGTGGTTGATGCACAGCAGGCTGTCCGGGCGGCTGCGCAGTGCCGTGGTGTAGGGGTACAGCGGCCACGACTGTCCCTTAATCTGCACCATGGTCTCGTGGAGAGCGGTGGCAATACGCGTGCGGGTGGGCACATCATCGCGGTCGCCAAAACGCGCATTGAGAGCCAGCGCGAGAGCACACTGAATTGCCGGAATCTCTCCAAAACCGCGACCTGGCGCGATAGTGGAGGCAATGGTGACCTTCAGGCCGTTGCTGTTGCGCGGAACGAGATGCAGCGAGTGCTGCAATGCGACGATGGCAGCCGCGACAGCGGTCGGCACCTGAGAAAAAGCGGCGGGGACGCTATCCGGGAAATCCATCTTGGTAGTTTCGCGCTTGTACACGACAACGAGCTGCTGCTCGTCGATTTCCTCGATACCGACCGCAGCATAGGCAGGAATGGCGGTGGCTAGGAGCATGCCGCCGGAGGACGCGCAGTCCTCACCCAACAGGTTGATGGAACCCGGGGCGTATGCAACTGAAGCATTAGAACCGACGGCATCGAAGACGTCGTTTACGACAGCGGGTGCGGCGGGCATGGGTGAAACCTCTCCAGAGATCGGACTCATAGTGCTGGTGTGCAGTGTTCGCGTTCAACGCTTGTGTTCTAAGGTGAACAATTCCGTCGATAATACCCGGCTCGGGGGACAGTGACAAACCTATATACTGGGATTTTATGTCGCCGCAGTGCACATGGCAGGCAAATGGTTGCCTCTCTGCAAGTTTGCTTATGTGCGGAGTTGACGGTGGCAGAACCGCTTGATAACTCGACATGTTCTCGATGTGGAAGAGGAGAAAAATCGTGAGCGACAACAGCAGTAAGTGGTACTACCAGCCGTCGACGGGCACGGTGTTTCAGGGGAAGAAAACCGGTTGGGACGACCGAATGGGCCCCTACGATTCCGAAGAGGAAGCCCGCGCTGCCATGGAAAAAGTCGCCGAGCGCAACAAGGCGGCCGACGACTGGGATGAAGAAGATGACGACTGGGGCGTAGCTGAGAAGTAGGCGCTACGCCTTTAGGCCTTCTTGCCCTTCTTAATCTTCTTTTCCATCTTGCGGAAGGCCTTGAAAACCTTTGCCACGGCATCGTCGTACTCAGCCAGGGCCTTTAGGCCGTCGTAGTACTCCATCTGGTAAAGCACGCCGTATCCGAACGTGTCCCTGCCCGAACGGGAAGCACGCTTAGCGCGAGCCAGCACGAAGTCACGCGCAGTACAGGTGTCCTGGAAGTCACCGAGAACCGACTGCAGGTTCTTGCAGGCAGCGTAGAGCTTCTCGGTCGGCAGGTCCGCGTTCTGAGCAGCTTCCGCGCTGTAGCGGAGCTTCTTCGCAGCCTTGCGGACATCGTGGTAACGCTCGTCCAGATCTGCCTCTGGCAGGTCAGCATCCTCGCGGCCATCGAGTACCAGGTTGTGGCGACGACGGAACTTCGAAAACGCGCTGCGCAGGTGATCGAGCAGCACAGCAGTGGTGTCGAGTTCCTTCGGTGTCGCTACCTTCTCCGGTGCGGCCTTGTCTGAGGTCGTGGAAACTGCTGCATCGGCTGCTGCAGTATCAGGCTCAGCCGCGACCTCGGAGTCGGCTGCCGAAGAATCCTCTGCGGCTGCGTTCTCCGCGCCGTCGACAAGCGAATCATCCTTCTTCTTAGACTTCTTTTCCCCAGCCTCGGCCTCGTCCGCATTTGCGGCAATTGGCGGATTGGCGAGGAATTCATCGAGATCGTCGAGAAGTTGCAGGTACTCGCTGGAATTGAGTGCGAGAATAACGCGATGATGGGCGCGCTCGTAGTCCTTCTGGACATCCTCGACGAGATTCGCACGCAGCTCCTCGCCCAAAGCGGCGCTTTCACGATTGGCCAGCAACTCCTCCCAGCGCATAGCGACGACCTCAGCGTCACGAGCCACGCCGAGAACACCCGCCAGCTGCTTGAGGTTGCTCTCCAGCTCAGCGACCTTATCGCCCACAACAATGCCGTGGAAGGTCTGCATGTGACTGCGTAGCTCACGAGTGGCGACGCGCATCTGATGCACCGAGTCGAACTCATCGCGGCGTACCTTCGGGTCGTACTCGACCATCTTGGCCACGTTAGCGGCCAGCGCATCGACCACAGTGCGCCCCGGAGTGCCCTTCGGCAGCTTCGCTGGAACCGGCGGCAGGGGAGCGGAGTCGATGGAGTCACCCAACGCCGTCGCCAACTTCGATGGGCTTTCCGACGGCACGGCGCCAGCCACCTCAGCGACCTTGGACATCGCTGCCATTACGGCCTTGCCGTCCGGGTGATTTGCCCAATCCCCGAGCAGCTCAATCTCCCACTCACGCCAGGTAGTGGTTTCGCCGCCGTCGAGGAAGGAAGTCGCCGTGACGTGATCATCCGCAAACTCCGCCATGGGTGTGCCATCGAGGGCAAACACCGTGGTGACGTGGCGCTCATTGTCTACCTGCGCGATTGGTTGCAGCGGGTGATTGCGCACAATTGCGCGGACGGGGGCAAGCAACTCAGTAGGCACGATGTAGTCAGCATCGCGGCCTTCACCGTTAACAGAGCCCTCTTCCAGGCCAACGCCGTATTCGAGGCGCCCGCCGGTACCCGGCGCCTTCAGATGCCACCCCTCATCGGGGCCGCCCGTGCGGCGACGCAGAGTGTGCTTGGACCGGGTCAGACGCAGGTCCGCCGTGTCCAGGTAAATCGCGGAGAGATTTCGCACCTCAGTGGTGGTGGAGCCAACCTGTGGAACGAAATCGAACGATGGGGCTACCACTTCTGGGGTAGCTGAGAACTTAGATTCCACCTCCAACGCCGCAGTTGGAGTTTTGGACTTAGAACCAGACTTAGATGCCATAACCACTAATTCTACCCCCGAATCGAAGAGCTAACCCGAGAAGTTCTGCGCCTCAGTAGGGAACTCGCGGGAGTGCACCTGGTCGACATACTGCTTCGCTCCCTTGGTCAGCATCTCGCCGACCTCTTCGAACACCGAACTAAACGACGGCCTGCGGCCATCGGCCGGAACTGCAAAGGCATCCTGCCAGACGAGAACCTGGCCATCACACTGATTACCAGCGCCAATGCCACAGGTTGGGATGGATAGCTCGCGGGTAATCTCGGTGGCCAGATCCGCAGGCACCATCTCAAGAACCACGGCCGCGGCACCAGCATCGGCTACCGCATGGGCGTCGGCACGCAGCTGTTCCGCTCCCGCACCGCGCCCCTGTACCTTGAAACCGGACAGCGCGTTGACGGACTGCGGGGTGAAACCGATGTGCGCCATGACCGGAATGCCGGCGTTGACCAGCGCACGGATGCGCGGAGCGATGCGCACGCCACCTTCAATCTTGATCATGTGTGCGCCGGTTTCGCGCATCATCTTCGCGGCGGACAGCACGGCCTGCTCATCGGAGGCCTCGTAAGTGCCGAAGGGTAGATCGGCAACCACAAGTGCGTTGCCAGCGCCCCGCACGACACCGCGAGCAAGCGGGATCATTTCTTCCAGCGAGATCTCGGTGGTGGTGTCGTAGCCGTAGACAACGTTTGCTGCAGAGTCGCCGACCAACAGCAGCTCGACACCGGCGGCGGAAAAAGCGCGCGCGGTGGAGTAGTCGTAGCAAGTCAGCATTGCCCAGGGGCGAGACTCAGCCTTCCATTCGGCCAGATTATTCAGACGAATCTTTTTTCCGCTCATGTCAATAGAGCATGCCATAGTCACCCGCAATTCGAGGCCACGAGGGCAGCGGTTATGACACGGGCGCGGCAGTTGGCTAGCCACGCCGGATGGTCAAAATGTGTACCGCGAATCCGGGCACCTGGGTAACGTTGGAAAGTATGAACAGTCAGCAGGAATTCGTCCTCCGCGCAATCGAAGAGCAAGATATCCGTTATATCCGCCTCTGGTTTACCGACATTTTGGGGTATCTGAAGTCCGTTGCCGTCGCACCGGCTGAGCTCGAGGGCTCCTTTGAAGAGGGCATCGGTTTCGACGGCTCCGCGGTAGAGGGCTTTTCCCGCGTCTCCGAGGCTGACACTATTGCGCAACCGGATCCCTCGACGTTCCAGGTCATGCCGCGCCTACATAAAGAAGACACAATCACGTCCGCGCGCATGTTCTGCGACATTGTCATGCCCGACGGGCAGCCGTCGTGGGCAGATCCACGCCAGGTGCTGCGCCGCCAAATTAAGGCGCTTGCCGACGAGGGCTTCCACGCGTTCATCCACCCGGAGATTGAGTTTTTCCTAGTAGAGAGCCTGGCTACTGATGGAAAGCCGCCGGTGCCAACGGACAATGGCGGTTACTTTGACCAGGCGGTCTACGACCGCGCACCGCGCTTTCGCCAAGAAGCGATCACGGTGTTGGAAGACATGGGAATCCCTGTGGAGTTCTCCCATCACGAAAACGCGCCGGGCCAGCAGGAAATCGATCTACGCTACGCTGACCCGCTGACTATGGCGGATAACGTGATGTCCTTCCGCTACATCATTAAGCAGATTGCAATGAAAAACGGTGTGCAGGCGACATTCATGCCGAAACCTTTCCAGGATTTGCCGGGCAATGGCATGCACACTCATATTTCCCTCTTTGAAGGGGACACTAATGCATTCCACGACCCGGATGATGAAAACCAGCTCTCCGACACCGCAAAGGGTTTCATTGCCGGCATTCTGACTCACGCCAGCGAAATTTCCGCTGTGACCAATCAGTGGGTCAACTCCTACAAGCGCACGGCATTTGGCGATGAGGCTCCGACGTCCGCGACATGGGGCATGGCCAACCGCTCGGCTCTCGTGCGTGTGCCCATGTACTCACCGGGTAAGGCACATTCGCGCCGGGTGGAAATTCGTTCCTTGGACTCGGCCTGTAACCCGTATCTTGCTTACTCGGTGATTTTGGCCGCCGGTTTGAAGGGAATTAAGGAGGGTTACCAGCTTCCGGAGCAGGCAGAGGACAACATCTCCGAGTTGACCAAGCGGGAACGACGTGCGATGGGCTACCGCGATTTGCCGACATCCCTGGAGGTGGCGCTGCAGGAGATGGAACGCTCCGATCTGGCGGCCGATGCTCTCGGTGACCATGTCTACGAGTTCTTCCTGCTCAATAAGTGGCGCGAGTGGCGCGAGTTCCAGCGTCAGGTGACGCAGTGGGAGCTGCGCACAACTCTGGATTACTAGTTTCCCCGTACCGCCCCCTTCCTTTTTTCGTCTTTAATTTGTTTTTTGGGTGACCAGTTTCAATGGTGATGAATCGACCTCGCACATCTCGCCAATCAGTGCCGCGGCCCGCAGCGCTGGGCTTGCGTAACGACGATCGGACGCGCGCTGACCTGGAAGATTTGGGGTGGTACAACGAGGAGTCCCTACAGCTGTTGTGGGGACTTGCCGGAGCCAGCGACCCCAAACTGGCGCTCATGGCACTAGTGCGGCTGAAAGGCGCTCTCGACGAGCTGGAGCAGCAGGGAAAGCTGGAGGACTGGGCCACCTGGTCCGGTCTAGATGAGGCCATGCGCGAGCAGGTGCCGCTGCGTACGCGTATGTTTGCGCTGCTCGGCGGCTCGAGTGCACTGGGCGATCATCTGGTCGCGCACCCAGAAAAGTGGGTTCTGCTCCAAGCTGAGCTTCCTACTGAGGCAGACATGTTTCGCGAGATGCTCTCCAGCGTCGGGGCTGTACCCGAGGTCATCGAACTCACTGATGAGGCCAGTCTGGAAAAGCAGGAGGATCCGGAGTATCGCAAGCCCGTCGTTGCGCCCGCCACGCTTGAAGGCCCGGGTTTGTACCGTGCGAAGCTTACCGGCCGTGAGGCCGAAGTTGCGATGCAGTGCGCCTACCGCGACTTGATTATGCGTATTGCGTGCTACGACTTGGCTGGCACGTACCCACGGGGTCCTCGCCGTCCGGGACAGCCACAAGTCCCATTCCGTCAGGTCTCGGAGGCGCTCAGCGATTTGGCGGATGCAGCGTTGACGGCTGCACTGTCTGTGGCTGTTCAGCAGGTCTTTCCTTCGTCGCCGGTCTCAACACGCCTGGCCGTAATCGCCATGGGTAAGTGCGGTGCGGAAGAGCTGAACTACATCTCCGATGTGGATGTCATATTCGTCGCAGAGCCGGCGGATGCCCGCGCCACTCGTTTGGCCAGCGAATTTATCCGGATTTCTTGCCACTGCTTCTTCGAGGTCGACGCGAATCTCCGCCCGGAGGGCAAATCGGGTGCACTCGTGCGCACGGTGGATTCCCACGTCGCCTACTACAAGCGTTGGGCCGAAACCTGGGAGTTCCAGGCGTTACTGAAGGCGCGGCCGATGACGGGCGATGTCGAGCTGGGCCGCGAATACATCGATGCTATAGCTCCGATGGTGTGGACCGCCTCTCAGCGGGAATCCTTTGTCGACGATGTTCAACGCATGCGCGCCCGCGTGGTCCAAAACGTCCCTGAAGAGCTTCGCTACCGAGAGCTCAAGCTCGGTCGCGGTGGTCTGCGGGATGTCGAGTTCGCGGTGCAGCTGCTGCAGCTGGTCCATGGACGCTATGACGATAGCCTCCGTGTGCTGCCAACTGTGATGGCACTCGACGCACTGGTCGAGGCTGGCTACATCGGTCGCGAAGACGGTGCCGCGCTGATTAACGCCTACGAGTTCGTCCGTCTACTGGAGCACCGCCTGCAGCTGCAGAAGATGCGGCGGACGCATTTGTTGCCTGCCGAGGACGACACCGAAGCTCTTCAGTGGCTCGGTCGCGCCTCTGGCATCGTCGGTGAGGGGGGCACCGATTCCAGCAAACCGCTGGCCAAACAGGTTCGACTGGCCAGCTCACAGATCCGCTCCCTGCACAACAAACTTTTCTACCGTCCACTGCTGAACTCCGTGGTGGAGCAGGATATTGGAACCCTGCAGCTATCGGCCGATGCAGCAAAGCGCCAGTTGGCCGCGCTGGGCTACCAGTACCCGGATCGCGCCTACGAGCACCTTTCTGCGCTGGCGGCGGGCACCTCGCGCAAGTCGCGTATTCAGGCGATGCTGCTTCCGACGCTGATGGAGTGGTTATCGTCGACACCAGATCCCGACGCGGGTCTGCTCAATTACCGCAAGCTCTCTGAGAAGCTCCACGACGAAACGTGGTTCCTGCGAACGCTGCGCGATGAGGGCGTCGTCGGCCAACGGCTGATGCGTGTGCTCGGTTCTTCGCCGTACGCGTCTGATCTGATTATGAGTGCGCCGGACGTAATTAAACGGTTCGGCGACGGTGCATCCGGGCCGAAGCTTCTGAATACCGACTCCGATGCAGTCGGGCGTGCGCTGGTCGCAGCGGCTGCCCGACACAACAGTCCAGCTAAGGCCATTGGTGTGGCACGTGCGTTGCGCCGTGCAGAGCTCGCGCGCATTGCCTCCGCGGATCTTTTCGGGCTGATGGATGTGCAAGAGGTCTGTCACTCTCTGTCGATGGTGTGGGACAACGTGCTCGAAGCTGCCCTCGCCGCCGAAATCCGTGCATGGTCGCTGGAGCATCCTGACTCGGAGGTCCCGGGCGTTATCTCCGTAATCGGTATGGGGCGACTCGGCGGTGCTGAACTGGGCTACGGCTCCGATGCCGACGTGATGTTCATCTGTGAACCCGGCAAGGACGCTGATGGCACGCCGCTTGTCGACGATTCCGAGGCGGTCAAGTGGGCAACCAGGATTTGTGACTCGTTGCGTCGTAGGCTGGCAAAGCCAAGCCAGGACCCGCCATTGGAGGTCGACGTGGACCTGCGCCCAGAAGGACGCTCGGGCCCGATTGTCAGGACCCTGGATTCCTATGTGACCTACTACGAGCGCTGGGGTGAAACCTGGGAGATTCAGGCACTGCTACGTGCTACCTGGATTGCCGGCAATAAAGACCTGGGCACCCGCTTCCTCAAGGCCATCGATCCGCTGAGGTACCCACAGGGCGGAGCTGATGCCAAGATGGTCCGCGATGTCCGTCGTATGAAGGCGCGTGTTGATTCCGAGCGGCTGCCTCGCGGAGCTGATCGCCGTACCCACACCAAACTCGGTTCCGGTGCACTGACCGATATTGAATGGACTGTGCAGCTGCTAATCATGCTGCATGCCCACGAAGTGCCGGAGTTGCACAACACGTCGACACTGGAGTGTCTGGAAGTGCTGAAAGACCGCAGAATTCTAGATGAGGAGGATACCGACGCACTTCGGGATGCCTGGCTGATGGCGACGAATGCTCGCAATGCGCTGGTGCTCACGCGTGGTAAACGCACGGATCAGCTGCCACAGCCGGGGCGTCAGCTGACTCAGGTCGCAGGTGCGGCGGGGTGGGAAGCATCGGATTCCAACGGTTTTATTGAGCACTATTTGCGTCTGACTCGTCACTCCAGCCGTGTCGTCAATCGTGTGTTTTGGGGTGAGGAGAACCCCGACCACGAGTAGGCCGGGCAGAGGTCTGCCGAACCTCGCTGCGAGGCTGATTATGTGGCAGTGGGGTGCAGCCTTTGTCTTAGCACGGCGACCGGGCATAATGGTGGGCTATGGAACGCAACGTCGATTACTCGGTACGCCCTAGGTATGAGGATTTCATTCTCAACCTCGATGGCACCGACCTGCGTTTTTTATTGAGCCGCACGTGCCCAGCAGCTGACACCTCAGCTGCTGGGCAGGAGGCGGTGGAATTGCTGATGTCACAGGATTCAGCGCATACGGCGCTGTCTTTTTGTGATCCCGATGTTCTCGATGTGGCCCACTTGGTTCATATTCTGGAAGACTCCGCATCGCTGGATACCCTCACGGAAGTGGCTTATTGGGCGTCGGATGCGGACGTGATGGCGCACGATACGCCGAAGGGTGTGGACCGCAAGCGTCGTCGCGTCGGCAAGCAGCAGCTTGAGCATGTGCTACGCCGTGGCCAGCGCCAGGGGCTCGTGTGGGAGGAACCGGCGGGCGTGTGGCATGTGCCGCCACATATTTCGGAGGTGTTCCCGGCGGAACCGAGCCTTAGCTTCCGCGTCGCCGACTTAGTGGCGAATATGCCAGCGGATGTGCTGAGTCGCCGTATGGAGCGCATGGGGCTGGAGCCGGATAACGCGCCGGGAGAGGGCGCACCGCGAGCTCTGAACGCCAGCGATCTGACGGTGCGAAATTTGCAGGCTCGCCAGGTGGAGCACATTGCAGGCTTCCTTTGCGATCCGGTGAAGGTGCGGGCCCTGGTGATGACAGCTCCGGTGGATATTCGCAATGAGCTGCGATGGATGGCAACCGACGAGAAGTACTTGCCCTCCTACATGTGGTCTGAACTACGTGCTGACGCGGTGCGCTGGGCCGAAGAGCGTCTGCTGCTGACTGTGCTAGAAGAACCGGCGATGCCGACATTTGAGCAAGAATCGGAAGCACGCAACGAATCGACAGTGGTTGCCCGCCTGGTGGGCGCAGTCGCGTTGGCGCTCAAGGGCGACATGTGGTCGATTCGTAAGCCGCATCCGACGGAGTCTTTCCCGGCAACGCTGGAGTCAAAGGAATTGACCGAAGCTTCGGTGGCTGCGGTGGCGTTTGCTTCGGCGTTTATGGATGCTGCGGGCAGCGGCGACGGGCGCCTGAAGGACCCGTTGCACATGTATGAGGAATCGAGCCTGCTGTGGATTCAGGACTTCGCAGCGTCAATAGGGGCGAGTGCTTTCGCGGCGCCCTGGATTGTGGAGATGCTGGTCAACGCGGGATTGATTCACGCTGACAGCGGGCATCCGACGCCGCGCGCACTGCAGTACTGGTACAACGCTGATGCCTCGACCCGATGGGCGTATCTCGCGGCGGGCTTCCTCGTTGGTCGCGGTCCGTGGCACGGCGAGTTTCCGTGGGTGACCATGGGCGTCGATGATCTGTCGCATGCCACCCTTGCCTACGGCTACCCGTATGCCGCGCGTGAAGTAGTGTCACTGGCCGCGCAGCTGGAGGAAGATCAGAAGTTCTATGGCTGCTGCGTCGAAGGGCATATGGCTTGGAATGTCGACAACCTCTGCGCTCGCAATGGCGCCGATGGGGAAGCGATGGTCGGTTGGCTGCTGGAGCAGGCCGGCATCTTGGGCATTCTCTACCATGGGCACGCCTCCTGGCAGGCCATGGCCATCATGTATGCCTTGCACGACATTTGGCTGACTGATCAGCACGTCGGTGCTCAGCGCATGGCCGAACTCATCGCTGAGTATGCCGCTGGTCAGGTGCCGACGGCGGAGGCAGTCCAGATTGCCCGCCTGTTCAAGGATGCCGCACCTAACGAGCGCCTGGCTGCCACACTGGATGGCGTCGCCAGCAACCAGGTTGCCCTCGCGTTGGACTTCATCGGCGACCGCGAAACCTGCGCGGAAACCTCCCGCTGGATTATTTCCGAGGAGAGCCTGCGTCGCGCATGCCTCGCGGTTGACGGTGATGTCGATGTCCTGTTTTCCCAGCTGGGACCACTGGTCAATAGTTCTATGAAGCTGGTCATCTACGCCGAGCTAGTCCGCATTACCAAGACCGAGAAGCTGCAGGAAATGTATGAGCGTGAGGCCGTAGCACCAACGCCTTCGCTTGACGACGTCCCGGAGAACGCAGCCCCCGAAACTGACACCGGTGAGCGCGTTTCCCATGGTGCTCAGACTGATGGCAGCGAACGCACGGAGGATAGCGGCCACGCAGACTCCTCCGAGCAAGCGGAGGACTCGGATGACCCGGAGGGACTGGAAGGGCCAGAGCAGCTTTCGCTGTTCTAGCCGCTCCGTCTCTCGACTTCCTGTAGTTCCTACTCCGTAGGTTCCAGCTCAAAACGGCTCTGCTGGGCGACAAAGCGTGCCGCCGCACGCTTTGCCACCAGCAGGCCAACGAAACCAATCACCCACACACCGACGACAGCCAACCAGCCAATGCGGAAGGTCTCCCAGGTGTAGTTTCCATCGGGAGCTGCAATATCCAGCAGGAAGCCGACACCTTGTGCAGCGAGCATGGTGGCCACAAAACCGCCCATATTCGCCAACCCAGTGCCGGTGGCGAGTACCTTGCGATCGACCTCTTCGCGCACTGAGTCAAAGCCGAAGTTGGACATCGCGCCAAGACCGGCCATTAGGATGTTGACTACGATAATTGCCCAGTACGCTGGTGGGTTGCTCGGTGCCAGGAACACAATCCAGACGGCCATGTTGATAAACGCGATTGCGACAACAACCTTGATACGGTCGCGGCCGGTGCGTGCCGAGACCATGCCCATCAACGGCCCGGCGATAATTACTGACAGCGTGTTAACGACCAGCACCACACTGGCCTCGGAGGGCTTAAGACCCATACCTAGCATCATCAGAGGCATGCCCCACAGCAATGTGAAGATGCACTGATGCATCAAACCAGTCCAGTGAGTGAAGAAACCCTGCCAGCACACCGGGTGAGTGGTCACAATCTTCAGAGTCTGGCCGATAGTTAGTTTCTCATCGGCTGCGGCAGAGGCTCCGCCATCGGCAGCCGTTTTCGCGGCCTTCTCGGCGGCGCGGCGTTTACGAAGTGACATCTTGGCTGTGGAGGAGTTCTCCGGGACGTCGGCAAGCGCGATCATGCCTACGAAAGCGATGAGAAGACCCGCGGTGCTCAGCGACAAGAACGCGGGCACCCACCCCGCGGCGTGCAGAATCGCGAGGAACGGGACCGCAGAGATGAACTGGCCGAGCTGGCCAAGACCAGCCGTGAGCTGCGTGAACAGCGGAGTGACGCGCAGTGGGAACCACGCGGGAAGCAGCCGCATAGCACCGAGGAATGCCGTGGCATCGCCGGCGCCGATGAACACACGAGCAATGACAGCCAGCGGATACGATGTCGTGAACGCAATGATGACCTGGCCCAGTGCCATGATCAGTGCGCCCACGACCATCGTTTTCTTGGCGCCGACGCGGTCAATGATGATGCCCGTCGGAATCTGCGCCAGGGCGTAGACGCCAACCTGCACGGCGGTGAACAGCGCGAGTTGGGAGGCGTTGATATGGAAGCGATCGAGCGCCTCGACGCCAGCGACACCCATGGAGGTGCGGCCGACGATGGCAACGATGTAGGTAATCAGCGCCGCCAGCCAGACGGCAATCGCGCGACCAGTGACATGCTCGCGCGGGTCCTTTGCCACTGCGGTGGCGAGCTGATCTGTTGATGAAATCTGATCTTTACCGTTACGCTGCTTTACCACTCGCCACATTGTAGACCCCATCAACCAACCGGCCTGAAGAGGGGTCGCACCGGGGCCTAGATGGCCCCGATCATGCCTGCGGCAAACTACCTTTGTGCCTTAGCCAGAACTTCCTTCACGAAGTCCGCGACCACCAGCCGTGAGACCTTGAAATCAATTACGGCAACGGAAGCCTCATCGGAGTTGGAAACGTCATGGAAGTAGGCGTCGAGTTGGGCAAAGTCCTCAGGTTCGCCGACACTGAAACCGTGAGCGCCATAGGCACGTCCGACTGCGGCGAAGTCGTAGTCGGCAATCTCCATGGACGAGGTGTCCAACCCGACATCGCCAAACTGGTGCAGCTCCGCGCCATAGGCAGCATCGTTAATGAACACCACGCAACCGCCACGACCACGCCGCAGCTGCTCAATCGCCGCAGGTAAATCCGCAATACCCATCGTGCCGCCACCGTCACCGGCGACTAGCACGCAATAGTCCTTGGGGCGTGCCGCCGCGAGGCCGACAAGTGACCCCATGCCCAAACCAATTGACTGAATCGCCGTGCCCACAATCACTTGCTGCTGCGGACCAGGCACATCAAGATATTTCGGAACCCACCCCAGGAAATGGCCACCGTCAGTACACACAGCGCGCTGATTGGGCAGGATACGATTCAGATACTGCAGGCACGCCCGCGGATCCAACCGGCCATCCGCGCACGTCAGGGACTCGACCTCCGCTGTCGTCGGCAGTGTCTTCAACTCCGCACGCCATGTGCTTGACGACGCCCCCCGGGACTTCTCCAGCTGCTCTGCCAGTACGGGCAGAAGTTCCTCCAACTTAGCCAATAGCGGTGTCACCGACGGCTGAGCAGCGGGATGGGGCTCGTCGACAACCTGGATAATCTTCGCGTCCGGTGCAAACATGTTGCCGCCACGGTTTTGGAAAGCGTTGAAGCTTGCTCCCAGGAACAGCACCACATCGGCCTGTCGAGCTAGCTCCACCTGCCACGCGTGCGCAAAACCGCCAACGGTGCCAATCTGCCACGGACTGGAAAGCACATGACGAGCCATCGCTGAGTGCATAAACAGTGCCCCCGCACCGTCCCCGATGCGGCGAACTAGATCTGCGGTACCAGAGAGCAACACACCTCTACCAGCAATAATGAGTGGGCGACGGGCAGTTTGCAGTTCCTCGGCCAGCGACGCGACAGTTGACTCCAACCATTCTGGTCGGCCGGTGTGCAGATGCTCCTGATTAGTCGACTGTGTTTCAGACGCAGATGCCGTAATCGGTGCTTCTTGGATGTCATAGGGGAGCAGCAGCACGACAGGCTGCCGAGAACTCAGTGCGTGCTGGACCGCAAAGTTTGCGTCGTCAAGCGCGGACTCGGGAGTAACGGTGCGATGACAGACGTCGAGGGCGTCGAGGAGCGCCGCCTGATTAAGGTCAAAGGGACGTGGGCGTTCCGGGTGCGTGCCGACGACAAAAATTAGCGGAATACGGGCTACTCGAGCCTCGGCCAGAGTGGTTAGCGCATTGGTAAATCCTGCGCCGCAAGTGGCGGTCGCGATGGCAAGCCCTCCACCTGCACGGTGGAATGCATCGGCGGCCCCGACAGCAGCCGATTCGTGTCGGACGGAGGAGTAGCCGAATCCCGATTCAGTAAGGGCTGACGTGAAGTGGGAGTTCGCGTTGCCGATGAGACCGAAGCAGTGGTCGCAGTGCTGGGCCAGTGTGTCGGCCAGCGCCCGCGAGACCGTGGTTGTCTTTTGGGAACCTTCCTGCGGGGAAGATGCGGGCGCGTGGGGCATAGGACGGCTATTAACTCGAGTGAAACTCATGTGAACAATTGTGAGGTAATCACGGGGGTAATAACAGCCCTATAGCCCAAGATAATGCCGTTTGCCCTTAAAAAAGAGGGCACTATTCCACATCGCTGCTGCGCGGATGGGGGGGGGAGGTTGGGCTATGCCCGGTTTTAAGCCACGTTGTCGTCGATGAACTTCTTCACCACATCGACATCATTCGGCAGCTCGGTAACGCGGCGCGGGGCATTCATGATGTCCGCGAAACGCTCCGGGCAGTCCGGCTCGCGTCCGGTGGCCTCCAGGATGGTCTCGGAGAACTTTACCGGCAGAGCGGTCTCCAGGCAGACAATTGGGGTGGATACCTGGTCTACCAGGCCGCGGGCGACGTGGATGCCGTCAGCGGTGTGCGGATCGACCATGACCTCTAGGCGCTCCCAGCAGTCCTTGATGGTCTCGACGCGGTCAGCGTGAGTCGAGCGACCGGAGAGGAAACCGTACTGGGCAGAAGCCTCCGGGAAGATCGGATCAGCAGTAAGAGAGAAGCCGCCCTCCTTGACCTTGACACCAAAGAGGTCTGCAGTGCGCTCAGCATCGCGCCCCAGCAGATCGAAGATGAAACGCTCGAAGTTAGACGCGCGGGAGATATCCATCGATGGGGAAGAGGTAGCCTGAGTCTCCGCAGCGCTGCGCACGCGGTAGGCACCCGTGCGGAAGAACTCATCCAAGACATCGTTTTCATTGGTAGCCACAATCAGGCGGTCAATTGGCACACCCATCTGGCGCGCAATATGGCCGGCGCAAATATCACCGAAGTTGCCGGTCGGCACACTGAAGCTGACCTTCTGCGCGTTGTTCGCCTCAGCACCGTTGCCGCCAGTGACACGAATCCACGAGGAGACGTAGTACACGATCTGAGCCATCAGGCGAGCCCAGTTGATGGAGTTGACTGCGCCAATGTGGCGGCTGGCCTTGTACTCCAAGTCACCGGAGACCGCCTTAACGATGTCCTGGCAATCGTCGAAGACACCGTCGAGGGCGACGTTGTGAATGTTGGCATCCTGCAGACCAAACATCTGAGCCTGCTGGAACGCGGTCATTCGACCAGCCGGAGTTAGCATGAACACGCTGATTCCCTCACGGCCGCGCATTGCATACTCGGCCGAGGAACCCGTGTCACCAGAGGTGGCGCCGAGGATGTTCAGGGTCTCGCCACGACGAGCCAGCTCATACTCGAAGAACTCACCGAGCAGCTGCATCGCCATATCCTTGAATGCCGCTGTGGGGCCCATGGACAAGTGACCGATGTAGAGCTGATCTTCCAGCTTCGTCACCGGCACAATATCCGGATCGGAGAACTTCGGGTAGGTGTACGCCCGTGCACAGATACCGCGCAAATCCTCCAGTGGAATGTCGCCCACAAAAAGGCTGACGACCTCTGCAACCAAGGCTGCGTAACCGTCGTCGACAAGCACGGAGCGCCAACGCGTCAAAGTGGCATCGTCAACCTGTGGGTACTCGACCGGCAGGTAGAGGCCACCGTCGTTAGCGAGACCTCCCAGGAGAATGTCTGAGAACTTGTGCGGCGTGCGCTCTGGGTCGCGAGTCGAAATGAAGTCCAAGGCGGGCCCCTTACATGTATGCCAACACCCGCCGCATCGGCCCATAAGAAGGCCTTTTGAAAGATTGCGACGGGGTTGACCGGTGGATGTTTTCTTTAATTTTTACATATGCACCGAAGCCAGTTAGGCCTCGGTTGTGGAAGATGCGGAATTGGCCTCTTCAGCGTCGAAGCTGAGCTCTTCGGAACGGTCGATGACATCATCCTTGGCAAAGCGGTTAATAATCATGGCAATTGCACCGTCACCAGTGACATTACATGCGGTACCGAAGGAGTCGATGGCGATGTAGGCGGCAATCATCAAAGCGACCTGCTCCTGATCGAAGCCGAGCATGGACTGCAGCACTCCGACCGCGGCCATAATTGCGCCACCCGGAACGCCCGGAGCCGCGATCATGGTGATACCCAAAGTGAGAATGAAGCCGATGGCCATGCCCGGCGAAAGCGGCTTGTCCGCCATAAACATCACAGCAAACGCGAACAGGGTGATCTTCATCATCGAACCGGCCAGGTGAATGGTCGCGCACAGCGGCACGGTAAAGCCTGCGACCTTCTCCGAGACACCATTCTTCAGCGCGGCCTTGTAAGTCACCGGAATGGTAGCGGCCGAGGAGGAGGTACCGAGTGCGGTGGCGTAAGCCGGCAGCATGTTCTTCAGGGACGTCCACGGGCTGCGGCCAGCGATGGCGCCAGCGATGGAGAACTGGATTGCCAACAGGAGCACGGTGCCGATGACTGCCAGAAGCAGCACCTTGAAGAACATCGACAGCGTCGTGGTCAGGTTGCCGTTCATGCCCATAGACAGGAACATGCCGAAGATGTAAATCGGCAGCAGCGGGATGATAAACGCCGAGATGATCTTCATAATCACGTCGCGCAGCTGCGTCGCACCGCGGTAGAGCGAGTCCGACTTCACGGTGGTCATCGCCACACCGACCGTGAAAGCCAGCAACAGGGCGGTCATGACGTCAAACGGTGGTGGCATCTCTACATTGAAGAAGCTCTCCAGCGCGCCCTCATCAATATCCACCGATGTGCCGGCCTGATCAGCGCCGAGCAGCCAAGGGTAGAGCCCCTGGGTGGCGGCGTAGGCCAATAGACCCGAAAACACCGTCGAGCCGTAGGCGATAGCAGTGGTAATACCCAGCCACTTTCCGGCGCCGCGGCCCAGGCTAGCAATCGCCGGCGTGATGAGGGCAAAAATCAGCACCGGGATAAAGAAGCCCAGGAAGTTACCAAAGAGGCCATTGAAAGTGACAAAAATTCGAGCCAGCCAGTCCGGGAAGAAAAAGCTGCAGACAATGCCCAGAATAATCGCGACAATAACGCGGAAAAGGAGCGTTTGCGTAAAACGCATTCGGGTACTCATAGTCAATCCTTGTTCGGATGGAATTTACTTCTCTAGCGTGCGGTATTTACGTTATGCAACGCAAATAACCGGGTGTGGTTTTACGCCTTTTCGGCTACCTCTTCTGCAACGGTCTCGTCGGCAAGCACACTCGCCGGGCGATTTGCGCGCTGCTTTCGCGTGACGACGTCAATTGCGTATCCGATCATCGTCGCTGCCAGAGTCGGCAGGAACCATCCGAACTCGATGGTCTGACCAGGTACGAGACTGAGGAAGTCCGCCAAAGCAGAACCACCGACACCCAAACCGGAGAGTACTGAGATACCCGACCAGATGGTGGCAACCCAGACGCCCAGGCGGTAGGTGTAATGCAGCTTGAAGGAGTAGGAAATGACCGGGTCGAGAAGAGTCAGTGCAATCAGAGTGATAGCCGGCGGGTAAATAAAGGTGATGATCGGCGCGGCAATCGCCAGTACCTGAGACAGCCCCTGTGTTGCCATTACGAAGGACATGACCGTGAAGATAATGGCCCAGGCCTTGTAACTGATGCCCGGAAGCAGCAGGTTGAAGAACTCACTGGTGGCGGCAATTAGGCCGACAGCCGTGGTCATACATGCGAGCAAAACGATGAGGCCGAAGACAATCTGTCCGACCTGGCCCATGGCCAGCTTGGAAGCCTCTGCGAGAATGCCCGAGCCGTTATCGAAGGAGGCGGCATTCGGCAGCACCTGGCCGACATAGCCCAGACCCAAGTAGATGATGGCGAGCAAAATGCCGGCGAACAGTCCTGCGGTCATGGTTCCGCGAACCATGCGCTTGCCTTCTGGGACACCGCTGACGCGCAGGGCGGAAATCACAATAATGCCGAATGCCAGGCCGGCGATGGAGTCCATGGTGAGGTAGCCCTCGACCAGGCCGGAGGCAAATGGGGTAGAGGAGTACTTCTCAATTGGCGCAGCCGGAGCGGCATCGAATTTGAATGCCGACATTCCAACCAATACAACCAAGAGAATCAGCAAAGCCGGGGTGAGAATCTTGCCCAGTTTGGACACAATTTCATTCGGATTCCACGCAAGTGCTAAGGCGATACCGAAGAAAACAAAGTAGAAGGCCGCAGCGACGGCCAGTGAATCACTGCCGAAAATCGGCTGGACACCGGTTTCGTACGACACGGCACCGGTACGCGGCAGAGCGTAGAAAGCACCGATGGAAAGGTATGCGATTACCGGGAAGCCCAAGGAAAAGATGCGGCCCGCGCGGAACGCTAGGTCACGCAGGTTGTTGCCTGAAATGGCGATAGCGATGATGGCCAGAACTGGCAACGCCACACCGGTGAGCAGGAAGCCGGTGATTGAGGGGCCAAAATTGGTACCGGAATCCACTCCGAGCTTCGGCGGGAAGATGAGGTTGCCCGCGCCGAAGAACATCGAAAACAGCATGAGAGCTGTAACAACGATAATGGAAGCGAAAGACTTCGGGGACTCCACTCCGCTCGACTTGGTCATGAGAATTGTGTTCTTTCTAAATTAGTGTCGCCCGTAAGGTCAAGGGCGATGCTGCAAGCTGCTGTGGCGATGCCATTGTTGCCGGTGCTGCGGTGGCGCAAACGCCCGTTACAGCAGCGCAATTGCAGTTCGTGTGCCCATGTAGATGAAAGGCCACGATGTCGAAAACTGACACTCTTAATGTGAAATTGTGAATTTTCACGGGCTGGGTGGAGCCTGATGCGTGAATTAAGTTGCGGCTTGTATGATCCGTCTTTATTTGAATTATTAAGGGGCTTCGACGGCGTTGGTGGTGCCGACGAAGGCACTCTATTTATCCTAATGGGGCGTTCGAGAGAGGGAAAATCAAGAAATTTCCCAGAAAATTTGCTGCCTGTGATGGAGCAGCGAACATAAGAGAAAGAGCCTGGCGCACACGTTTACGCTGACAGCGTGTGTACGCCAGGCTTAGTGCTAATTCCGTCGCTCTACAGCAGATCCTTCACCTTCGGATCCACCAGCGCGGTCACTGCGGCCTTCGCATCGGCCGCAGTTTCGGCATCGACAGCGTATGCTGCCATCTGCTGGCAGGTAGCGCGGTCGTGGAGGCGGAGAGCGGCGCGGACGGCCGGCACCTTCTTGGAAGCCATGGACAGCGAGCTCACGCCGAGGCCCACCAGGACCAGTGCCAGCAGCGGGTCACCGCCGGCTTCACCGCAGACACTAATGGGCTTGCCGGTAGCATTGCCGCCCTTGCATGCGGACTTAATCATTTGCAGCACAGCCGGCTGCCATGGAGATAGGAGATCCGCCAGAGCCCCCTGCATACGGTCGGCCGCCATAGTGTACTGCGACAAGTCGTTAGTACCAATGGAGGCAAAGTCCACAATGGACAGCAGCTGCTTCGCACGAATCGCTGCTGCGGGGACCTCAATCATGATGCCGACCTTCGGCAGGCCACGCTCACGCGCTTTGTCCGCAAACCACTTTGTTTCTTCGACCGTTGCGATCATCGGAGCCATAACCCGTAGGTCAGCCTTGCGCCCGGTGGCGTCAAACGCAGCGGCGAGTGCATCCAGCTGCGTATCCAGCAAATCTTCCCGAGCCTGCGACAGGCGCAGTCCGCGGCGACCCAGCGCCGGGTTTTCTTCCTCGCCTAGGTCGGCAAAGCTCAGCGGCTTATCCGCACCCGCATCCAGCGTGCGCACAACCACGCGTCGCTCACCGAATGCCTTCAGCACACGAGTGTAGGTTTCCGTTTGTTCTTCCAAACTCGGAGCCTTGTCGCGGTCGAGGAAAAGGAACTCAGTACGGAACAGGCCGGTGCCCTCATTATCCTGCGCTGCCGCAGACTCACCATCTTCCGCGGTACCAATGTTGGCCAGCAGATTCACCGGGTAACCATCAGCGGTCTTGCCTGCGCCCACAGACTGCGCTAGGGCTGCTTCCCGGCGTCGAGCGCGCTCTTCCAACGCGGCGACCTCATCGGCGGTCGGATTCGCAATCACCTCACCGGCGCCGCCGTCAATGGCGACGAAGGTTCCGGCCTCGAGTTCCATGACGCCCTTCGCCTTAACGACGGCTGGAATGCCCAGCTGTGCTGCGAGGATAGCCGTGTGACTGGTCGGCCCGCCACCAGCGGTGGCAATGCCTACGACCAACTCGGGGTCAAGACCCACGGTTTCGGCGGGCGCGAGATCGTCGGCAAGCAGAATAGTTGGGGTGGAGACATCCGGGACGCCCGGTTTTGGCAGGCCACGCAGCTCGCAAATTGTGCGGTCGCGAACATCGTAGAGGTCGGTGACACGTTCAGCCATGTAGCCACCGAGACTGGTTAGGAGCTGCGCGTAGTCCTCAACGGCATCGTGAACGGCCTGGGTGACGCCGGAGCCTGCCTTGAGTTTCTTCACCACGGCCTTGGCGAGCGCCCTATCGGAAGCCAGTTGCGCAGTGGCCTCCAGAATCGGACGTGCCTGCGGGCTGGAGTGCTCAGCCTGCTTCTTCAGCGACTCTGCGACGTTGGCCATCGCTTCGCGGACGCGCTCACCATCGGCGACGGGATCGGTCGACGACGGTTCTTGAGTATCAACTCCCGGGGCGGGGAGTACCTTTACTACTTCAGCGCTGGCCGTACCGGTCGAGACACCGATGCCATAGATGACAGTGTGCTGCTCGTTCATTGCTTCCGATCTCCTTTTCGGGACCTCTGCGGGGATACTCGTCGGTCGTGGTGTGCCGTGGTGTTATCCAGGAGCGTTCTAGCTGGGCTTACTCGGCATCAATGTCGCGCTCGAGCATGGCTGCAAGCTCGTCCAGAGCTGCAGCTGCGGAGTCGTCCTCGCAGCTCAGCGTGACTTCGTCGCCGTGCTTAGCGCCGAGGGTCATGACCTCCAGGATCGAGGCGGCATCGGCCTCTTCGTCGTCAAGGGAAATGACAATGTCGTAGTCGTACTCAGCAGCAGCCTGAGTGAACAGGGAAGCCGGGCGAGCGTGCAGGCCTACGGAGGAACCGATGGTAGCGGTACGAGTAATCATGGTTGAATCCTTTCGGGTCGAATATGTGAAATTTTCTGACTCAGGCACAGTGCCTGTACACCCCACCGCGGGTGCGCCGCCCGCTGGTGCTTGCTTAGCATCAACGTCGCGCACGCTCCGGGAAGCCCTGGAGGCGGTGGGAGATACAGCCGCTGCCTGCACAATGCGTGCAATGTGCAGGGTGAGGTAGGAAACTTCGTCTTCCGTCAACCCCGTCCCCAGACGCAGTTCAATGACTGCGGAGATACGCTGTGCGCAGCGAAACGCCTCTGGGGCGGAGTCACGGATGGCCTGGCCAATAGCGGAGGAGTGATCTTTCAACTGCTCATGCTTGGCAATCCGGACGAACAAGTAGCGCAGGTGCGTGATGAAGCGCCCTACATTGACAGTCTCTGGCTCCAGCGTGATGCCAAAATCACTTTCAATGATTGTGAGCAGCTGCTGCAGGACGCCCGTCATGGTGTAGGTGAAGCTCAAATCACCCGTGGCAAACCCGGCGTTGACCAGGTGCAACGTAATAGCCACTGCTTCGGAACGGGGCAATGGCGCTATACGACGGTCATTGAGGGCGCGATTGATATGCGACAAAATCGCCTGCGCCTGCGCGTATTCTTCACTATAAAGTTGGCTGACCTCCGCGAGCAGCGGGTAATCGGCTCGCTGCCCGTTAGCTGCCCTCATGATGGCGAAACCAATGTGATCGGCCAACGCCACAAGGAGGGAAGCGTTCTTCGTCATTGATTCCGGCAGGCCGGCTGCGGTTACCGCATCGGTCACAAGAGTCATGTGAGCCAGCGGAATTTCTGTGAGCATCGTGGCAATATGGTCCGGATCGCGGCCTTCTGCCGGGACGAAGATTCGGACTACTTTGCTCGAATCAACCGGCTGTCCCGGGCGAGCCTTGAACCCAATGCCGCGGCCGGTGATGATTTTTTCACCGGTCGCGTCCTTGGCCAGGACCACGTTGTTATTGAATACTCTCAGGATTTCCATGTCGGTAACCGTGAACTCCTCCATAAGTTGAGGGATTTCAGGCCGGTATGCCTTCTAGAAATCAATTATGGCTGAACTTCGATGACCATGTCGCCGGCTTGGACAGAGATGCCGGTGACCGGGGAAACCTTGGTTAGCTTCTTGGTATTGGTGATGGTCATCAGTGTCGTGGTTGGGTAACCAGCTTCCTTGACCTTGTCGAAATCGACCTCGGCAAGTACATCGCCGGCCTCGACGTGCTGCTTCTTGGAAACCTGGACATCGAAGCCTTCACCGGCCATCTTGACTGTGTCGATACCGACGTGGACGAGTACCTCTACACCGTCATCGGTCTTAATACCGAAGGCGTGACCGGTCTTTGCCACAGTCATCAACGTGCCCGATACGGGTGCGACCACGGTAGAACTGGTTGGCTTGATACCGACACCGTCACCGAGAGCACCGGAGGCAAAGACCGCGTCGCCGGCCTCAGCAAGGCTGACAACCTCACCGGCAACCGGGGCCTGCACCTGTACAGGCTTGGTATCAACGGCAGTTGCGACACCACCGGCGCCAGCTGCCGCAGCAGCCGGTGCGGCAGCCTCGGCGTTGGTACCAGCGTCACCGGAAGCCTCAGCTGGAGCCGAATCGGAGCCACTGGTGGCAGCGTGTGGGGTGGCGTCGCTGGGTTCGTCGTCAAGCTCTGCGGCGCGTGCGGCCTCGGCCTCAGCCTTCTCTTCCGGCGTGCGGTAGTCGGTGAGAATGATGGCGAACATGGCGACGAAGAATGCCACGGCGACGGAAATCAGGTAGACCCACATCGGTTTGAACACGACAGTGGTGATGAGGGAGGTGAAGACGAAGGCGTTGGTTGTCACACCACCGAACGGAGCCGACAGGATGGCGATAGTCAGACCGCCGGCGAAACAGCCGAGCAGCATGCGCGGGTAAATCCGCTTGAAGCGCAGGTGAATACCGTAGAGGGACGGCTCGGAGATACCACCGAAGAGACCGGCAGCGAGTGCACCCGTTGCAGTTTGGCGCATCTGAGTGTCGTGGTCGCGCATGGAAAGAACCAGCACACCGGCAGTTGCTCCGAAGCAGGCGAAGTTCCAGGCACCCATCGGGCCTTGGATGAAGTCGTAGCCGAGAGTCTGGATATTGACCAGCATCAAGGCATTCAGCGGCCAGTGCAGACCCAGCGGTACCAGGAACGGGTAGAGCATCGGGATGAGAATTGCGAACACAAACGGTGCGTTCGAGTTCATCCATGCCAGGCCGGAGCCAATTCCGTTACCCAGCCAGATACCCAGCGGGCCAATGAGGAAAGCCGTCAGCGGAATCATGATCAACATGGAGATAAACGGAACGAAGACCATCTGCACATTCTCCGGGAAGATCTTCTTCAAACCGTGGTAGACCACTGCCAGGATGGCGACCATGATCAGCGGTACAAAGACCTGTCCGCCGTAGTCATTGAGCTGCATTGGCAGGCCGAAGATGTTGGCGGTGAAAGTTTCGGTACCGAGTTCCTCGTTGACTGTCTTGATGGTGTCCGAGAAGCGATCGGTATCCTGCAGACTCATAAACTCCGGCGTCATTAGGGCAGCCATGATGGCTGCGCCCAGCCATGGATCTACCCGCAGCTTCTTCGCTGCGTTGTAGGCGACCATGATTGGCAGGAAGTAGAAGACGCTGCGCCACATGGCATCGACGAAAATCCAGGTGGCGGACTTATCCTCAGCGCGGAAGTCGACGATGTTCAGGCCGTCGAGTACAGCCGCAATCGCGATAATCAGCGATGCACCCAACAGCACGCCCAGGATTGGGCGGAAGGAATCCGAGAGGTACTCGAAGAAATTGTCCAGCCAGGAGTACTTGCCGCGTGCCTTCGAGCGAGCTTCTGCCTTAACGTCTGCGTCGGACTTAGTGGCGACTGCGCCGGCACCCTTCATTTCCGGTAGATGCTTAATTGCCGTGTACATCGATTCGACGCCACCGCCACAGATGACCTGGTAGCGGTTATCGCCCTGGTGAACGACACCGAGTACGCCCGGCACCTTGTCAATCTTGTCCTCGTTGATCTTGGAGACATCACCGAGTTCAAAACGCAGACGCGTCGCACAGTGCGTCATGCTTGTGATGTTTCCGGGTCCACCGAGGTTTTCAACTATTGCCCTCGCGCTGGAATCTTTTGACGACCCCATCGTGACCTTCCTTCACAGTAAGCAGGGCCGTTAAACGCAAAAAGACCCGAGGCGCCACAAACTGTGAGCCTCAGGTCTTGCCTCAAAAGAGTAACAACCCTGGGTTGATATCTATTAACTTCGACCCTACTCCGCTTTACATAGTTTTGACAAGGTAGTAATTCAAGCTCAAATTTCACATTTGGGGATAGCCTGGATTGCCTGTGGACAACCGCATGCAACCTATTTCGCGCTCAGTGCGGAAGTCGTAAGGTGGCAGCTATGAGGATTGGAGTTTTAGGTGTAGGAGCTGTCGGCGGCTGGTTTGGCGGTCGCCTCGTGCAAGCGGGTTATGATGTCGTCTTTCTCGCCCGCGGCGAGACCCTGACACGTCTTCGTGAGGTGGGGCTCACGCTTATCGACGAGCACGGGGAACGCAGCATTATCCCCGTCAAAGCAGCCGACAATTGGGGTGAACTCACTGCCGATGGAGTCGATGTCGATGTTGTGATCGCGGCAACCAAGGCGCTGCGGGGCAACGATCCTTTCCCACAAGTTCCGGCTGGTGCAGCAGTGGTGACCACCCATAACTCGGTGGAAATCCCTTATTTGGCAGCGGGGCGGTTCGGTGAGGACAAGGTGTTCCCGGGTGTGATCCGCGGTTTCTTTATCCACACTGGCCCGGCAGAAGTCACCTTCCGACCAGGACCGATGAGCCTGAACATCGGCACATTCGATGGCTCTACTAATGACCTGGTCGGGGAAGTTATCGAGGCATTGCACACGGCTGGGCTCGGTGGCGAACAGCTCCCGGATATCTGGGGCGATATCTGGGCAAAAGCGATGTTCGTGGCTAACCTCGGTGCCCTAGGTGCCCTGGCTGATAGTCCGATTGGTTACTTGCGTTCGGAAATGCGCGACAGCTTGACGCGGATGTTTGAAGAAACCGAGGCAGTCGGTCGAGCCTGCGGCGTTGCGCTGCCAGAGGACATCGTGTCGCGGACCTTGGCCTTTACTGATGATCAAGGGTACGACAACACCTCGTCGATGCAGCGCGACTACACCGCGGGACTTACCAATGAGCTCGATGCCCAGATTGGCGCAATCCGCCGGATGGGGCAGAAGGCGAAAGTGGAAACGCCGACGCTGGATCTGGTGTATGGCGCTCTGGTTGGGCGTCAACACAAGCATAAGAATTAAGAGCTGTGGTGCTCAGCTAAGTCAAACCGGAATTGGGGGATTGGAAAGACTGATGAAAATTGGATCGGACTACACGGAAAACAATGGGCTCATCATCGGTGAGGATGGGTTGGCTCGACCGGCATGGGCTGCTCACAGTGAGCTGCTGAGAGAGTACTACGACACCGAGTGGGGGATGCCGGTGCGCGATGAGCAAGGACTATTCGAACGGCTCAGCCTGGAGGTATTTCAGGCGGGGTTGTCGTGGGAGACAGTGCTGAAGAAGCGGCCCGCGTTTCAGGAAGCCTTCGCGAACTTCGACCCCGATGCGGTTGCTGATTTCGATGACGAAGATGTCGAAAGATTGATGAATGATGAACGAATCATTCGGAATCACAGGAAGATTACCGCGGTAATCAATAACGCCGCGGCGACGATTGCTCTGCGTGAAAACGGCGGCTTAGCCGAGTTGATGTGGTCGTTTAAACCGGAGAAGTCTCCCGAGCCACGTTCAATCGAAGAGGTGCCCAGCTACTCCGAGGAGTCCAAGGCGCTTGCCAAGGCATTGAAGAAAGCTGGTTTTAAGTTCGTAGGCCCCACCACGGTCTTTGCATCAATGGCTGCCGTGGGGATTGTCGATATCAACATTGTTGGCGCACATCGGCGCGGTGCCTCTGGCGTTTTTGACTAGTGGAAAGAAAAGAGCGTGCCACCCGGCACGCTCAAAATCTTTCGGTTCGTGTAGAACTACTTGTTCTCGTAGGAGTCGGAGTAGTTCTGGCCGTCCTCAGAGGTCCACTTCATGGTGTCCTTAGTGAACGGCTGCTCCCAGCCGTTTTCAATCTCCGACTCCGGTGCGGTCGGCAGACCAATCTCGTTTTCCAGTGCACCGTTGGCAACCCAGGTCTCGCGAATCTTACCGATCAGCGGCTGTGCACCATTAGTCTCTGGGGACTCAACGAAGGTGACGTTCTCGTATTCAGCGGCAACCGCGTCGCCGACCTTCTTAGCGGACTTGAACTCGCCAGCCTCAGAATCGTACGGGGAGGTGAAGGAAGAAGCTGCCTCGGTGATGGACTCAGGCAGGTCAGCCTCTGCCACATCCTCGCCAGCAGCGTCGCCCAGCCCCAGACCGTTCATAGCCTCGTTAGCCTTGTCCTTAGCGCCATCAGCAGCCTCGCCAGCCTTGTCCTTAGCGCCATCAGCAGCCTCGCCAGCCTTGTCCTTAGCTCCGTCCATAGCGTCGCCAGCCTTATCAGTGGCGTCGGTTGCTACCTGGCCCGCCTGATCCTTGGCGTTGTTAGCAGCATCCTGTGCGTCATCGGAAGAACATGCAGCCAGGCCGCCGAGAAGAGCGGCGGAGCCAACGATTGCGGTAGCGATACGGGTCATCTTCTTGTTCTGCATTTCAAAACCACTTTCTTGAGAGCTAACTAAGTTACCTATTCAATTATTGGCATCTTCCACTATTTGTCCGAATTAAATTCAAAGAGAAATTGACAATTCTTTTGAATATCGGACATTCGAAGATGGTGTGGCTTCAAAGCCGTACAGAAAGAACACTAGGTAATTCTGGGGCCTGTGCAAGTCAAATGGCGCGAATCTGTGCACTCTATGCTCTATTTGTTACCGAATTTGCGTGATTGCGAAATTGGAATAGTGCTGGTGAGGGCGTTGTGAGTAACGGAAAGGTATCAATCTTATTAAGCTTGACGTTTATTGCTTATTTTCTTTCTCTGCGTGGTTGGAGCCGCGGGCATCGTCGTCAAGCGTGTACTCGCCATCTGGCAGGACGAACCAGGCCAAGAGGTAAAGAGCTAGGAACCCAGCGCCAATCTTCCAGCCAAGCATCGATCCAACGCAGGGAAGGATGATGTAGACCATTCGTGTGAAAGTGATATCCCAGCCTTGGCTTTCCGCGATTCCTGCGAGGACGCCACCGAGGAGGCGGTCATTACGCGAGCGGTAAATCTTCTTGGTGGATTTTTCGGGAGCGGCGTCGCTCATTAGATAAATACTCCAAGGTATGGCTATTTAAGTATATTTCGGTAGATCGCGCTTATACGTAAGTTTCCTTCGGCATGATGATCCATGCTGCGAGATAGAGAAGAAACTGCGGACCAGGCATCAGGAAAGACGCGACAAATATAACGCGCAGCAAAGTCGCATCCCAGTTGAAATACTCAGCGAACCCACCGAGCACACCGGCAACCATTTTGTTATTGGTGGAACGGGTCAGTGACTTGTTGTTCATAACAATCAAGGGTAGCCCCAATCCGTTTAGTTCGCATTGGTGCTAGCTCTACTAAATGTGCCGACTAAAAACAGCGTGTCCCAGCTAAAAACACCGCTACCCCAAGACAGTTAGGTGGGGTAGCGGTGTGGGCGTCGTCAAGCGAGCTTTACGGGGCGAATGCTAGCAGTCGTAGTAGAGCTCGAACTCCTGCGTCGTCGGGCGCAGACGTGCCGGCATAATCTCCTGCTCGAACTTGTAGCGGATATGCGCGTCGATGAGATCCTGTGTGAAGACATCGCCGGCAAGCAGGAACTCGTGGTCCTCTTCCAGCGCCTTCAGCGCACCCTCCAGCGAATGCGGGACGGTGGGGACGTCTTTGAGTTCCTCTGGTGGCAGCTCGTAGAGATCCTTGTCAATCGGCTTGCCAGGCTCGATGCGGTTCTTGATGCCGTCGAGACCAGCCATCATTGCGGCGGTGAAAGCCAAGTACGGGTTGCCCGACGGGTCCGGAGCGCGGAACTCGATGCGCTTGGCCTTCGGGTTTGCGCCGGTAATCGGGATTCGGATGGCGGCCGAGCGGTTCTCCTGGCTGTAGACCAAGTTGACGGGAGCCTCGAATCCCGGAACCAGGCGGTGGTAGCTGTTCATCGTCGGGTTGGTGAAAGCCAGGACTGCACCGGCGTGCTTCAGGATGCCGCCAATGTAGTAGCGCGCCATGTCGGACAGGCCGCCGTAACCGTTTTCATCGTGGAATAGTGGCTTGCCATCCTTCCACAGTGACTGGTGGATGTGCATACCAGAGCCGCCATCGCCGGCCAACGGCTTCGGCATGAAGGTAGCGGACTTCTGGTTGAACTTGGCGGTGTTCTTCACCACGTACTTGAAAGTCTGCATGTCATCGGCGGCGTGCAGCAGGGTATTGAAACGATAGTTAATCTCCTGCTGACCGCCGGAGCCCATCTCGTGGTGGGAGCGCTCAACATGGAAGCCAACATCCTGCAGGTGCTCGCCGATTTCGTCACGAAGATCCTGCATGTGGTCATACGGAGCAGTAGGGAAGTAGCCGCCTTTGGTGCGCACCTTGTGGCCGAGGTTGCGCGATCCGTCCGGGTTTACCTTCACACCGGAGTTCCACCAGCCCTCAACCGAGTCCACCTCGTGGAATGACTTGTTTGAACTGGAGTCGTAGCGGACGGAGTCGAAGATGTAGAACTCTGCCTCAGCGCCAAAATTACAGGTATCGGCGAAGCCCAGTTCGTTCAGGTAGTTCTCGGCCTTACGGGCAATATTGCGCGGGTCGCGGCTAAATGGCTCGCGGGTGTGCGGGTCATGGACGAAGAACTTCATGTTCAGCGTCTTCGACTTACGGAACGGGTCGATGAAAGCCGTGTCCAGGTCGGGCAGCAGCATCATGTCGGAGTTATCCACCGAGGTGTAACCCGCAATGGACGATCCGTCGAAGGCGAGGCCCTCATAGGCTGAGTCCTCATCAAACTCGGATACCGGAACGGTTAGGTGCTGTTCGATGCCGGGAACGTCGGTGAACTGGACGTCTACCCAGCGAATGTCATTGTCCCGGATGTATCGTTGGATTCCTTCCGGAGTTGTCTGGTCACTGCTGGGTTTGAACTTACCCATTGGTAAAACTCGCCTACTTCGCGTCTAGCTTGTTGAGCTTACTAATCGTGTTATCGAACTTGCTGGTCACTACTACTTCAGCAGCGGAACATGCCACAGGTTCAGCTTGGTGCCGATGCCCTTTGCCAGGGCGTTGTCGTAGACATCGGTGGCCCAGGCGACGTCCTCGACTGGCATGCCTCCGATGGAGTAGCAGAAGATTTCCTCGTCGTTCTGGCGACCCGGGGCCTTACCGGAAGCGATATCACCAATGTTGACAAGCTTCTCGGCGGGAAGAGTGCCCTTTTCCTTCATATCCCACCAGCGGTTACCCGGAATACCGAGCAAGCGCTCATAGGTCACGTCTGGGCCGTTCTCGTTGAACCACTCTTCGTACAGGCCGGTGTAGTCAACGACGAGGTTGCAGTCGTCGGAACGCACGAAGTCGTCGTCGAGGCGTGCAGCGGCCGGCATGAGCAGTAGCGCGCCGGGCTTCAGATACTCCTTCTTGAAGTACGGGAAACCGGACGGGCCATCGGAGGAAGTCGAGGTGCCGGCGATGAGGATGTCGGAGTCGCGGATGGCCTCTTCTTCGGTCTCGACGATACGGACCTCTTCAAGCTGTGGGAACTCGTCCTTAATCCAATCGACAGCCTTCTGGGTCGAAGCCTGGGAGCGGCCCTTGACCTTGACCTTCTTGATGCCCGGACGCTGCGACATGGCAGAGCCGAGAATGGTGCGGCTCATAACACCCGGGCCAATGATGCCAACGACCTCGGCGTCTTCGACGGCAAGGTGCTTGACGCCGACACCCGGAACAGCGCCAGTGCGGTATGCCGACAGGAGGTTTGCCGACATGACAGCCTTCGGGGCACCCGTAATTGCATCGTTGAGAATGAACAGGTGGATCGAACGTGGCAGGTCGTTCTGGCGGTTATCGGCATTGGAGCCGTACCACTTCACACCTGCGCCGTTGAAGCGACCACCGAGGTAAGCGGGCATTGCCATGAAACGACGGTCAGGGCCATTTGCCGGCATACCCTCATGGATTGGGTTATCCGGGAAGTTGATCTGGGCACCGTGGGAGTTAGCGGAAGCGCCGGCCATCCGGTAGTCGCCGTCGGCCAGCAGAATCAGGGTTTCTTCCATGGTCTCAACACACTTGGCGAAATCCGTGACACCAGCTTCAACCATGTCAGGTTCGCTGAGGTAGAGAAAATCAATGCGAGTTGAGTTTTCTGGGTTGGCAGCGTTTTCGTTAGTCAAGAATGCTCAAATCCTTCTTAATGTTCATCGGCCACCCTATGCGGCGGCTGGGCTTAAGTTATTCCAGATGCATGCTCTCCAGAATCAATCAAAACGCTTCGGCGCGGGCTCTCGAGGCGCCATTTCCGAGGGGTATGTCGTACCACCATACGGAAAAACCACAGCGTAGGGAGCGTTTACGCAGTTTTCAGCACGACATTCCCGCTTTACGACGGTCACAGCGACAGAGCCCAATTTCCGTCAATAAGTTGCCCGTAATAACTACTTCGACATGCACAATTGATACTTTTTGAGAACGATTACAGATGAGTGAATTATCCTCCCACGCATCAATGTTTATGAACTTTGTCACATGTCATTAATCTGCGACACATTTCTGGTTCAACGGGCGTGATTGCCTGGCATCCTACCTTCGCAGTGTGTCCCATCCACCCTTGGTGGCCGACCCTTGCGGTGTCCCTCGCATCCGCCCCTTGCGTTGTCCCTAGCGCCACCCTCGCACGTATGGCCAATTTTCTGGCACCTATCGATGATTTTCCTTCACTTGTCGACGGCTGTCCGGCACTTATGCGCACGGTATCCTCCCCACCCTGTCACTTGTCGATGCGCTGTTCACTTATGGCCACGCTATAGCGCATCGACAAGTGAATATTGCATCGATAAGACTGGGGCGGAGAGCGTGCAACTCTACTCGTGCAGGAGTCGCGGCCCTTTTGTGGTGGTGTATGGCCCTGTTCAGGGGAGTGGCCCGGAACCGCGCACAAATTCGTGCTCACATACGCGCGCGTATGCGGGCCCAGGCACCCGCAGTCAGCATGGCCGCAACGAAAAACCGCCTGGCCACATTTACTGTGGTCAGGCGGTATCTACCAAGCTTGTTGGGCGGCCACTAGGAGCAATGGGGGCTGCTTGCTGTGGCCGTCGTGAAGCGAAAACTTTAGCAGTCGTAGTACATTTCGTATTCCTGCGGAGTGGGGCGCAGGCGAACCGGCTCGATCTCGTTTTCGTACTTGTAGTCGATGTAGGTCTGGATGAGGTCCTCGGTGAAGACATCGCCCTCGAGCAGGAACTCGTGGTCGTTGCGCAGGGCCTCGAGTGCGGCCTCGAGAGAGGTCGGAGCCTGCGGGATGTCGGCGGCTTCCTCCGGCGGGAGCTCGTAGAGATCCTTGTCGACCGGAGCGTGCGGCTCGATGCGGTTCTTCACGCCGTCCAGTCCGGCCATCATCATGGCAGCGAAGCCAAGGTACGGGTTGCCCGACGGGTCCGGGGCGCGGAACTCGATGCGCTTTGCCTTCGGGTTGGAGCCGGTGATCGGAATGCGAACAGCGGCAGAGCGATTGCGCTGCGAGTAGACCAGGTTAATCGGAGCCTCGAAGCCCTTGACCAGGCGGTGGTAGGAGTTCAGGGTCGGGTTGGTGAAGGCCAGTACCGCACCTGCGTGGTGCAGGATGCCGCCGATGTACCAGCGAGCGATGTCCGACAGGCCTGCGTAGCCGGCCTCATCGTGGAACAGCGGCTTGCCGTCCTTCCACAGCGACTGGTGAGCGTGCATGCCCGAGCCGTTGTCGCCAGCCAGCGGCTTCGGCATAAAGGTGACGGACTTGCCCTCTTCCCAGGCGGTGTTCTTGATGATGTACTTGAAGGTCTGCAGGTCGTCTGCAGCGTGCAACATCGTGTTGAACTTGTAGTTGATCTCCTGCTGGCCACCAGTGCCGACCTCGTGGTGGGCGCGCTCCAGGTCGAAGCCGGCGTCAGCGAGCTTCAGGCACATCTTGTCGCGCAGGTCCTGGTAGTGGTCGTACGGAGCGGTAGGGAAGTAGCCGCCCTTCAGACGGGTCTTGTAACCCAGGTTTGCAGAGCCGTCCGGGTTCTGGTCCTTGCCGCGGTTCCACCAGCCTTCGATGGAATCAACTTCGTAGAAGCCGCGGTTGGTGTCGGTCTCGAACTTGACGTTGTCGAAGATGTAAAACTCCGCCTCAGCGCCGAAGAAGCAGGTGTCGGCGATGCCGGTAGAGATGAGGTATTCCTCCGCCTTCTTCGCGACGTTACGCGGGTCGCGGGAGAACGGCTCGAGGGTAAACGGATCGTGGACGAAGAACTTGACGTTCAGAGTCTTTGCCTTGCGGAACGGGTCAATGCGCGCGGTGCTCAGGTCGGGCAGCAGTGCCATGTCGGACTCGTCGATGGAAGTGAAACCACGAATCGAGGAACCGTCGAATGCCAGGCCTTCGGCCATCGCGTCCTCGTCAAATGCGGATGCCGGGATGGTGAAGTGCTGCTCGATGCCGGGAACATCCGTGAAGCGGACGTCTACGAACTCGACGCCCTCTTCCTTGATATACGCGACTACTTCCTCGGGAGTTTTGAAGGACATGTGCGGTCTCCTTAGTTGGCCTTGTTTAGTACGCAGCAGGGAATTCTTGCACGCTGTTTCGTGCACCTGCCGCGCTGTCAAGGACTGGCCGGTTGACGCCTTCAAGCTTAACGAACCACGCATTCATTCTGGAATTAGAACCACGAATTTCTGGCATGGCGCGTGAGGAATTCGCCAATACGGAATGGGTTACGCAAATAGGGAGTAAGTTATCTGTTTGTGGAAACACGGCAATATCCTGCGCATTCGCGTCACACACGCTTTACGACGCGCCTTTAGCTCCCATGCTGATAAGAAAATGGAAAAGGCGACGCAACATCGCCCCCGGATTACCCCCGCACGCGCTGAATGGCTGTCCCAGCCCGTGATTTGATAGCCGGATTGCTGCATTAGACTATGAACCCATGGAAGAAAAGCACAGTTGGCTAGATGGCCCTCAGATTCCGGGAGAGTTCGATAATCCGGACAAGCTCTCGGACTATCCCGGCCAGGCATTGGGTCTTGCCCCCGATGGCCCAGGATCGCAAGCGACGTTGATGCGTCGCGTCGGCGGCATTCTCATTGACTGGATTATTTCCTTGATGATTGCCGGCGCTTTTTCGATGTTCTTCGGCCCGAGCGAGGCGCAGATTGACCAGTTCGGGGATTCGTTTATCGCCTGGCAGTCATTCCTTGCGACCTATTCGCCAGTTGTCTTCCTCATTATTGGCACGGTGTCGGTTTGGCTGTTCGCCCGCACTCCGGGCCAGTGGATGATGAAGATGGGTGTCGCTCGCGTGGACAAGCCCAGCGAGCGAGTTGGCTTTGTTCGTGCCTTCTTCCGCAGCTTGCTTACTCTTTTCTTGCTGCCGCCAGCAATCACCGACTCGGATATGCGCGGCATGCACGACCGTGCCACTGGCACGGCCGTCATTTTGGGTTAGCGCTATAGCACCAACACGACCAGGACCTGGGCGAGAATAATCTTCATGATCATGGCCATTGGATACACCGTTGTGTATCCCATTGCCGGCAACTCGTTCTTGGCCTGGTCGTTGACGTATGAGAGCACTGCCGGGTGAGTCTGCAAGCCCGAGAGGATACCCGCAGTTTGGCCGAATGGAATCTTCAGCACACGGTGACCGACAATGAGGGTCAACAGTGCGGAGCTAAACGCGATGATGGCGGCAAGCCCCAGAACTGTCAGTGATGCCGGGTCAGACAACGCAGCCTGGAATCCCTTACCGGCAGTGGTGCCGATACCAGCCAGGAACAGTGCTAGACCCATGGTGCGGAACGCCAGGTTGGCCGAGTAGGGGATAGGCCAAACCAACGGGCCAGTGCGACCGACAGCACCCAGAATCAGCGCCACAACCAGTGGACCACCAGCGGACCCCAGGGCGAGCGAGCTGCCGCCCGGAAGCGGAATCTTGATGAGACCCACCAAGACACCCAGCGTAAGCCCAAGGGTGAGGGGCAAGAGGTTGACGTCGGAAAGCTTCTTGTAAGAGTCGCCGAAGAACTTTGTTGCGTCCTTGATTTTCTCTGGCGGTGCAACTACGCGGACGCGATCACCAAGCTCTAGGCGCATGTTTGGCTCTGCGACGATGTCGTGGTCGCCGCGGCGAATACGCGTAATGATCATGCCGTCCATGCGAGTCTGAAGTTCCGCAATGGGGACACCGACCACGTCAGATGCAGAGACGAAGATGCGACGGAAGTCCAGGCGACCGTCGTGTGTCGGATCGCCTGGCATAAGCTCGCCAAGGTACTCGGCGGCACGAGCAATTTCTTCCTCTGTACCGACGACGGAAATAATATCGCCGACGGAGACAGTGTCACCCGGTGATGGAATGTAGAGGTGGCCCTTGTACTCAATGCGTGAAACCGTAATGTCCAAACCGAACTTCGACGGAAGGTCAGTGATGGAAGGCAGGTCGTCCTTGAGAATCTTGATGTCCCGAGTATGCAGCGGAAGCGCGGCAACACCTGCGTCAATAGCTTCCTGGTCGTGATCGACGCGGAAGACCTTCGACATAATACCGATAGAAGCAATCACTGCCAGCACGCCGATTGGGTAGGCCAGGGAGTAACCAATCACCGGCATATCGTGCGCAGCGGCCAGCTCGCCCTTATCCGAAATGAGGCTAGGAAGAGCATCGACGATTGCTGCCATAGCCGGGGTGTTGGTCAGGGCGCCTGTGAAGGCGCCTGCGCCTTCCACCGGATCGATAGGCAAAAACTTGATCAGCAGGAAAGACTCGATGGTGACAACTGCGAGCACACCAATGCCGAACAGGTTGTGCTTGATGCCGCGCGAGCGTAACGAGCTGAAGAACTCGGGGCCCGCCTCCAGCCCGATGGTGTAGACGAATAATGCCAGGCCCACGATGTAAATCAACGGGGAGATTTGAATTTCCGGCTCAATAGTCGCGAGGATAAGGCCGACGAAAAGGACGGCAGCCACGCCAAGCTTGAAGCCGAAGATCTTGATCTGGCCAATTGCCAGGCCAAGAAACAAAATCACTAGAAGCGCTAAGAGTTCATTTTCAGCCAAGAGTTGCACATATCCCATGGTGGCACAACTAGCAGTAATCTTCATTAAGCATTGTTTCCAGCAAGGATACGACCTTTGCTGACAGCGTGATAAGTGAGAGCAATCACTTCAACAAGACATCAATAACTGTGTGTGAAGACATGGCTTTAGGCATCGTTTTAAAGCTTTAAAGCACAAAAAAAGGGGGCCCGAAAGCCCCTTTTTTCTGCTTCAACCTAGATTGCCCCTCGGTGGGTTGCCCGAGCAACCGACCCTGGTGAAACCTAGCTAAAACCTCTAGTGCTTCTTGCCGCGATTGGCGGCACGGCGCGCACGACGGTTCATGCCGGCCTGTGGGTTAGCGCCCTTCGGCATTGGACCCTTGGGCATGTTCGCGCGCGCATCGCGAATACGGTCCATCGACTGGATGCGCTCATTCAGAGCGTTAGCCTGATCCTTATTCAGGTTGCGCGGCAAACGCATGAGTTCGCGCTGCAGCTTCTTCGGCGGGACCTGGCCCTCGTCGCTACCAGCAATCATGTCGTAAATCGGAGCTTCGCCCGCAATGCGTGCCAGCGACTTCTTTTCACGAGCAATCATCTGCTTGACGCGGTTCGGATCACCTTCACCGACCAGCACAACACCGGCGTTACCAATAACACGGTGAACAGCATCCATGTGCTGATTAGCGACAACACCGGTCTTGACGTGCCAGACATAGCCAACGCCCTGACGCATATTGTCCAGCGTCCACGCCGCAGCGCCGGCCTGGCCTTCCGCCTCTGTGTAGAAGGACGCCTCAAGACGCTTAGAGAAGATGTACATCGCGACCATAAAGCCGATCGAGATACCAATAATCGTCAGAACCCAGGGCCAGACTCCACCAATGAGCAGACCAAGCAGTAACAGCAGGATAATTGGACCGAAGAAGCCCAGCGCCATGTAAGGCACGAGCTTGTTGTCCCGCGAGCGCTGCAGCTTAAACGCCTGCCACATCTGGCTACGAGTCTGCTTACGCTGAGCGCGCTTGGCGGCGCGGTTCGCCTTCTTCATTTCTTTCGCATCATTGGTCGCCATAATCACCAACTTTAGGGCATGCGATGTAGTTTTAGGCAATAGACCGCGCCGTAGCGCCGTTTCGCTTTACGACGGCGCTGCGGCCGTCAGCCTCTAGGAAGCCGGAATAGCCGAAGTGACTGGCGTATCCTCCGATGCGCCATAGCGGTCGAGCAGAGTCGAGGCTTCCTGAAGCGCGAGGTTGTTGTCGTTGTCGTCGGCAAGCGCGGACAGATGCGCCGGCAGTTCCTGACCGCGGTGCGCCAGTGCGCGGGCGTAGAGCCGTCCAGCGCGGTAGGAAGAGCGGACCAGCGGGCCGGACATGACGCCGGCAAAGCCCATCTCTTCAGCGGTCTTGGAGAGCTTGACGAACTCCTCCGGCTTAACCCAACGTTCAATTGGATGGTGCAGTGGAGTGGGGCGGAGGTATTGAGTAATCGTCAGAATATCGCAGCCGGCATCGTGCAAATCCTGCATAGCGGAGATGATCTCGTCATAGGTTTCGCCCATGCCCAGGATGAGGTTGGACTTGGTAACCAGTCCAGCTTCGCGAGCGCGAGTGATGAGTTCCAAGGAACGCTCGTAGCGGAATGCGGGGCGGATGCGCTTGAAGATACGAGGCACCGTCTCCACGTTGTGGGCGAAAACCTCAGGCTTGGCATCGAAGACCTGCTGTGCTGCAGATTCGTCGCCACGGAAGTCATCGACAAGGAGCTCGACTCCGGTATTCGGGTTGAGTTCGTGGATCTGGCGGCAGGTCTCAGCGTAGAGCCAGGATGCACCGTCGGGCAGATCGTCGCGGGCGACACCGGTGATAGTGGCGTAACGAAGACCCATCTCGCGGACGGATTCCGCAACACGACGCGGCTCATCCTTATCCAATGGGTCGGGCTTGGCTGAGTTAATCTGGCAGAAGTCGCAGCGGCGGGTGCACTTATCGCCGCCGATGAGGAAGGTGGCCTCGCGGTCTTCCCAACATTCGTGAATGTTCGGGCAGCCAGCCTCCTGACAGACCGTGTGCAAAGAGGCACCCGAGACACGGTTTTTCATGTCCTTGTAGCTGGGGCCCGGACGAACCTGGTTGCGAATCCACCGGGGCTTGTTCTCGATAGGGGTCTCGGCATTTCGTGCCTCGACGCGCAGTAACTTACGTCCTTCTGGCTTAACAGTCACAGTTTCATCCTACTCTTTTGTTGATGAGTACTCGAATATGCCGGTGGTGGAGTTGTGCTTCACCCGGTGTGGCAGGTCCTTCGTGGGGTCGGGCGCGGAGCCGAAGGAATGGTCGGCAACGGTCAAACGGCCTTCCAAAGCATCTTGCAAATCTGCCAGAAGCGGCTCTGTCATCTCTGACACGCTAACATCTCGGTCAAGCTCCCGGGATAGGGTGGTCACTCCAGCATCGGAGATGCCACACGGGATGATGTAGTTGTAGAACTCCATAGAGTTGTCGCAGTTCAGACTGAGTCCGTGCATGGTTACACCATGGGTCACGCGGATTCCCAGTGCCGCAATCTTTCGGTCGCTCAGTCCGTTTGATGCGGGAACCCATACCCCCGAGCGGCCATCGATGCGGCCAGCAGCCGCGATGCCAGCTCGGCGAACGGTTTGAATGAGGGCTTCTTCCAGTCTGCGGACGTAGTCCACCACATCGACCGGCTGAGCGAGCTTGATGATGGGATACATCACAAGCTGGCCCGGGCCGTGCCAGGTGATGCGGCCACCGCGGTCGACATCGACGACCGGCAACCCATTGGTAGGACGGTCCTCCGGCTGGGTGCGCTTTCCTGCTGTGTAAAGACTCGGGTGCTCAAGCACGAGAACCTGATCTGGAATTAGGTCTTTCGCACGCTTGGCAGCAAGGTCTGCCTGTAGGTGCCAGGTCTCTTCGTAGTCGACAAGGCCGAGATGTTGAATCTCGATGTCGGAGCTTGATTCCCGAATGGATTTATCTGCGCGAGTAAAAGGTTTTCTTGGGGCAGTCATGGTGGCCTATAGGATACGCCGAAATTCTGTGAGCCTCAGAATCCTTGTTACTTGGATAGCGCCAGACTTACTTGGATAGCACCAGACGTAAAAATACCCCGGTGGTCACTAGAAAGTGACCGCCGGGGTAAAAGTGGCGTGCTTTTGTGGGCTTAGCCGAAGACGACGCGGAGGATGGAAACGGTAATTGCCGAGATACCTGCAGCGGCCGGAAGGGTAATAACCCAGGCCAAACCAATCGGCTTCATCAGGTTCCAGTTAGCGGCACGGTTAACGATACCGACACCGAGAACGGCACCAATCAGAATGTGGGTGGAAGAAACCGGCAGACCCAGCAGGGAAGCAATCATAACGACCACAGCAGCGGAAAGCTCTGCGGCAAAACCCGATGCTGGGTGGATCTCAGTCAGGCCGGAACCGACGGTCTTGATAACGAAGCGGCCGATAAACCACAGACCGGAGATGAGAGCGACACCCATGGTGGTCATGACTGCCAGCGGAACACCAGACTCGGAAGAGATCTCGTTGGTACGGAGAACATCCAGAATTGCCACGAACGGGCCAAGCGCGTTAGCGATGTCGTTCGAGCCGTGGGAGAAAGCGAACGCAGCAGCGGTGAAGACCTGCATCCAGCTGAACAGCAGGAAGGTGGAACGATCCAAATCCTGACGCTTCAAAGTACGCGCGAAGATGTAAACGGCAAGCCACACTGCGGTGGCGATCATGCCCATAATCAGAAAGTTGTCCAGGCTGGAAAGCCCTAGGTGAAGGTTCTTCAGACCCTTGAACAGCATCATCGCGGAGATGACGATAGAGCCCAGGGCTGCTAGACCCGGAACCCAAGCTTCCAGCGCACGGTGAGCGCGGACATCATCAACCTTGGATTCGATGTGGACGAGCTTGCGGAAGTACTCAGACTCCAGGTCATCCGGAGTCCAGTCGTTGTCACGCATCGTCGTCGCGTCGCGAAGCATCGCGTTGGTGTACGAGATCTGATCGTGCTCAGGGAGCTTTTCGAAGTCGTCGCGGTGCTGCGCCTTGAGGTCCGCCTTTTCCTGGTGGATGGCCTGCAGCTGCTTGGAAGCCTTGTCGTTGTAGACGAGAATCGAGTTCTTAATGCCGCCGAACAGGAGGAACGCGACCAAACCGCCGAGGAGCGGAGAGAGGACCCAGGAAACGGCGATCTGACCAATCTGATTCCACTGGACCATGCTCCAGCCACCCTTGCCGGTGATGAAACCGACCGTCAGTGCGGCACCGACGATACCGCCGACGATGGAGTGGGTAGTGGAGACTGGCCAACCCATGCGGGTGGCAACGAGGAGCCACACTGCCGCGCCGAGAAGCGCGGACATCATGATGAAGGCGAACTCCATCGGGTCCAAACCGTGGATTGCGTTCAGGTCCACAATGCCGGAACGGACGGTGTCAGTAACCTCGCCACCAGCGAGGACGGCGCCCGAAACCTCAAAGACTGAAGCGACAACAAGCGCCTGCTTCATGCTCAGGGTGCCGGCACCGACTGAAGTACCGAAGGAGTTAGCAACGTCGTTACCGCCGATGTTGAACGCCATGAAGACGGCGAACGCGATGGTAATCAGAAGGATTGCCGTATTTGCCTGCGGGCCCACAAAGTCATAAGCCCAGAAGACAAAAATTACGATGTTGATTGCGAGAAGCCCGCCGAAGAAGAGGTGCCACCACTTATCTGAGGAGCTCGATTGCTCAGATGATGTGGTCCCGGTCGACGAACTAGTATTCGCTGGAGCCGAGGACATGCTCCACCTTTCTAAGTTACGTACAGAGAGCAAAAATAGGCACGCCAAAGAAGCCTGCTGTCTAATGATTTCTTAGATTGGTAAAGGCTAATTGCTAACTAGGTGACGGCGAGGTTAACAAATAATGAATTTAATTATCGCTATCTTCAGCTCTCGTCGGTGTAGCTGAAAGCGATAGCCGGAACTGTGTGCGGGGGTGTGTGGTGTTCTCGCATTTCGGCAGGACAAAAAGTATGCGCATTTGCTACTTGCAGCTTTGCTTTCGGTTCGACCCTCCCGCTGTCTGCTAATGGCTTAACGGCGCAATAACAGCACGTTAATTCTTTGTGCCGATGGAGCCTTTGCTAGCTATGTGTGGCTACGTGAAATCTGAGCACTAGCCAAGAATAGGGGGCCTGCGCATTTGAAGGAATCGCTGATTAGGTTCAACTGCGGGACGAATGCGGCAAAAGAAATACCCGCGTCAGCCGCAAAGTGCGACTAACGCGGGCAGGGAAGAGGTAGAACCTCCTGCTAGCAAGCCAGCTAGCTTCCCGCGGCGCTACTACCCCAGGACGGGAGCAAGCTGCTTAGAGCTGCAAATCCGATTCGAAGTTAGCAACCTCGAGGCGATCAACAACGGTCGTCATGAAGCGACCTGCATCAGCGCCGTCGATCAGGCGGTGATCGTAGGTAATTGGCAGGAAGACCATGGCGCGAATACCAATGGCATCTGCCTCATTCTCGGTGACGACTACTGCGCGCTTCTTAATCGCGCCGGTGCCGACCATTGCGGCCTGCGGCGGAACCAGAATCGGAGTGTCGGTCAGAGCGCCCTCGGAGCCGATGTTGGTAATGGTGAAGGTGCCGCCGGACAGGTCGTTCGGGGTCAGCTTGTTGTTGCGAGCGCGGTCTGCGATGTCCGCAATAGCAGCAGCCAGCTCCGGCAGGGACATATCCTGAGCGTTGTGGATGACCGGGGAGAGCAAACCACGCTCGGTATCGACAGCGATACCCAGGTTGACCTGCTCGTGGTAGGTAATCTCCTTGGTCTCTTCGTTCCAGGAAGCGTTGACGTTCGGGTGGCTGACCAGAGCCTCAACGATTGCCTTTGCAAAGAATGGCAGGAAGGTCAGCTTTGCGCCGTGCTTCTTCTCGAACTCAGCCTTCTTAGTAGCGCGCAAATCCCAGATGGCAGTCATATCGGCCTCGTGGACCTGGGTCAGCTGTGCGGAAGTCTGCAGAGACTCGAGGGTCTTGGCAGCGGTAATCTCGCGGATGCGGTTGACACGCTGGGTGGTGCCGCGCAGCTCAGCGAGCTCAGGGCGAACGCCCTTGGTGGACCAGTTGGAGCCGGACTCAGCAGTAGTCTCCTGGCCGCCCTCGGCAGCGCGCAGAACATCCTGCTTACGAATGCGGCCGCCGATTCCAGAGCCCTCGACCTTAGTCAGGTCAACGCCGTGCTTGTCAGCCAGCTTGCGGACCAGCGGGGTGACGTAAGGAACGTCCTTGTTAGCGGAAGGCTTGGATTCAGCCTTCGGAGCCTCAGCCTTCGGAGTCTCCTTCTTCGGCTCTTCCTTCTTTGGCTCCGGCTTGGACTCTGCCTTTGGAGCTTCCTTCTTTGGCTCCGGCTTGGATTCAGCCTTTGGAGCTTCCTTCTTCGGTGCAGCCTTCTTTGGCTGGCCACTGCCAACGCGAGCGATGACCTCGCCGACGTCAACGGTGTCGTCTTCGTCGTAGAGGACCTCGAGCAGGGTGCCTGCGACTGGGGAAGGAATTTCGGTGTCGACCTTGTCGGTGGAAACCTCGAGCAGTGGCTCGTCGACCTCGACGGTGTCGCCGACCTTCTTCAGCCAGGTGGTGATGGTGCCTTCGGTGACGGATTCGCCGAGCTCCGGCATCTCAACGTCAGTAGCGTCGCCAGCGTCAACGTCAGTGGAGTCTTCCTCAGTCTCCTCGTTAGCCTTTACTGGCTCCTCGTCCTTCTCGACTGCGGCAGATGCCTCTTCAGCCTCTTCCTTGGCAGCCGGAGCAGCGTCTGCATCGCCAACGCGAGCGATGACTTCGCCGACGTCAACGGTGTCGTCTTCGTCGTAGAGGACCTCGAGCAGGGTGCCTGCGACTGGGGAAGGAATTTCGGTGTCGACCTTGTCGGTGGAAACCTCGAGCAACGGTTCGTCGACCTCGACGGTGTCGCCGACCTTCTTCAGCCAGGTGGTGATGGTGCCTTCGGTGACGGATTCGCCAAGCTCCGGCATCTCAACGTCAGTAGCGGAACCGGAGGCGGCCTTCGGTGCTTCCTTCTTTGGCTCTTCAGCGTCTTCCTTCGGAGCCTCTTCCTCGGTCTCCTCAGCGGAATCGTCAGCGCCTTCCGGCTCTTCGCCCGGCTCGCCGACCTTTGCGATGACCTCGCCAACATCGACGGTGTCGTCTTCTTCAAAGAGAATCTCGGTGAGAACACCGGCGACCGGAGATGGAATTTCGGTGTCGACCTTGTCGGTGGAAACCTCGAGCAACGGTTCGTCGACCTCGACGGTGTCGCCGACCTTCTTCAGCCAGGTGGTAATGGTGCCTTCGGTAACTGATTCACCGAGCTCCGGCATCTCAATAGAGGTCGCCATGTTTGTGCACTCCTCGAAAAGTTAAGAAATCTCGTTTTAAGACGGTTATTACAAATTAGCTTACAGGTTGAAAACTCTGCTTGCCCCGTGGGCTGCGCCCGCTTTCGACTGGTGCTTGGAATAGCTCATTCCAGCCATGATTCCAGCCGGGCGGGACGCAGTCGGATGACCGGCTACTTCGTTGCCAAATCCTCAATCACAGAGAACATCGTCCGAACCGGAACACCAGTGCCCCGCTTCGGGGTATAACCATACTCCCCGGTGGTGTTGAAGGCCGGACCGGCAACGTCGATGTGAACCCATTCAACATCCTCGCCAACGAATTCGCGCAGGTATGCAGCTGCAACACTCATACCGCCAAAGCGAGAGTTCGTGACATTCCGCAGGTCAGCCACCGGCGACTTCAGCGCCTCTGCTAGCTCAACTGGAATCGGCATTGCCCAACCATTTTCACCAATGCTCTGAGACAGCTCTGCAACACGGTCACGGAACTCGTCGTTACCCAGGACGCCCGGGGTGCGCTCGCCAAGAGCGACCAGCTGCGCACCGGTCAGGGTAGCGGTGTCAATCAGGTGAGTCGGCTTGTCTTCGCAGGCGCGGACAATGGCGTCTGCGAGTACGAGGCGGCCCTCAGCGTCGGTATTCAGAATCTCAATGGTCTTACCGCCGTACTGCGTAATGACATCGCCCGGACGGTACGCCTTACCACCCGGCATGTTCTCCGCCATTGGAACAGTTGCGGTCACTGGGGTGGATACGCCTAGGCGAGCAGCCAGGACGACTGTGGCAATAACAGCCGCAGCGCCGCCCATATCGGAGATCATGTTCTCCATGCTGGCGCCCGGCTTCAGCGAAATACCGCCAGTATCAAAGGTGATGCCCTTACCGACCAGGCCCAGCGAATTCTCTGCCGACTCATCGCCCTTCCAAATCAGGCGCACCAGGCGCGGCCCGCGCGAGGATCCACCACCCACGGCATTGAGGCCTCCGAAACCGCCGGCGCGCAGAGCGTCGTCGTCAAGCACCTCGACCTCGAGCCCCGCGTCACGGCCTAGCGCTGCAGCAGCGTCAGCAAACGTCTCGGGGTAGAGGTGCGACGATGCTGTATTGACGAAGTCACGCGCGGTGGCAACGGCATCCACAATCGCTGCAGCGCGCTTTACGACGTCGTCATCAGCGCCCAACACAACCACCTTCTGGGTGGCCTCGTTGCTTTCTTCGTCGCTCTTCTGACCGGAGTAAGCGTAAGCGCCCAGCGCAAAGCCCTCGGCTGCAGCCTGCGGATCGATGGCGCCGAGAGTGTTAAAGACCACCTTGGCCTTGGTCATACGGCGCGCAGCGGCGCCGCAGGCACGGCGGATGTCCTCGGCATCCAGGTCCTCAGAACCCACGCCAACGCCCGTGACACTGTCGACATCCAGGCCAGCAGGAGCCGGGATGGTGGTCACGGACTCGGCCTTAGCGCTGGCGGAGACTGCCTCAAAGGAGGCGAGCAGCTGCTCTGCAACCGAACCGATGGCCTCGGGTGCGACCAGCTCGAGGCCATCCTCGCCGTCGATAAGCGCGACGAGAACCGCGTCGGCGTCCGCGGGCAGAGAGTTGTCGGCAGCGATGACCACGCGAGTGCCGATAGCCGGCAGGTAATTGGACAAAACAGCGGCGTTGCGAGAGGCGCCGAGCTGTGCCGAATCATTGTTAGCGGGGACTGACATGTAGTTGCATCTCCTTGTAGTCGTACTATGTGGTACACCACCGTATCCCTATTTGCCGGTTCGTGTCCTTCACCCCTGGACAGCGGACTGACGAGCCAGCGCCACGACTATTGGAATGTACCCGCGCCTAGTGCCCGCGACGCTGACATTGCCCTGACTAACACGGTCTTTCGGGGGCGAGTATTGATACGACTCGATCCTCGACGGTTTAGGATGAAAGACATGTCTGCTTTGGAATTTGCAATCGAACGTAACCCGAATCCACTCTCTGATGCCGAGCGCGAGGAGATTTTGGCCAACCCTGGTTTCGGTAAGCACTTCACCGACCACATGGTCCGAATTGACTGGACTGCAGACAAAGGCTGGCATGGCGCCAAGCTGCAGGCATACGGTTCGATTGAAATGCAGCCGTCTTCTTCGGTCCTGCATTACGGGCAGTCGATTTTTGAGGGACTGAAGGCGTATCGCATGCCGGATGGTTCCATTGTTACTTTCCGCCCGGAGCAGAACGCTCGTCGCTTCCAGCGCTCCGCTGACCGCATTGCAATGCCGCAGCTGCCGGAGGAGACCTTCCTCGAGGCAATCCGCCTGCTGGTTGAAGCCGATGCAGCATGGGTGCCGCCAGCTGGTGGCGAAGAATCCCTGTACCTGCGTCCAATCATGTTCTCCACCGAGAGCACCCTGGGCGTGCACCCGTCGAACTCTTACACCTTCCTGCTCATCGCTTCACCTGCTGGCGCGTACTTCTCCGGTGGTATTAACCCGGTGACCGTGTGGATCTCCCACGAGTACGTGCGTGCCGCGCCGGGCGGTACCGGTGCTGCGAAGTTCGCAGGTAACTACGCAGCTTCGCTGGCGGCTCAGCAGCAGGCAGAGGAAAAGGGCTGCGACCAGGTTGTGTGGCTGGACGCTGTCGAGCGCAAGTACATCGAGGAGATGGGCGGCATGAACCTGGCGTTCATCTACCCGGATGAGAATGCTGACGCGGGTGTTCGGCTGGTGACTCCAGAGCTGTCTGGTTCGCTGCTGCCGGGCATTACTCGGGCATCGCTGCTGCAGGCTGCTCAGGATCTGGGCATGAATGTCGAGGAGCGTCGCATTTCCACCGAGGAATGGAAGAATGATGCCACCTCCGGTGTTATGAGCGAGGCATTCGCCTGCGGTACCGCTGCAGTCATCACCCCGGTCGGTTTTGTGAAGTCCGCTGAGGGCGAGTTTGAGGTCAACGGCGGCGAGACGGGCGAGTGGACTATGAAGCTGCGCGAGCGCCTGACCGGTATCCAGCACGGCGAGGTTGAGGATACCCACGGTTGGATTTACAAGCTCGTTGAGGCTTAGTTTCGGCGTAGGTCGGCTAAGAAAAATTTAATAGTGGTTACTAGAATTAGTACTTTCGCAGCCCCTGTTTAGTATTCGCTGGTCAGGGGCTGCGTTTTTGCTTTGCTGGCTCCCCAACGGCTGTGCGATTTTCTCATGGTTCATGAATTGTTCAGACGGCATTTGTTTAGTCGTTAAAAACACCTCTAGCGTGACCGGGGTCACTGTGAAAAACTACCAACACGATTGATTTTTGTAGTTGGGAAAACAGTTTGAGGCGCTGTGATGGTGGTAGTTCAAGACTTTTTTAAAGATAGTTTTTCGTCAAGTAGTTCAAAGCGCCTAAGGGTAACCATCGTTGTCACTCTGTTGTTGGCTGCGTGGACGATTGGGTTTAGTGCGATTCCGGCTCCGGTGGCGGCAGCCCAAGATTCGCCTTCGCCGTCCGGGATGGAACAGCCCGCTCCTACGGGCGAAGGGGGTACGGGCGAAGCAAAAGCAGAGCTAATCATGGATCTGTCTGGTTCGATGCTTGCCGACGACGCCGGAGGCACCCGCCTCGATGCGGCAAAGCGCGCATCCACGGAGCTGATTGACTCCCTCCCGGATGATGCGCTGCTTGGCATGCTGGTTTATGGCCAGCGCGAATCCAGTGATGAATCCAACCGCGAACGTGGTTGCCAGGACATCGAGGTGCTGTCGCCTGTCCAAAAGGTCGACAAAGAAGGCCTGAAGAGCAGGATTGCCGGGTTGGAAGCTCAGGGCTACACGCCGATCGGCAATGCACTGCGTAAGGCGGCTGATGAGCTTGGCCCAGACGGTGAGCGGTCAATTATTTTGGTCTCTGACGGTATCGACACCTGCGCGCCGCCACCGGTGTGTGAGGTTGCGAAGGAACTGGCAGGGCAGGGTGTTGGCCTGACGATTCACACAGTGGGCTTCAAGGTCGATGAAGAAGCTCGCGCTGAGCTGGAGTGTGTTGCGCAGGTATCCGGTGGACAGAGCATGACTGCGGACGATGCTACCCAGCTTGCAGACCACATGAAGTTCTTGACTCAGCGGTCAGTGCAGGGCTACGAAACCACGGGTACTCCTTTCGAGTTCTCCGAGACTAAGGAAGGCGCGAAATGGCTCGGCGAGGGCAAGTACCAGACGACGCTGGTGCCAGAGGTTGCCCAGCACGATCGCACCCCGCTCTACTACCGAATCGCAGTGCCGAAGGGACACAACGCGATTGTTACCTCAAAGGTGTTAGCGAATATCGATGCTGAGGGTAAGGGCCAGCAGGATGTCCGAACTGAAGTTGACGAAATCATCAATGAAACTGGCGGAAAATGCCAGGACGACGGTCGTATGGGGTCGCTGACTGGCGCCGAAGCTAGTGCCGATTCGTGGACTCCAACTTCGGCCGATGCAAGCGTTCTTGCATGGGATAGTGACCGCATCGAATCCAGTTGCGATCAAACCAAGTGGCTCGTCGCAAATAACGTGTGGGTCTATGACGGTGATTCAGTAGCGGACTATCGTGATGAACCGGTGAAGGTCGAGGTTAGCGTCCAGTTTGAGCCAGTCCTGAAGAAGCAGGATGCTGACAAACTAAATGAGGGGCGGTCTTCTTCGACCGGCGACAAAGCCTACAAAAAGGCCACTTTTGGAGAGGCCAAGCCCGTAAACGGTGGCAATAACGCAGCCCAAGCGCCGGGAGTTAAATCTGGGGATACCATCTCTGACACAATCGTGCCCGGTGAACAGAAGTTCTACAAGATCCCTGTCGAGTGGGGTCAGCGACCAGTGATTGCTGCCCGCACTGGAAATTCGGAGCGCGATAATGCCGATTCCATGGGAGTTGCCCTGCTGAATCCGTTCGAGGTTTCCGTTGCGGATGGAACAATGCACTTTTATCAGGATTCCGAGGACCTGAACTTGTCAACAGATCGTCCGGTCGAATACAACAACCGAGAATCTAATGTTGGAGGACGACCTGTAGCCAACGCCGGCTACTACTACGCGACTGTCCGAATGGCTAACTATCGCCCGGATGAAGAGGTCAGTGGCATCGATCAGCCGTTCCAGCTCGCATTCCTCCTGGACAACAAGCCAACTAAGGGGCCTGACTGGCGACCGACTGACAAGAACGGCCCGACTCCATCCGATAAGCCGATTCTGGCCAAGGGAGAGTCGGAACAGGAAACGTCAAAGGACTCGTCAGAAGATGCGTCGAATGAATCTGACTCCTCGGATACGGATTCTCAGGCATCCGCATCCTCGTCGGACATGGAAGATGAGGGCATGAGCCCGTTGGTCATTGGCACCGTTGTAGCAGTGGTCGCCGTGTTTATCGGCATTGCCGGCGCAATCGTCTACCAGAACAAGAAGCGCAAGGAGTAGACAAACCGTAAGATCAGGAAGTTCCTGAGCAGGGGGGGGCAGGGTGGGGAAGGCAGCAAAATTGTGTCCGCTTGGCGTATCGCTGGCGGGCACATTTTTTGCTACTTAGCCGCAAGAACTGACAACTCCAAGAATTATGGGCTGCAGATGTGAAACTGTGTGAGTTTATGACACTTTCAAGCCATTTTTCGGACGGTAGGGTCAGGCGGTCATTGCATCATGGATAACACCAGAGATTACCTCCCGGGGAGTTAACCCGTCGAGCACTACCCGTGGCCGGTTATTCAG